>CAZXUE010000008.1:13879-39195 GCA_964643895.1 uncultured Candidatus Saccharibacteria bacterium
ATTATGTCTACTCCTTCGCAGTCTCGTTCGTCACTACAGGCACACCTTGCAGCCTTTGCTCATGATACCGACGGGTCAGAATCAACAAATGCCTACCGGCAAATCACAGAACCAGAGTCATACGAATCACAAGCATATTCTAACTTCTTAAATAATCTAGGAGCTACTACGCTTGGCCTCATCCAAGCGAGAGAATCGGTCCTGAACGCCTATGCGACATACGCCCCAGATGTATCGCAGTTATTAGCCGACATCGACAGTCACCGAAGAGAACACGGTAACGCCGCTGTATGGCGCCGAGCAGATTTTGTTGGTTCAGGTGGCTTTGCGCAAGTTTTTGCATTAGAGACGAATGGGCAAAAAGTTGCTGTACGAAGAGCCGCCCAAGCCCCAACATTCGACTACCTCATCGCAACCACATTGCGCGCAAATGGCATACCTCAAACTGAGGAGATAATAGCCGCCTCTTACGATGATGCCGTCACTATTAGCAGCTTTGTAGAAGGGACACCTCTGCACAAACTATCTTCGAAAGAACTATCGGAGGTGACTAACAATCAAATCGAGCAACTCCTCGACACCGCCACAAAACTCGGTAATAAACTAGTCACGGTTGACGCAAATGCTGGAAATTTCATATACGATAGGGCCGCTGGGTTCTGTATCATAGACTTCAGGCCACAAAATCTACGGCGCATACGCCCGTCAGTCAGCTTAACAAATGTCAGTGACACTATAGACATGTTCAACGGAATTGACGTACAGCCGAACAGTGTTGGACAACGCATGCTTGATCTCTTGGAGAACAGAAATGATCGATGCTTTAGCGATGCAGGCAACAAGAGCCGATCTGACCAACATTTATAACCAGTTCGGTGCGATACAAAAACATACAGAAATATCTGAGCACGAACGACTAGCCATGGGCCACACTCTCACCCAGATGCACTCCTGAGTCGAAAAAGCAGCCAAACATAAGCACCTTGCGAAAGCAGAGTGTTTTGTTTTGCTATACTGGCGACATGTCTAAACAGCTCGAAAAAAAATTCCGTGTTAGCTCATTTAACGCTATGACTTTGAAAATCGATGAGTTAGGGGCGACGCCAACAGTCGAAGTGAGCGCTACCCATTACTACGCAAAACTAGACAGCGACGACACGCTAAAAATGATTGATTACGGTGATCGAGTTGAGATTCACAGTGTAAGTACAAAAAATGGCCTACACAGTATCGACGAAGAGATTACGGTTGAAAGTGTTGAAGAAGGCATGCAATGGTTTAAGTTACGCGGCTATTCAGAACTAGAGATGTTGAAAATGCACGACCAGGAATATGCCTATCTCGACGGTGGATTGGCGCTCTACACGGTCGAGGACGAGGTTTTTTCAGTGATACTTGGTTATTCTGAGGATGAACTCCCGGAGATGGAAAAGCTTTTTGGTCTAGATTCCTGTGAGGAGATAAGTGTTCCGTATAACAAATATATGGCCCAATTAAAGAAGCTGCGCAGGATCTCGTTCTGAGCACGCAACAGCAGCAAAGCGAACGGACCCGACAATCGAAGTGCTCATGCTTGCGTACACAAATAATCTCGACTAAGCTGTGAATAATGAAATACCTAGAAGGTGCAGCCATACTAACTACATATGACGAAGTTGGAGCTACTGACTCTGCAGTAGTAATTGCTCATCAGTGTGAAGGTAATTCCGATCCTGAAACTGGGCTATTCATAACAGTGTCGCCTCTGTTAAATAAGTTAGCGTCAACCAGAGAAGCTATGTTCGACATTCACGATGAGCTACGGCGTGAAGGCGACATGTACCTAGCCGATACTGAGCATCAGGTCCTAGATACAAAACGAGCCATTCGGGGCATGCGAATCGCAGAACGTTTCAAGAGTATCGGAACGACTCCACTGGAAGTAACAATTGATGCCGACCAAATACCAGAAGCTTCTGAGGCGCTCCGTCAAATGATCCTCAAATATAGGGAGATGACGGCCCATCCGGACACTGAACCAACTACGCTCGATGAAGCTTGCGCTCTGCGTTACGGCGAAACGGCTGCAAAGATATTCGGACTCATGACCGCCCAATAAGGACTTTTGATTCATTCGAGGCGATCTACAAATATATTCAGGCAACTATTTACGGAACACAGTTATTGTGTTATTTTATGCTCACCATGAAGCAATTCGAAGCGTCCCCACAACTTTCAGCCAAAGCCCTACGCCAAGTTAAAGCCAGAACGCCACGATCCCCAGCAGTAGAGGCACCAAAAACAGACAGTATTGAGCGAAAACGCATAGGATTGCCAAGTTTAGTCAGCAAGGCATTAACAAAGCTAGAGGCGAATGATTTTGAAGGGGGCGAAGTCTTATCTGTTACCGATAAGAATGTAAAGCTTTCACCTTTTTCTAAGCATGTTACATTGGTCACTGAAGTTGTTGGCTGGAAAGTCGGCTCAGTAGCAGGCCGCACAAGAGACGGTGACGTGAGCTGTGGTGTATACCTATTAGCCGATGGCCGAATTGCCCGACAACCCGTATCTTTGAACGAGATAGGCGTACCACAAATATTATCTGATGAAGTCATTGGCGCTGCCTACGACGGCATATCAAACATGATTCAGCACATTTGAATCGCATTAAACGACCGTTGAGGGGCATAGTACATTAATGCTTCATGAAATGGAACATTGATTGTCGTATTACTGATTGAATGTCTCACTTATATTCTGTAAGATAAAGTCATGACAACGGCAACCAAAGAATCGATGAACAAAATTACGGACAAGCAACGTAAGTTGATTGATGCCGCAGCAATAAAAATTGTTAAGAAATACGGCAAGACGCTAAAACTATTAGCAAACGAATAGATCCCGTAGATATTGACGAGGCTCAGTACTTAGTACACCGAGTGGCAGTGGAATTATTTAAGGGCATGGGTTATACCAATGAGCCAATGCCAAACGTAGAATCAAGATATCCCGGTAAACTTGAGGCATAGAGAACGAAGGTAGCGAGAAGAGTAAACAGTATTTTGCGTTTACGAGTTCAGATTGGTACGCAGATGCTTGCTATATATTTGCGGGCAGCGATAGAGTTCGAGATTTTAGCCCGCAGCATCAAATCCGAGCGGCATTACTTATTCACAGATTGGCAGCAAAATATACTGCGCGGGCAATAGAGCGAAACGTATAGTCGACCGTCAGCACTGTCATGAAGCTACGCTTCCGAGGGTACAGCCAAGCGACCCAGCAGCCCGGTGCCCTTTGACTAAATCGGTCTTTTATAGTATTCTAATGTCCATGAAGTTTTACGAACATGTCGACCGCATCGTCGGCTCCCGAGATCGCGTCGTATGCGGCCCTCAACGACAATTAACCGAAGAGGAGTTGCGCTCTTTTGAAGACGAGGTCTACCACAAAGAACTCAATATTGTGGAGAAAGGCTTGGTTCCTAGTTTAGTTGTGCTCACTCAATATGCACTGGCCCATGTTGAAGCAGGTCTCGACGTCATCGGTGCGCCAGAAGAACGGACAATCTGGAATTACTCACATCCACGCGACCCACAGACAGTCGACTCTCTTCTAGAGTACATCGAAGATAGGCACACCCGAGTTCTTGGCACACACCCCTCATCACCAAGAATAGTCGAACCAGAATCAATCTAAACTCTAAACTAAAAGCCTTTGCTCTATTTAGCGAGAGCCATCACGTCCTCTATCGTGGTGTGCCAAACAAAGAACCCCACGAAAGTAAGGCATTCGTTTGGTGGTCACTAGGGTAGGGCCAGATACCCCAAACATTTTGGCTCAATAGATACACTATCGATTGTAACTTAGAGGCCATGTTAGCCCTTTTTGCTATAATCTGAATATGAAAAGATACTCCCTAGTGTTTCTGGCTATATTCTCAGTCCTTTCACTCTCATCAACTGCTTTTGCCGCGAATAACAATGCTTTTTATGTCAGTAATGCATACTTTAAAGGTGATGGTAAATACGATGTTGTCGTTCACGACCCTAAAAGAGAAACTCTACAGATTTACGTCAATGGCAAAAAATCAGTAAAGGCCAAGGTCAATAAAAAAGGGTTTGCAACATTCCAAAAGGTTAAACTTTCAGGACAATCCAAATTAACTTTTAAGAAAAGTAAATCGGTACATGCGGACATTCCAATCAAATACGTTAAATACATACAAGTAGATTCCGCTCAAGTGAAACTATCTGATACTGGTCCAAAGCACACTTATGATGAATTTTACAAATGGGCTAATGGTCAACGTTACGATGCCATGATGGCACCTGTGGGCAGTGCCTACCAACAGATAATGTCGTCCTGTGGCAGTAGGGATAGAAATTTTGGATCTGCATGGACCGCATGTATGCAAGCAGGCTATAAGGACTATTTAAAACCCGAAACTTTTATTGGCGATAACTGGATGGGCGATTACAGCACTATGGTGGGATACATGAATAGTGCTGGCACCGAAGTAGCAAAGTACGGCACTGTATTGGTACAGAAACAGTCGTCGCATTACGGCAAAGACATGCAAGAAGCCCAAAAGATATACGATCGGTTGGCAGCTACTAACTAGGGGCTAGGCAGCTCAAAAAAAATCGCCGCCGCCACACCCGAAGTGCCCCATGCCAAACGCTCCCGACTACGAACTCTGGAAGCAAGAAGTAGAACGCTTCGACATAACACCCCAAACCATCCTCGTTGGCCACAGCCGCGGCTGCGACTTCTGGCTCCGCTGGCTCAGTGTAAACTAACAGACAAACAAAAAAGACGCCTCTGGGTCAGATTCAGTCCCGTATGCGTCTTTTATACCTCTAATTATACGCAAGAGCCTATTCTATTGTCAATATTTGCTTAGTTTTGGTAATTACAAGTACGCGCTTCAACTTTCTGGAAGTTGCCATATATTGATGGATGTACCCGACTGCTCGCGTTTGGTGCAATCTAGATCTACGCAAGTCTATTACAACATTTTGTGATTGCAGACCAGCCTCGCGCATATTCTTTCTAATATTATTTGCACTACCACCAATCGGACTCTTAATTTCCCACTTTAACCCCTTTATCGACACATCAGGCGTGCCTTTCAGGGTAGGCTCAATAAAGTGCACATCACACTGAAAATGGTTGGCTAATATGTCAGCGGCTGTTTCCTCATGGATTTTGGGCCGAGGCTTCATGCCGACTGGAATGACTATATTGTAGCTAGATTTCTTGGCCATATGCTATACGAATATAGCATAACTATCTCTGTTAAACCGCCTTAAACTACCGTTAAGGGGCATAGTTCATTAAAACTTAATGAACTACTTCCATGCTCAACGCCATAATCCCCCAGGGCTAATCTTCTAAGAATACCGGCCTCTCATCCACAAATATATGGGCTTAATCGGTACAGTGCGCTACTATTAACAGTAACGAGTAACAGTAGGGAATGGTCAAAATGAATAAAGTGAGCAAAACATTAATTCGGGTTATGGCCATGGGTACGTTCGTGGTTGTGATTGACAACACAATTATGAACGTATCGATTTCTGCGTTAGTTGCAGACCTCGGGACGACCGTTTCTGGAGTGCAAGCCGCAATCGCACTGAACGCTTTGATGATGGCTGCCTTCGTACTTATGGGCGGCAAAATGGCCGACATCATTGGCATGAAGCGGACGTTTGTGCTTGGTGCCATCATATATGTTTGTGGTAGCTTACTAGCGTCGTTTAGTAATAATTTGCCCGTGTTTATTCTGGGCTGGTGTGCAATTCAAGGCTTTGGGGCCGCCATGATGCTGCCGAATGTAACCACAATTATTCGCGCCAACACAACTGCCGGAAAAGCCCGCGCCGCAGCCTATGGCCTAATGGCCGGTATTAATGCGCTCGGCATGGCAGTCGGCCCGTTAATTGGCGGTTTCCTAACTACCTATTATTCTTGGCGCTGGGCCTTTCGGCTCGAAGTTGCGGTGCTAATAGTTGTCTTACTCATGCGAAATGTAATTCCTAAAGATGTACTTGGAAAAGTCCGGCCTAAACTAGATAAAGTTGGTGTCGCCTGGCAAGCCGCTGCAATGATCTTTGTAGTGCTTGGCATGTTGCTCATATCTGACTACGGGCTTATTAAAGCCAAACAACCCTTCGTATTATTTGGCAATGAACTATCTTTATTCGGCTTATCTATCGTGCCCCTATTATTTGCTATCGGTGCATTCTGTTTGCTGATGTTTGTGCGCCAAGAACAGGGACGGGTAAAGCAGAAGGAAAGCACTTTGGTAGACCTAGCCTTGCTCAAAATTAAAGAGTTTACCAAAGGCCTGAACATACGATTCTTCCAAGTGGCATTAGTTGCTGGAACGACCTTTGCCGTCCCGCTATACCTGCAGGTAACCTACGGGCTGTCGGCTTTTCAAACGGGCTTAATATTGATTGGATTTACCGCGGGGTTGCTCATCACGGCCATAGGCGCATCCAAATACGGCATGCGATTCAAAGCAAAACAAAAAGTCACCAGTGGATTTTTAGTTTCCATTGTCGGCTTAGTAATGCTAATGATATATGTAGCCAACGGTGATAGCGCAGCTGGAATGATACCGGGAATCTTTGTGTACGGACTCGGCCTGGGTTTGATCACATCTCAAATCGTCAATATGATCATGTCTACTATTACATCAAGCCAGGCAGCCGAAGCATCCGGAATCACCTCTACGCTCGATACACTTGGGAGCTCGGTAGGAACCGCAATTATTGGTACGGTGCTAGTAGTGTCCTTAACATATTTTACCGGCAGCTTAGTTTCAAAAAGTACTGTGTTGCCAAGCGATGTTAAAGGCCAAATCACGACCGCTATGTCGGCCAGCATCGACGTAGTATCAAACGAAGTCGTTTCTGGCACCATCAAAGAAAACGGCGCCTACGAAGCAGAAACAATCAAAATATACAGCCAAGCCCGAGAAAACGCCTTCATAGTAACCTTACTTTTCATGGCCACCATATCCGCAATCTCATTCGGATTAGCCCGACGATTGTCTGACGACCCTGTGGTTGCTTAGCGTTCTGCAGGATGCTGACTGGTTCGTGGTTAATGGACTACTGCACCGAAAACGGCAGGCAAGCATCAGTAGCGACCACTTGTAGCCTATTTGGCATGAACGAAGCTAAAGCCAAGCTTGTTTTGAAAACTTTTAAAGCTACGCACTAAACTCCTCGAGCGGTATACTTAGCACATGATTCCAGCATTATTAAGCGGCATATTACTGGGCATATTCATGACTCGCAAGCAATCGCAATTATTTAATATACTCTATGTCATGTACCCCTTCCGGAAGCGGGAAGGTTATGAAGATCTATACGAACTCTGTGACGGTGAATATAGTTTTGAACTGTCACAATCATCGGAGCTTGGGCCAAAGACGTACCATGAGTTTTTGCTTAGGCACGAAAAGGGTCGAGAAATTGCCTATGACACCTTCATCACGCTCTATCGAGCAATAGGTAAGATTTTACTAAGAAACTACGGAATTATTATAGTTCTTAGCCTTATTATATTTAGATCCAACAGTTTGCTCTTTCTTAAACCATTTATTGCTTGTCATATTGCATACCAAATATACTTGTATTACTACAAAGAGAACAAAATAGATTTTAATGCCATCTTCATACACAACATGATTATCTGTGATGAAAAAGTCCGTATTGTATCAGAGCAAGCCCCAGAAATAGAGTAAGCCGCTCGAAGCAGCATAAACGCCAATGTAGCATCTTTTTGACATAAGTAGTAGAATGTTTAGTATTATCGTGGAGTTTTTCTCGATAGTACGACAGAGTAGAGACATTCAGTCGAAAGTACAGCCAGCCAGACCGAGAGATTGGAATCACCATGAACGACGCGATTGTGATTGGATCAGTTCCTGCCATGCACTACCGACCACTCGTAGGCCGTAGCCCCGAGAAGATCGATGCAGATACTGCAGAACTGATCCGGGAAGCGGTCCAGGAGTTGCTAAACAGCAAAACCGATGTCATCAAGGCATACACCCAAGCCTTCGATCAGGCCGGTGTGGATACTGATGAAGTCCGGTTTGTATTCTGGTCCTGGCTTGCCCTACAAACGGTGGCTGAACCGCGCAAGACAAAAATCGGGCAGAACCCTTTCCCGGCAATCTTCTCGTTCGTCGAGAGGGACGTCGTCGAGCACATTCACCCAACCTCTGTCTTCGAAAACGCCGGTCACTATGTGACAAGCCTGGACAGGAAGTCGTTTCAACGAGTGCGGTGGGAAAGCCTGCCTTACTAGGCATGGGGCGGGGTGCTGCGTTTAATCTTCGGATTACTCGCGGCCGCCCCGCCCGCCTATATCGTCTCTACTCTGTTTTAATCAATGATTTTGCACGACTGCCGTAGGCAGTCTTTTTGCTTTTTATGCTATATTTAACCCAGCATAAAATTCTTAAAAAAGGATGCTCCAAGTGTCAAAAAATAAAAAAATATTTACCACCATTGCGATCGCCGTTTTAGTGGTAGGGGTGCTCTCGACGAGTGCTCTAGCATATACCGGCTTCGTACCTGGTCTTACCCCACTTATGCAAACTAACAAGCCCGTTGACTTGGGCGTTCAGTACACTAATGCGGATTACGAAAACTTTCAGAAAAAAACACTATCGAGCGTTAGCAACTTCGATGGCGAAAGTGCCAGCACTCCGGGTTCCCAGCTTGTCATTTATGGCGCTAATTCAATTCAAACAGCAGTCACCCAAGAAGAACTAACTGCATTTATTAACACCTTACCTTGGAGCAAAAACCCGCTCTCTAATTCTCAGGTGCGAGTTAGTGACGGTTTCGTAGAATATAGTGGCAATGTAAGCTCGGAATATATAAATGACCTCGTGAATACGCTATATCCGAGCGATGATTCTATCAAGCTAAGCCCAATACTTAAACTAGCAGCCTACCTCCAAGACCCCGCCGTGTATGCAAAATTTAAAGTTTCGGTACAAAACACCACCAATGGACCCTCTCGTGGACTGTTGCGCTTTACAATAGTCGGGCTCAAAGTCAATCGCATGGATCTATCCGGGCAAGTTAGCAACATGAATGAGCTTACTGCCAGAATAGGTAGCGGGAGCAGCGAACAGGGCATTCCATACTCCGTATCTTCCTTGAATGCAAAGAACGGCACACTGGACTTTTACGGTAACTTTCCAGCGAATTTTAGCGTCGGCAACGGCGACCCCACAACTATTTGCAGCCACTACCACGGGGGCTCGATAGTCTCTCTTGGCTCGGTGAATGGCCGCATTGGCAGCGACATCAAGTACTGCTACTAATAGAAACTACTCCATAAACAGCGCATATTCTACCCTTTTACGCACTCCGTATCGCCGGCAGGTATCTAAATGGCAAATTCTAGGCTATAATATATTAATGGAACGGCCAAACAGCTAGGGGCAGGTGCCTGAGGCTATTGGCTCGATATAACAAAACTTTAAAGTTCTACTCATATCACTGACGGTGCGTGCTTACTATTGCCGCGCCCCGGTGCGATGCAGAGAGGAAGCAAACTATGGCAACATTGGAAATTGGACAAAATTTTGAAAGCGGAATGAACGTAGCAGAACAACCAAGCATGTTGGCGTTGGGTGCCATTGCTGTTGAACCTCGAGGAATGACGTGGCAAAAAATTGATGAGCAATTCGCGACGCACCGGATTTGGTTCGACGAAGACGGCATGACCATTTATGATGGCCAGAAAGTGCAGGGCATATCACACATGCCACGTGTCGATGATTTATACGCCTAGGTCACGCGTGCAAAGTCTTTTGTAATAACCATCAATACAGCTTATGCTGTTACCAATGAACGGCCAAACACCACATGTGCAGCACGTAGAATATCAGCATGAGGCGATGCTTTATTACGCTACGCCCCAGAATGGATTCCGCAACTGCAATATCGTGCCGCTAGACACCAACGACCCAGCCGAAGTTAACGCCCGTGTGCGCAGTACCACAGCTCGCTCCAGACTCGCATTTTTTCACATTACCCGGCAGGCGATCGCAACCGTCGATCACGGCAACGTCGCCGATGTATTGAACATGGATAATGTACACTACGGCGTCGCCGATGGGTTTGAGCGTGTATATGGCAAACGACTCATGACCGCAGCTCATTTTGTTATTGGCGAAACAAACCATACGTTCGATCTTAAATCGGAAGGCGAAATAGTAAAATCAAAAGAAGTACCCGAAAGAGTACGGGCCTGGCTGACTACCTGGCGCGAGGGTAATTACATGGGCAACCTTTTCCCGGACATACAAAAATTACTGTAGAACTTCATAATTTATACTCTTATGCTTGCAATAGCACCTATGTTAGCCAATAATTTTATTATGAAGTTCCAACCCCCAAAGCCCGTCGAAGCAATAGTCAGAAAGTCTAAAGAACTTGCCAATGACATTAGCTACGATATTCAATTTACCGGCAATAATATTCGCCAAGCTATCGATAAGGTTAGGCTTGATCGGAACATGAAAAAGCTCAAAGCAATTAGCAAAGACGTGTTTAGGACCAATGATGCTGGAGCCTGGCAGAGCGGTGAATCAACCATTAAGTTCCTAGCATATAGAGATAAGTATGTATGGAATGTTCAAAAACGCTCACAAGGCGTGACCAGGCTCGAAGCGACGGTTATTGGTAGGGAACTAGCAACAGCTGTCACGGCACAACGCTACGGCCCCGATGGAATACTTACTGAATCAATAGTCGTAACAGGCAACAATCCTCATGAGTGGCTGCGCGGCGCACCCGGTGTTGTCGCAGAAGTCGTAGAAACCATAGGTTCTGCGGAACGCTTAGCCGAACTTCCACCCCTTCGTTACGATGCTTAAACCTACCGTCAATAAATAAATCTGCAGGAGTACTCGTGAGCGCCAACCACTCAGAAAAATATACGCCTGGAACAGGATCTTCGCTCTACCCGGAACATCTGTGGGATGACATTGCACCGCCCGCTACTGCGGATCAATTTGTAGGTAGAATCAGTATACTGCTGCATGCCATCGAGCATGCTGGTCCTTTAGAGTTCGATGACCCGGAAGTAATTGCATCCGCACATCGTGCCATTGATACAGAGATAGCTCGTGCGGAATCTAGCTGGCTTGAAATAGCTATTGTCAAAGATTATATGGCCCAAAATACAGCGGCAGAGTAAAAAACAACTGCAAAATATAGATTTCGGCGTATGATATACCGATAAACAAGGAGTAGCTTGTGCAGCAAAAAATAACCCCTAATTTATGGTTTGATGGCAATGCCAAACAGGCAGTCGATTATTACGTGTCCGTTTTTCCGAACAGTAGCATCGTATCCACCGAATATTACCCAAAAAGTGTCAAAGAAGGACTGGCCGAGTTTCAGAAGGACTTAGCTGGAAAAGAATTAGCACTGCAATATTCATTGGATGGCCAAAATTTTATGGCCATTAATGCAGGACCCGAGTTTAAGTTAAGCGAAGCCGTTTCGTTCGCCATTAGCTGTAAAGACCAAGCAGAAATTGACTACTACTGGTCCAAACTGTCGGCAGTTCCAGAATCAGAGCAATGTGGCTGGTGCAAAGACCAATTTGGCCTAAGCTGGCAGGTGGTGCCGGCCAACATGGGCGAGCTCATGCAACGCCCCAACGCTTTCGCCAAAATGATGAACATGAAAAAGCTCATTATTGCCGAGTTTTAGCCGATCTAACAATAAGCACATTCGTGTTATTGTTAGATCATGACTCAAATAACCGACGCACAGATCAAACCACTACGTACCTGGAACCTTTCAGCGGGCTTTTTGCACTTAGCCTCATTAATTGCTGTCGTGGCGCTTTCGAATAATTTCTCGTTACCCGTTACCGCCACATATATGACGGGCCCTCCGGGTTCTAGCTTTACTAATCCAATTTTGCTTTTTAGCAATAATGTCAGCTACACCATTGCCTTATTCTTGGGACTGTCGGCTTTCTTCCACTTCTTAGTGGCATCAAAGAAATTCTTTCCACGTTACGCGTTGGGGCTTAAGCAAAATCGAAACATTTTTAGATGGGTTGAATATTCAATCAGCTCATCAGTTATGATATTTTTGATTGCCCAGTTAAATGGAATCAGCGATTACGCGGCATTGTTAGCCATATTTGGCGTAAACGTATCTATGATCCTCTTC
The DNA here is from genome assembly GCA_964643895.1 of uncultured Candidatus Saccharibacteria bacterium. Lineage (GTDB taxonomy): Bacteria > Patescibacteriota > Saccharimonadia > Saccharimonadales > UBA7683 > UBA7683. Next base: position 26,092 of record CAZXUE010000008.1, read on the forward strand.
GGCTGGCTGCAAGAAAAGTACACTAAACCCGGTGACGGCCAGTATCTGCCATTCATTTTTGGTTGTATTGCTGGCATTATTCCGTGGATTATCATCCTTATTCAGCTGCTGTCGCCAGGTGGCCCATCTGGAACATCAGCACCAGGATTTGTTTATGGAATTGTTATTTCGTTATTCGTATTCTTTAACTGTTTTGCGCTCGTGCAGCTTAAGCAATATCGCGCAAAAGGCAAGTGGGCCAACTATCTACACGGCGAAAAAACCTACATTGTACTCAGTTTTACAGCTAAATCCTTACTGGCTTGGCAAATATTTTCTGCCACGCTGGTTCAATAGCATTCGTTACTTTACGATTGTGCCACCAATTGACTGCACGTAGGTAATAGCGCCCAGATTATTCACATTCGTATAACCCGCCGTCTTTAGTATGGTTGTAGCTTGGCCTGCACGATTACCACTGTGGCAATACACGTAGATTTTGGTGTCCTTAGGCACTGCAGGCAGGGTACCCACTTGCATGTCTTGCAGCGACAGGTTGCTTGCACCATCGATATGCCCAGCAGCATATTCGGCCGGCGTTCGAACATCTATAAATTGAGCACCCTTTGAAGTATCACTTTTGATTGTTTGGATACTCAAGCTAGGCGTCGAAACTGCCGTTTTAGTATCTGTTTTGGGAGACAATAAAATGAAGCCTCCTACAGCGGTAATTATGAGGGCAATAATAATGGCGAACTTCATACGTTTTGACTCCTTATACATTTTTTACAGATGCCGCCAATGGTTAATCGGCCCGAGATTTTACAGTCACCAATTGACGCTTCCAGAATTGGTGTCACTTTGTCTTTTACATTAGTGTCGCGGAGTGCACCGCATGACAAACACTGAAAATGGTCGTGCGGCATTGTATTTGCGTCGTAACACATTGAACCATCTCTGCTTGTGGGTGCAGTAGCAATCGTACCTCGAGCGGCCAAACGAGCGGTGGCACGGTGAACCGTAGTAGCACTCAAGTCAGGATACTCCTTGCGAAGTGCGATTAACAGCTCACTGTTTGTAGCGTGCCCAAGTCGTGCAATGGCCACTTCTATGGCCTGGCAATATTTGGTTTGACGCTGCGCGGACGCTGGTGGAGTGATCATATTGCCCAGTATAAGCGCTTTCATTGCTAATGTAAATCATTTACGTTAAGCTAGATAATAGTTACTTTAAATTTATTTAAACAGGAGCAAATATGGACACAATCATCATCGATGTACGCGAATCATTTGAATTTAAAGACGGGCATGTTAAAGGGGCTCTGAACATTCCGCCCACCCAACTCATGAACGGTGCCCCTCAACTTGAAGGCGTCGCTAAAGATACGCCAATTATTGTCTATTGCCGCACTGGGAGCCGTTCAAATGTCGCCATGCATTTGCTTGGAAAACTAGGCTACACCAACATCAAAAACGGCATCAATAAAGACCAGGTCGAAGCCCGCTTTTTATAATAATTAGTGCCATCTACCGAAGTTCTAGGGTATACTAGCAACATGTCCCGCATAACATTTGACGCACAAATAACTAACATTGACGAAGTGCTGCTCGTGCAGCTACCAACGGTCGCCAGCGCCAAACTGCCATCTCGTGGCATGGTCATGGTGCAGGGAAGCATTAACAACCACGATTTTACCGCCGCCCTCGAACCAGATGGCAAAAGTGGGCACTGGCTAAAACTTGATGGAGCACTTCAAAAAATCACACATCTTCAAGCTGGCGAGACCGTCCACCTATCCATTGAGCCGGTAAAGGAATGGCCTGAGCCAACCATACCAACTGATCTGCAAACTGCACTCAATGCCGACGAAAATGCCTATGCCATGTGGCAAGATATCACCCCTATGGCCCGTTGGGATTGGATACGCTGGATCAATGGCACCAAGCAAGCCGCAACACGCCAGCGCCGCATAGAAGTGGCACTATCTAAGATGAACGCCGGCAGCCGCCGACCATGCTGCTTCAATCGCAGCATGTGCACTGACCCATATATATCAAAAAATGGCGTGCTGCTCGGGTTACAGGACTAACCATGTCCGACATCCTTAGTGAAACGCGACAGCTCGTTACTATATCCGACCGCACTGATCGAATTACGCACGCCTGCAAACTTGCTAAGACAATTGAGAGCGCAATTAGCACCATAGACTCGAACTTTGTTTACGGGGAGGAAGGTGTGCCGCATTGGAATGACGCTGTCACCCACCTTACAGCTCGTACTTCACTCAACCCCATGGAAGCTTGGATGGTTGCCGAAGTTATTGCCACCGGAGCCGCTACCGCGCACCAAATAACTACTCAAGAGGCTATGACTAATCAGGAAGTCCACGACTTAACAAGCCAGTTAGCACTGGGCGCACTTCGCTTGACCGGCCGCATGTATCAAGTCAACTAAGGTGTTGCAAACCGTAGGTAAGCTCGCTATTATTACGGTATAACGAAAGTGGTGTATGTCAACGACCTATCCTGACCCCGAGCAGATGAGTTATGCATTTCCGAGCAATGCCGTCGAGCAGGCTCACGATGAGTTACGGCAACATCCTGATCCGGTAGAATTTAGACTCAATCTGGATGGCCTTACAATAATGTACGGCAAAACTGCCTGCATGGCGTCGATGGAACGATACGCAGTTTTTGCAGGTGGCTTAAGCACTTCGCAGGAAGAAGATACTGGTCAAACTACCTTAAACACTGATTTTTATAATGGTGCACTCATGGCGGTGCATGTTAACGTTGCAACAGCTTCTAAACATGTCCGACAAATTGTACTACAGCAGGATTTTTTAACTGGCCTCGAACAGGACGCTTCAAATGACTCGATCGCCGAAAACATTAAAGCCCACGTGACAGAATGGTCTGATGGCGAAGATAATTGGCACGCCTACCTTGAACAACAAGATGAAGCATACATCCGCGTGGCAGTTAAATTAGGCGCTAAGCTATTTGAAAACAAGGATAATTTAGAAGAGCACCTTACCACCTTTTTAACTGGCTTTTCTTTCGCAACAAATTTAGTACACCAAGCAGCTAAGATTGCTTCTGACACACCCGTTGGCAGTAGAATGACACCTTGCGTGTAGCTAAGCTTGCTTGCCAGTTATATTAACCATCCAAAAGATGCCAAACTTATCTGTTGCCATGCCAAAGGTGTCGCCCCATGGTGCTTTTACAAGCGGCTCTGTGACCGCGCCCCCGTCGACAAGTTTATCAAAATAGCCCGTTAGCTCAGCTTCGTTATCACCGCTGAGTGACATGCTGATGTTTGTGCCGGATTTATAGGTTTTGCCGCCAGTGTCGGGCATATCGGAAGCCATAATTGTTATGCCGTTGTCGGCCACCAGCATAGTATGCATAAGTAGATTTTCGCTGGCTGCGTCAGATGGCACGCCACCATCTTTAAAAGTGGTCATATCGAGCTTGCCGCCAAACACCGTTTTATAAAATTCAATCGCTTCGCGGGCATTCCCTAAAAAGGTTAGATAAGGGTTTAGTTTTGATTGCATAGCACCTCCAGATTAATCCTAAAAGTATAGCCCTCTTTCATAAAGAGTACAGTCTATTTTTAACAACTTATTACTGGCTCCAGGGTTAGTGGTGACGGCGGGTGTATACTAAAAGTATAAATAAGGAGGACTGCACATGCTCGGACCAATTGATTATATTGTGGTCGGTTTTGAAGGGAACAACTTCGATGGAAGCGTGCTTTCTGAATTGGCAAAAGCCACGGATGCCGGAGTTATTCGGCTAGTGGATCTGGTATTCGTACTCAAAGACGCTGACGGCAGTGTTGTTATGGCCGAAGTTGAAGACCAACACGAAGACCTTAAAGAAGTGGCCGCATCTATTGGCCACGTAGGCGATCTGCCGCTGCTAACCGAAGACGATGTCCAAAAACTCGGCGCATCAATGCCTGATGACACATCGGCCGCTGTACTGGTAATTGAACAACTATGGGCCAAGGGTCTAAAGCAAGCCTTGCTCAATGTTGGCGCAAAGCTGATCGACGAAGGCCGCATTCACCCCGACAAAATTACTGCCGCCGTCGAAGATATTGAACAACAAAATAGTAATTAACCAAAGGAGCTCAATATGATAGGACGACCACTTTCACCAGTATCAGTTGCCGGCGCACGCCGCCGACAGCGCCGCCGCGGCGTACTGTAACCAGCAGTTTGCGGTATTATGAGTTCATGACAGATCATGAACAACCAACGCCACATGTACAAGGTATAACCTAAATGGGTTTACTATGGCTCTTCATATCGATTGGTGGCATTATAGGTGGTTACATTCCGGTACTCTTTGGCGCGGACGGATTTTCGCTATGGTCAATACTTGCTGGAGGCGTTGGTTCGCTGGTGGGTATTTGGGTCTACCACCGCTTCGATTTTTAGCCCATGGGGGGCTTAGGGCGACGTATCTGTTATTATTGCTACTATGAATAACAACAGCACACCTTACCGACAAGCCAGCCGCCCACTTATTATTGCTCTCATTATCTCACTCATCGCCGGGGCTTGGCTGCTCCGTGGCTTCTTTTCACTTATTATCACTGCTATGATAGTGGCCTACTTATTCAGGCCAATCTACCTGCGCTTGCAAAAGAAAACCAAGAGTAATGGTGCGGCGGCAAGTTTAACACTGCTTTCCACCTTTGTAGTCATCTTGATCCCCCTGTTACTCGTCATCCTCTACACCATATGGCAGTCCAGCGCCATGATTAAGCAAATTGGTTCGACGGTGACTGGCGACGACATCACACGCATGGGTACAGCCATCCTAAAATGGGTCAACAACATCGTGGGCCGTCTTACTGATGGGCACGTTGTTATTACTACCCAAGACATTAGCGCCCATTTATCTGAGCTAGTGAGCAAGGTCGCCAATTACACATTTGACACCTTGAGCGCTTGGGCTGGTAGTATTGGCAGCATTATTACCAATGCCATTCTTTATATTTACATTTTCACGGCCGTAACGGTGTATCACGACAGGCTGGTAGCTTTATTTACACGCTTGAACCCCCTCGACAAAAAAGTATCTAACTTATACCTAAAGCGCGCTGGGGGTATGACCAAAGCCATGATCCGCGGTCAGTTCATTGTTGCCATCGTACAGGGATTTGTTAGTGCCTTAGTTCTAAGTCTAGCTGGCTTGCACTACTTTGCGTTCTTCTTTTTGATACTTACGTTCTTATCCGTCATCCCACTCGGCGCCGGCATCGTAACCATTCCAGTTGGTATTATTATGATACTAACAGGGCACTACTGGCAGGGTGCACTTATATTAGTAAACCACTTCGTGATCGTGACCAACATTGATAACATACTCAAACCACGGCTTGTACCTAAGGCAGTACGCATGCAATCAGCACTATTACTATTGTCTATATTTGGGGGCATCAAGCTGTTCGGCTTCCTCGGTATTGTGATCGGACCAGTCATTATGATCCTGATCATTACCACCATTGAGGTATACCTAGAAGTTACCGCTCCAGCTAAGGCCGTTAAAGCGACTACTTCTTCGTAGTGGGCTTTTTAGCGAGCTTAGTGCTCAATGCTTCAGTCGCTGCTTTTGTTACTCTCAGAATGCTAAATCGAAGACTAAATACTGCCAAAACAGCTAGTGATATACCGAGCATGTACCACATTTGATTCTTGAAAGGCGCTAGGAAGGCCACAGCCAGGCTTTCGGCTACTGGGCGCAAGGTGATGGTTGGAACAGCGGCCGCCAGTGGAGCAGGGATGAATGGTGCTGAAGCCAGGCCAAATATGGCCAAACCGGCAATACTGAAGCCAACAACATACACGCGCTTAGCGTAATTTTTACGGCCAAGGTAAATATAGCCACTAAACAGGGCAATCGTAGCCAGCCATAACAGAGGTCCAAGCCATAGCATTGTCTTAACCGTACCTGACAGATCAGGGAAAGAATTGCTCTTTAACAATACAATTTGGTCAGGAATTTGATCAACTGATACATTGACGTCCCGTCCGGCTTGATCGGCAAGGGCGACAAGAGTTGAAATTGGCGCCTTAATCCCCGTTAGATCGACGGCAATATCTTCACGATCGCTTGATGTCGTATAAGCGTATGTCTTGCTGGTTAATGTCGCGATTAGTTGGGTGCTTAAGTCGGTGCCAAGAAGGCCACTCGTCAATGAGATAGCACGGTCGCCAACAAGGCGCTTAGCAATTGGGCGATCGGCTAGAGCCTGATTAACGACCGATGTGGCAATGGCGTCACGGTTTGTTTCGGTCAAAATTGTATTCGTAACGGTTTTAGAAAAATTCTGTTCATTAAATACCGTATGATTTATCCAATAGGCTGATTGCGCTAGGAACAAGGTAATGACTGCTAAAACAATCATGGATACCGAAATAATTTTATGGGTGGTCTGTTTAGACATCATAGATACTCCCGTTGCTTAATAACCAAACAATACCACTAAAAACACAAAAACACAAAAAAATACTCGGCCCTATACCGAGTATTTTAGTGCTAAGTCTAAACTTAAGCTTTTACTTTTGCGACTGGAGTAGCGGTACGCTTAACATCCATAGCCAAAGCGATCATCAGTGGGCCCGTAATCAGAGCGTACACACCAAGGATCCATACAAATACAACGCCGCTAGCAACTGGCTGGAAGAGTACAACAATTCCGGCAACGAAGGCCAGTAGACCACCAAGAACGGTGAGGACTTTGTAAGTTGTTGAAGCTTTTTCGAACAATCCACCAACGATTTCGAAAACACCGCGAACGATGAAAGTAAAACCGATAAGGAGGATTAAGGTTGCGAAGCTTACGTGTGGGTGACGGAGTAAGTAAACACCGACACCAACTTGCAATACTGCAACCAGCAACATAAGAATGCGAGTCCAAACAGCTTGGGCACCACTTACTAAGCGGTCAACACCAAAAATAAGGTCCATGATTCCGTTAACTAATACAAAAGCACTAAATAGGTACACAAGTGTAACTAATGTGAGGCCGGGCCAAAAAACGGCAGCGACACCAAAGATAATAGCGAGGACGCCTCGTACAACGAGACTACCACTCAGATTTGTAGCTTCACGCTCCATGATTTCTCCTTTAATTACGTTCTTAACCAGTTAGTACACTATAGGGGTGTCTGCCTGTAGAATATACTTAAAATCAAAGGAAATCAAGGTTATGTCAACCAAAGCGGAATACACACAGCTTATTTTAAACTGAAGCTGTGTGTTTAATCACAACTTTACTGTAAGATTTCTAACAGTAGATTGTTGTTGTTAAGCCGAAAGTAGTAAGTATAACTATAAGGGAGAACATAGCATGGCTAAAAACACTAACACAACCGTCACTGGATGGGTGGGCTGGGCTTACTTTGCCGCCTACATTATGATGCTGTCTGGTTTCTTCCAGATGATTTACGGCCTCACCGCCGTATTAAACGATAAGTACTTTGTCGTAACTTCTACGCACCTACTGACCTTCGATGTTAGTACTTGGGGTTGGATCCACCTTCTTACCGGCGCGCTCGTACTATTAGCCGGTCTAACACTACTATCAGGTAGCCTATACGGCCGAACTGTAGGTGTTATTGTGGCCTTCTTTAGTGCCGTTGTCGCGCTATGGGACCTATCACTATACCCAGTATGGTCGGTCATTGTCATTACCTTAGATGTACTAGTCATCTGGGCATTGACTGTTCACGGCAAAGAACTCAAAGATCCACTCGTCTAGTCTAACTAGCTGAGCCAATTAATACCGCTGCACAAGTACTGCAGCGGTATTTTTGTTATACTAACGCCATGAGTGACACCATATTCGATAAAATTGTCAGTGGTGAAATGCAGGCCTACAAAGTCTGGGAAGACGACGGCTTTTTGGCCTTTTTAACTCCGTTCCCCAACACCCCAGGGCTAACCGTTGTAATTCCCAAAACTAATCCTGGCGACTACGTATTTAGCATTGATGACGACATGTACGTTGCCTTTATGCAGGCCGTTAAAACAGTTGCTAACATCTTAGAAAAGGCCTTTAACACCAGCCGCGTTGCCCTGGTTTTTGAGGGGACGGGCGTGGCCTACGCGCATGCCAAACTATATCCGTTGCATGGCGACAAAGCTGCCCAAACCGATGTTTGGAGTGCCCATACCGAGTTCGTTGAGGAATATCGTGGCTTCCTGACCACCATAGAGGGCCCTAAAATGAGCGATGAAGAGCTGACTCGTATACAGGAGCGTATTATTTCCGCTCAAGTCAATAACATGTTATAATAACACGATGACAACCTCTAAAAACCTCGCACTCATCTCAGTTATCATACCGATGTACAACGAGGCTGCTAATGTAGTGCCTATATATGACGCCCTGCAGAGCGTTTTTAACAAGCTACCAGCATACAAATTTGAGTTACTGTACGTCGACGATGGCAGTCATGATAAATCTGTGTCCGCAGTCCAATCGCTCGCAAAGCGCGACAAGCAGGTTAAACTTATCCAATTAGTCCGTAACTTCGGTAAAGAGGTTGCCACTAGCGCCGGATTACACAATGCGAAGGGCGAAGCCGCCATTATGATCGATGCTGACCTGCAGCATCCGCCCGAACTCATCCCGGCCTTTTTGGAACGCTGGCAAGCGGGCGACGATCTAGTCATTGGCCGTCAAAACGCTGATGCTAGCTCTGTTAGCCTAACAAAACGCATCACAGCCCACGGCTTTTATGCCGTTATGAACAAAATTAGCAGCGTAGCAATCACCCCGCACGCCACTGACTTTCGCTTGCTCGACAGGGTAGTGATTGATGAATTCAATCGTTTTACCGAACACAACCGCATGACCCGTGGCTTGATCGACTGGCTGGGTTTCTCACATAGCTACATCGACTTCACGCCCGCCAAGCGCCTGCACGGCGACCGCAGTTACAGCTACCGAGCGCTAACTAAACTCGCTGCCAACAGTATTGTGTCCCTAAGCTTCTTTCCCCTTAAAATTGCCGGCTACCTAGGCGCCATCATTGTGCTTATATCATTGCCGCTCATCAGTTTTATTATGTTCAATCGCTTATTCATGCATAACTCGATGGACTTCACTGGATCAGCCACCCTCGCCGCCATGCTACTGTTCTTGATAGGCATTGTATTGATCTGTCTCGGTTTAATGGCACTCTATATTGCCAATATATACAACGAGGTACAAAACCGACCGTTATATATTCAAAAACGAAACCGGCCAAATCGCCGCTAATTTAAGCTTATTCTAAGACCCTCGGCGTTACTATATACCTACGCTCATCGCAGGGCGAAAAAGTTAAGAAAAAGGGGGCAAACATGCATAAAGCAGCAGAATTACCACAAGAATACGCGCTAGTTTTACAGCAAATTGATGAGGATGGTGGCGAAGAGTTTAACGATTTAGTTGAAACGCTTCATTTTGAACGTTCACGATTGGCCCACATAGTTAAATCACTGCAGCACAAAGGGCTCGTGTCACTTAAAGGCAACGGCGAACGCGGATTTTGGATTCAATTAAGTCGCAAGGGCGAACGCTTAATGAGCTACCTGTGGCCAGAATCTCGAGACTTACACGCCAGCTTTTAAGCCATATCTAAGCTTTAAGGTTCTATACTGGGTAATATGAGAGTATTAGTCGTCGAAGATGAACACCGCATAGCGCAAGCTATCAAACAGGGCTTAGAACAAGAGTCCTACGCTGTGGATGTCTGCTTTGACGGGGAAGAGGGCTACAATACCGCCCTCAACGATAACTACGACATTGTCTTATTAGACGTCATGTTGCCCAGTATGAACGGCTTCGATATTTGCAAAAAATTACGCGAAGCGAACAAGCACATGCCCATTTTAATGCTGACTGCCAAAGATCAATCACGCGACGTCGTGCAGGGTCTAAACAGCGGTGCCGATGACTATCTTGCTAAGCCTTTCCCTTTCGAAGTGCTGCTTGCTCGTATAAATGCGCTGCTGCGCCGCCCACAATCTACCATCATGAACACCCTCGAGGCAGGGGATTTAACACTTGATACCGTTGGTAAAGAAGTGCACCGGGGTAAGACTAAGATTAACCTTTCCACTAAAGAATTTGCTTTGTTGGAATACTTAATGCGTAACAAAAACCAGGTACTAAGTAAAAACAACATTATCGCGCACGTCTGGAACTTTGACGCCGACATATTACCCAACACGGTTGAAGTTTTTATTGCCTATTTACGTGCCAAAATTGACAAGCCATTCAAAGGTCCAGCACTGGTTACCACCGTACGCGGTTTTGGGTATAAGATAGACGCACCGTGAAGCAATCCATCCGCCGTTTTCTAAAGTCGACCACTATCCGACTTGCTACCACCTATTTACTTATCATTATGCTCATGAGCATCGGCTTTAGCATCGTTTTTTATAACGCTTCGCTCCATGCCCTTAACCGGCAAGTGGCGACAACAGACATGGTTTTTCACAACCAATCAAAAAATGAACAAGACCAAAAGCCGCAAAATGACGAAGTACGTGACTTTTTGGCAAATCGCGCCCACGAAGGCCGTGAAGATTTAATAATCCGGTTAATTATTCTGAACAGCGTGGCATTAATTAGTGGCGCTGCTCTAAGCTACTACTTAGCTCGTCGTACGCTACGACCGATCGAACAGGCCATGGAAGCTCAAGCCCGCTTCGTGAGCGATGCTTCACACGAGCTACGCACGCCGCTGACTTCGATCCAGACCAGCAACGATGTAGCCTTGCGTAACAAATCATTAACTTTAGCTCAGGCCAAACAAGTGATAAGCGAAAATACCGACGAAGCTATTAAGCTTAAGCTTTTATCCGACGGTCTGCTCGACCTGACGCGTAACGATCAAACGCAGCACAAGTTGGTACCGGTTTCGGTGCAAGCTGCCGTTGCCGATGCCATGAACCAAGTTATTCCACTGGCTCAAGCAAAGAATATTGCCATCGAAGACACCACTGCCGACGTAACAGTACTCAGTAATCAACATATATTGGCACAGGTGTTGGTCATCATTATTGATAACGCCATTAAATACAGTCCTCCTGATAACACCGTATATTTGTCGACGACACTCAAGGGCAATGCGGTCCAGCTCCACGTTCGCGACGAGGGGATCGGCATACGCGCTTCCGACATCCCCCATTTGTTTCGCCGTTTTTACCGTGCCGACACGGCACGCGCCAACAGCCACACCCAAGGTTACGGACTTGGTCTGGCCATTGCCGACAGTCTCATGAAAGCTCACGACGCCAGCATTACTGTACACAGCGAACTTGGCAAAGGGTCTACATTTAGCATCAAACTTCACCTAGCCAAGCGCTAAACAACAAAATGTTTGCGTCAAATGCGCAACTGTGACACTATTTAAGGAGCTAGAACAAGCTGCTGATAATCTTTTCAGAGAATTCTAGCCACTAATTAAGAATATTCGGCAAACGGGGCGCAGCTAAGTGATACATGATCTTACCTCTAGAACGAAGAAAGAGGTACATATAAATGGCAAGTAAATTATTCGTAGGTTCATTGGCTTGGACTGCTACCGACGACGACCTGGCTCAGTTTTTCTCAGCTGCTGGCACCGTAGTTAGCGCCAAAGTCATCGTTGACCGCGAAACCAACCGCTCTAAGGGCTTCGGTTTCGTAGAAATGAGCAGTGACGAAGAAGCAAAAGCTGCTGTCGATACCCTAAACGGTAAAGATTTAGCTGGTCGCCCAGTTGCTGTAAGCGAAGCTCGTCCCCAAGCTCCACGCGAAGACCGTAGCTATGGTGGCAATGGTGGCGGTAACCGCTACTAATTTGTCTTTCAGACAGTAAAAGAGGCCCCTCAGGGCCTCTTTTTTGTTTTACGGTTAATAAACAGCAATCCTTTGGCTCGTATAGTATAGTGCTAAGTATGGATTTTATAAGGGTAGCAACACCATCAGATGGCGCCGACGCGTTGCAAGCGCGACTCATTCATGAGCTCGAAGCAGGCAATCAACTACTTTGGCTCGTTCCTGGCGGCTCTAACATCGCCCTGAGCGTGCAGGTTATGGCCAATATTCCCGAATGGCTAAGCAGTCGAATGATTATTGCACTCACCGACGAGCGCTACGGACCTGTCGGCCACGCCGATTCCAACTGGTACCAATTGGATCAAGCTGGGTTTGATGCTAAACAAGCTGTCCGTCTTACCGTACTGACAGGCGATGAGAGCCTGCAGGGCACGGCCGAAGCCTACGCTGCCGCTTTACGTAATGTATTTGCCACCAGCGACGTTGTTATTGGCCAATTTGGCATGGGCGCAGACGGTCACATTGCCGGCATTTTACCTTTTAGCGAAGCGACTTCCGATGAAAGCCTAGTAGCGGCCTATAATACCGCGACCTATGACCGCATTACCTGCACATTTAGCGCTATCACGCATTGCGCAGCTGCCTATCTGTTCGCGTTTGGTGACAATAAAAAGACCGCCCTGCAAAACTTACAACTCGACATATCTCTTGACGAGCAACCGGCGCAAATCCTCAAGCAGTTATCAGAAGCTTATGTTTATAATGACCAAATAGGAGGCACATCATGAAATTAGCAGTACACGGACTCGGCCGCATGGGTATGCAAATCGTTCAAAAACTCGCCGAAAGCGAACACACCGTCATTGCGCACAACCGCAGCAAAGACAAAATTGACGTTGCCACCGGTTACGGCGCAATCGCTGGCTACGAAAAACAAGACGTCCTAGCCGCCTTTGGCGATGAGCAAGTAGTCCTCTGGCTAATGCTACCTTCTGACATCGTCGACGACCAAGTTGATGAATGGCTCGGTTTACTCCCGCAAGGTAGCATTGTTATTGATGGTGGCAACTCCGATTACCGATTGACTCGCGCTTTGGCACAAAAAGTCCAAGCAGCCGGTATGCATTTGCTTGACGTTGGCGTAAGCGGTGGCGTCTGGGGCTACCAAAACGGCTTTTCGATGATGTGCGGCGGCGACGATGCTACTTCATTTGCCGTTCTCGAGCCAGCCCTGAAAACGCTCGCACTGCCCGAAGGCGCCTACAAACACTTTGGCCCGGCCGG
>CAZXUE010000009.1:0-38524 GCA_964643895.1 uncultured Candidatus Saccharibacteria bacterium
TGGTTATTTGCACTATATTTCAACATATATTCCTCCTGTCAAATTCTAATCTGTTAGTAAAGTTCGAATCCCTTATGCCCCAAACTAAGCTCGATATGTATTGTTTTGTTGTGAAGTCTAATAATACTATTTATGTTAAAATTGCTATATATTCTAAATCCAAAGAATAATAAAGGAGTATCTAGTTATGGCTAAGAAGAAAGATAACCAAAATGAAAACAAGGCAATGTTGGCCGTAGGAGCTAGCACTGTACTGGCAGCTCTAGTACTCTTCAAGACTTTTGTTGTCGTGCAGAATCTTAAACAAAACTTTCAAGGTGCTCCTAACTCATACGCACTATGGCCTGCATTGGCATTGGCTATATATGCATTCCTTGTAACTAAAGATACAAAAGTTAAGTACGTTTCGATTGCTGTATTAGCCGTTCTGGCGACTTGTATTCTCGTCTGGTTTTTTGGCGTAACTGGTGCGGTGAATTTACAGTACAACTACAAGTAGGGCGGATTCGTACGTCTTCTCGTAAGACTATTACCACCCTCTTCAATATCTTCATTAAGTAGCTCCCGTATCTCTTCTACATCGACTATTGGATCATCTTCCTGGATAGAAAAAGTTCTATTAAGGAACCTCCGCCCCAGCCAAACAAGAAATAGATTATAATTTAAGAACGCTGGAGGTGTTGGCTGTCAACCGCACCTTAAATATCATATCGGAGTGGATATGATGTCCAGTGTTTTAAAATATTCCTGAAACGCATCCACTAGCCCCAGCCAAGACTTTCAAGAAGCAACTCGCCTCTTTTTTGTTACAATAAGCTCATGAAAGACTTAGCACCGAAAATAGTTCGACAGCGTTTACTTATTGAAGCAATCTACGACAGGAATGTGGATGAAGATGATGTACGAAACTATCTTTTAAACTTAGCTGCCGAACTTAACCTCAGGACTTACGGTGACCCAATTGTTCACTCACCAAGTGGTGATGGTAAAGAAGAAAATCAAGGATTCGATGCATTCGTGCCATTAATTGACTCGGGAATCTCACTATACGTGTGGACTAATGAGAAGTTCTTCTCGACAGTTCTTTATACTTGTAAAAGTTTTTCGGTTGATCGAGCATTAGAGTTTACAAAAAAATATTTCAGTACAATTGAAATTGAGTACCAAGAGTTTTAAATTCTACTGAAACGCGTCCATTAACACCAGCAAAAACATAAGCGGTATAGACAACCGTTGTTGCTCAGATATATACTTACTTTATGAATCAAAAAAAGAAACTCGATCAAAGTGGATTCGCGCACTTTTTGCTTGTTATCATAATATTTATAATATTGGGTATATTCGGCTACTCTTTATTTCGATTTATTGAGTCAAAGAACTCGACATACACTGCCGCAAACACAGAGGCCAAGGCTCAAAAGAGTAAAGTTAAAATCAAAAGTCTGCCAATCGAGATCGAAGCATACAATCCAACAACTGGTAAGGCTGGAGAGATGGCATTCCCCGCTCAAGCATTTGACAAGGGCGTACCAGATCTAATCTTTATGGCGTATGGGTATGTTGTTCCCGCTGAGCTAACGCCAAATAAACAATCAAAAACCAACCCGCAACCTACCTTTATTGCACCGGTTGGCACCAAAGTGCGCGCCCTAATCGATGGTGAGGTTATTGCTGTGAATGGCCTATACAGTAGCGACTATACTATCCACATGAAGGGCAAAGGCAGTGACCTGATATTTGAAACAGAGCACGTAAAGAATGTGCAGGTTAAAGTTGGTGACCAAGTAAAGGCCGGTGCTGTAATCGCCGAGGTAAGCGACTACAGCACGCGAGGCTATGCCGGACTTGGTTTGGTAGAGATTGGAGTGCTTAAAGGCGGCAAGACGCCTGAACATCTTTGCACCTTTGACTTCCTTGACGACTCCATTAAAACAAGTACGCAAAATAAGCTCATTCAGCTAGAAAAAGACTGGGAAGAATTTCGTGGTAAGCCAGACCTTTATGGCAATGAAGTCACACCAGGGTGCATCACACGTGACGTAATTACTGACAACAACAACTCTAAAACTGGTACTACCAATAACTAGTCATGCACCAAATACGGAGGATTTAGTCCGGCACTTCTTCCCGAAACACATCCACCAGCCACAGCTACGAAATGAGATCGGCAATTGCTGGTCTTTTTTCGCAAATTCAAATTGCACTATTTGCACTAATTACATCACTTAAATACTGCCCTTTCTTTAGAACAATGTGAGTGCAACCACTTTGGTTTGTGAGCTGCCCTAAAATCGGCTCCCAATTTTCAGCGAATAAATTGATAAAAGCGTCCTCATCGTAACGACGCCGAAAGCGTTCAATGTATTCTTCTTTCGAGCCAAGCTCAGGGAACACCAGCGTAAACTATATTCTCTTAATTTGTAGTTGGTCTAATATTTCTTTATGTATGGAAATAAGTAATATGTCGCTATCCCCAAGCTGTCCTGTAATTGCGGCAATGTAATTGTTTGGGAAATTTGCACTAATAGCCCTTCCTCGCTTATCATGGCCTAACGTATAGCTATTAGAGTCTATATCAACTATCTTCAAATTTGTGACATTATTTTTTAAAAGATATGATTTACCTGATCCCGGAAATGCAGCAACGACTTTTGTTTTCATGGTTAATATTATACAGGTGCTCAACTTTAGAAATGTTTATATATTTTTGGCATAATGCTAGCTTCTAGTTGTTATACGCTTTTGCTACAAAAACTATATGTTTTGTTTTCGTAATATTTTCTCCATGATCTTACCCTTGGCTAGTTCGTCGATGAGTTTGTCGAGGTAGCGGATTTCTTGCATAAGCGGCTCTTTGATTTCTTCTACCCGAATGCCACATATGAGGCCATTTATCAATCTACGTGATGGATTAAGTTGAGGAGCCTCCGCGAAGAAAGTTTCGAGATCTGTTTGTTTTGCTAGCTGCGCCTCCAGCTCTTTTTGGCTATAACTAGTTAGCCAGCAAATGATCTCATCAACTTCTAATTTGGTGCGCCCCTTCCTCTCTGCCTTCTCAATGTAGAGCGGGTAGACACGCGCAACGCTTAACGTATAAATTCGATGCTTTTTCATACTTATTTACCTTATTTAATGCTGCTGTTTTAGGTAAGCCTGCCTCCTTGCGAACAGTTTTACTGCTAACTTATGGCCCTCACCGACAATAAGAACGACTAAGACTATAGCAAGAACCGGTGGCCAAACATCATGCCAGGTGAGCTGAGGGATGTCAAAGATGGTACCAAGCGGGCTGAAGAGTACTGCTAGTTGCAGACTAATTGCAACTACAAAGAAGAATAGTTGTGGAATGTTTGGTCTCAGCATACGTTTGATAATCGACTGCGATTCGCTGCGCGCCACCAGCGCCTTCGCCCACTGGCCAGTTACGAGCATAGTGAATGCAATCGCCTGAGCATATGCCAAGCTCTCCACTTGCGTATTACGGGCTAGCACAAACAGCGTAACGCCCGATAGTGTTATTCCCATTAAAATCAATCTCTGTATCATTACTGTATCAAGTAGTGGCGCTTTGGGCTTACGCGGCGAATGTTTCATAACATCATCTTCTGCTGGTTCAAGCCCAAGTGGCAGCACCATGAGCGTATCGGTAACGAGGTTAATCCAAAGAATTTGAATAGCGGTTACTGGCAGCGGCAAGCCAATAAGTAATGCACCGATCATGGTTAGTGTTTCGCCAAGCGTAGTGGAAAATAGATAGAACACCATTTTACGAATATTGGTATACACAATGCGCCCTTCGCGAATTGCTGCAATAATGGTTTTGAAATTATCATCGAGTAGCACGATATCCCCTGCTTCTTTGGCAATATCAGCACCGCTTCCCATGGCAACCCCGACATGTGAAGAGGTGAGCGCGGGCACATCATTTACCCCATCTCCCGTCATCGCGGTGATCTGATTACGTTTCAGGCTTTGCAAAATCTTAAACTTATCTTCAGGTAAAATACGTGCAAATACCGTGTGCGAAGAAACTACTTTAGCGGCAATTGAACGAGCACTTTTGGAAGCTTCAGCGTTAAAAACATCTTTTGGATGCTGTGCCATACCAAGCTGTTTGCCAATATGAAATGCCGTTTCAAAATGATCGCCGGTGATCATTTTAACCGAAATGCCGGCGGACTGGGCTTGCATTACGGCTTCCGCGGCTTCAGGCCGGAGCGAATCTGCGATAGCTAAAAAACCCCGAAACGTGAATTTTGATTTTATCTGTTCAAGTTTTTCAATTGGTTTTTGTACGTTACTACTGGCGAGCGCGATAACTCTATAACCTTCAGCCGCTAATTGGTGCATGACTGATTCTGCTTGGTGCAGCTGTGATTTTGTAAGAGCACTCTTCCTTAATATATGTTCCGGCGAACCTTTAATATAGAGCTCGTACTTTGAGCCTTCGCGCCACAGCACGCCGCTCATCCGTAAGACCTGCACAAAGCTAAACTGCCGAATGAGCTTCATGCCTCGCGGCGATCTCTTATGTTCTGACCAAGATGCGAAAGCACTATCAAGCGGATCATGTGCCTTGCCTTCGTGAACCAGTGCGCTTAGGTAGGCGTACAACTTTAACATCGGCTCACTGACACCAGCAGCTAGACTTGATCGCTGTACGCGAAGTATATTTTCAGTTAAAGTACCCGTTTTGTCGGTTGCAATAACGGTAATGAGCCCCAGGTTTTCAATAGCGTGAAGCGAGCGCACCAGTGCTTGCTGCTTGGCCATTTTACGCATAGCAATAACCATGATGATCGTCAGGGAAATTGGCAGGCCTTCAGGCACTGAAGAGACAGTCAATGTCAACATGAAACGAAGTGCTTCGCTGGGAGTTGCACCTCGAATAAGATTAAGTGCAAACACAGTCAGGGCAATACCAAAAATAATTTTGACTATTAATGAAACGAGCGCATTGATCTTCTTTTGAAGCGGTGTTTCAGCAAGCGGTTGCGCAAGACGTGCAAGCCTGCCGAATTCGGTAGCATTACCAGTCGCCACTACCACTACACGGGCAGTTCCAGCCGTTACGAACGTACCCTGATACACCATATTATGCCGGTTATAAATTTTAGTATCGATAGCAATGTGGGCCGAATGCTTGTGAACGGGAACTGCCTCTCCGGTCAGTACAGATTCATTTATGGCAAGATTTTCAGCATGCAGTATTCTTGCATCTGCTGGAATTTTTTGACCCTCTAAAAGCTCAATGATATCTCCGGGAACAAGCTCGGTGCTGGCAGTCATGACCTGTCGGCCATTCCGCCACACCGTAACCTGTTGTTGATCGTGTCGTTTCAGTGCTCGCAGCACTCGTTCCGTCGAATATTGCTGAACCCAGAAAATGATGGCATTTAGAAAGATTACTCCCGCCACAATCGCACCATCAAGATGCTCACCTGCTAATACGCTAATGACAACAGCCACTAGCAAAATCGCAATAAAGACATTCAGGAATGGTTCAAGCAATTTACGCCAAAGCGGTTTGCCCTTCATAACCAGCAGATTCTCACCATACCGTTCGCGGGCCTGCCTTACTTGCACAGAAGATAAACCATCCGTAGGATGGCTCGAAAGTTCTGCCAGCAATGTTTCGACAGTTTGTTTGTAAACTTCCACGTTTTTAGTATAGCAGTTATGTTTAGGCGGCTAGCAAATAACCCTGCAGGGGATCTCCTGAAATTGACCTATAATCACCGTTCATCATTTTACTCAAAACTCTGAAGCACTACCCATAAAAAATAAAGCGCGATAAGCACAAATGTGCCGACTTTTATAAGGTTTATGCTTTTCTTCAGCCGCTTGCCGGGCGCTGCGACTATATTTGCGGAACGATCACCGACCCGCTCGTCGACGTAACCCGCGCTTTGATCACCCAGTTCGCCGCCAATTGTATCGGCTATCTTCAGAAGCTGCCTCAACGTCGGCTCGTTCATATCAAAGCGCCCTTTGCTGTAGATCCAAAGTGAGTTGTCCATAACTTCGAGATCATACTTGCTACCGCTATCAATAAGAGCCGCCATGACATCAGGAGTAAATACGTAGAGCGCATCTCGTGCGTATTCCGCAGGCGCATAGAGCGTAAAATAATTGTTGAAATTACCCTCCAGTTTCAGTGTCTGATTTCTATTAAATACATCGGGCAAGTTAGAAAAACGACCAAGCGCATTATTATCCCTTGCATCAAGCACCATATGCGGCAACTGCCGAGAAAGCCTAATGTGCACATATCCCCAATAATGGGTTCTGCGATTTTTGCCACTACCCGTTGTGTACTGATAGTTGCCGATCTCTGTCCCATCACTAAAACGGAGCGCCTCAGTAACATATCGGGCGCTGCCTTCGTCAAAAATCATGCCGCCATAGTGTTGTGAGCCTGCGTCATAAATCAGTTGTAAAGCATTGCTGGTTGCAAATTTATACAATTTTGCCAGAGTTTTAAGCCGATTAACTGATGCCAGTTTATAGCCAATTGCAAGCAGTGGTAAAACCACAGAAATAATGACTACCGCCATAAATCCATTCTGATTACTCATCTCAGCATAGATGAATATAAAGACATAACAGGCAATCCCAACGCTAATAACCAGGCGCGTAACCAATGTGCTAGAATTCCCATTACGAGCAGATTTTACCTGCTTGAACGCCGCTACATCTTGCTTTGTAATCGGTTGATTTAACGCCGTAAAATCAAGCTCCGTCATACGCCCTATCGTATCATAACTCTATTCAATAATCGGCCATCACAATTTTATGTTGGTTCATGAGAATTTTAAAAGCGTTTGGTTTTTGCATGAGCTCCTCCATGTTAGCTGGCACAATCTGCCAGCTAACACCGTACCTGTCTTTGCACCAACCGCATTGTTCAGATTCCGGCACACTTGAGAGCTTTTCCCAGAAGTAATCAATCTCTGATTGGTCTTTGCAATCAACTTGAAATGAAATTGCCTCGTTAAATTTAAACTCCGGCCCGGCATTAATGGCTACAAATTTGTTGCCGTCTAAGCTAAACTCTATTGTCAAATCCTTGCCAGCCAGCTCAAGCTGAAAGTCCGCCAGCCCCTCTTCAACGCTACCAGGATAAGTGCTACCACCAGTAATACTGCTATTTGGGAACACCGAAACATAAAACTCCACCGCTTCGCGGGCATTTCCATCAAACCATAAATTTGGAATTATTTTTTGCATTGCTACTTCTCCTTTTGCTTATTTTTAATCCACTGCATCTTTAAATACTTAATAGTTAGGGTTGAAAGCAGAAATCCGACCGTTGGTACAATGGCATTTATCCACGGATTTATCTTAATGACAAAGTAGAGGTAGCTAGCAACTACAAAATAGGTAAGCACAGCTATAACTATCTTGCGTGTCCAACTAGTTTCCCAGGCTTTATCTAAATCTACTCGCCGATTCCGTACTTCTAGCTTCGTGACCCTGGCTTCTAAATCTTTATCCATCGCTTCCCTTACTTATCATTAAAAACCTGGGCTGCAAAACGCCACCAAATTTAACTTCTTCGAAAAAGTTCTTGGCGGTTCGTACCCAAATTATATTCTTCTCAATTGAACGATAAATTACGGCTGGCACTCTGGAATCCTCCAAAAAACCTGTTGCTACAATCTCGTATTCATCCCCTTTGTAGTGACGAAATCTCTGTCCGGCATCAGGGCGGGGGTAGATATTCCAACCAGCTAGTACTTCATTCAAGGACTTTGATTTACTCATGAGTCTTTCCCATGCAGTCTTAGCGCATTACTTGAGTCATTATGAGTGCCCGCTGAATTAACATGTTTGTCTGAAATTTTGGCGCCCTTTTTAATGATATGCACCAGCGCCATGGCGTGGCCGCGACCGAGATTGTTTTCATCTGCCAGCCACTGGATAATCTCGCCGGCTTTCGTCTCTGTACCAAAACCCCTGCTCGTTGCTTCATCAATAAACTGCTGCGGTGTTTTGTCAGTTTTGGCTTCGATATTATCTAAATATGCTTGAAATGACATCATCCCTCGCTTTTGTTAGACCGACTGTCTCTAGTATACCAGTAGCTGCACTCCGCGGCCGATCCTTAGACAAAAGAGTATAATGGAATAGTGATAGATCGATATCGTACCTACCAACCCCGGTATCAGCAAGCACGGAAGCCGAAGCGTCATTACGGCCGTTTTTTTACTCTCGCCTGCCTCCTTGCAGCCATGCTTGTTGTGGGTAAAACAGCAGCCAAACAGTTGCTTGCCGAGGAAAAAAACGTAACTAAATCGAGTACTTCCCAAAAATCGAAGCCACGCATCAAGGCAGATCCCATTGCCTCAACAACCTGGAACGACCTCAGCCAACAAATTAACGCTGTTATTGCAGAACATGGCGACCTTGATATTTCAGTTGCAATCATTGATATCGCTACCAACACCAGCGCAAACTACGGCATTCAAGATAGTTTTGCCGGAGCAAGCACCACAAAAGTTCTCACCGCTGCCGCCTATCTTGACGCAGTTGAGAACGGCGAGCGAAAGCTGACAGCCAGCATTAATGGTACGACTGCCAAACAACAAATAAGTAACATGATCAACCAAAGTGATAACAACGCCTGGGCGGCTCTTAATCAGAACTTAAGCTACACAACCATAGAAGAATACGCTGCATCTATTGGTATTACCTCGTACAAAGCAAAGAACAATGTCATTACTGCAAGCGACGAGGCTCTTTTGCTACAAAAGCTCTACCAAAGAGCACTGCTTAATGAGGAAAATACGACCCTTTTACTCTCATACATGCAGGAAACCAACAACGAGGCCATGATTCCTCAAGTTATACCGGAAGGCGCCGCTTTATATCATAAATATGGTCAGCTTGAAGATAGGCTGCATGACGCAGCAATCGTCGATTATCAAGATCGGCCAATTTCATTAGTGATCTATACCAAAGGCGGTGCTACAGATGGCTCAAATTATCAGAGCAGGGTAGCACTTATTCGCACACTTGCTCAAACCGTTTTTGGCGTTATCTACGCAGACGCATCCCAGCAATAACAGTACCGTGATAAAATTAAGCTAGGCAAGGAGGGATTTATGCAACTACAATTACAGGCCGACGATAAGCAAGTAACAGGAAGGGCTGCAGCAAAAGTTGCCGGCCCGGACGTACACGGTAGCGCCGTACTTACCGAATACACCGTTGGTACCGGCGTATACGTACACATTAAGATTGATCTTAGCGGTGATCCCTCTGTACTTACCCCTGGTAAGCATGCCGTGCATTTTCACGAAAAGGCAGCTTGTGATTGCGATGGCTTTAAGTGCGCGGGAGGCCACTTTGATCCCGGTCCCAGCGGCAACACGGATCCCGACGCCAATCACGGCTATCATGCCGGCGACCTTCCACAGATTGTGATTGATGAAGATGGCAACGGCACACTTGAAGCCATTACTACTAGGGTAACGCTTTCTGACGGGCCTGTCTCGTTACTAGGTAAAAGCTCCGCCCCTGAGGGCACCTCAATTATGGTTCATGGCAACCCCGATCCGCATACACCTGGAGAATCGGGTTCTGGCCACAGCGGTGGCCCTCGCCTTGCCTGCGGTACCATAGAGCCTACACCTAGTGCACCAGCTATAGCGTAGGTACACCACCCGTAGCGTATTTAAAAATAGATGGCGAAAATGGTAAAAAAGCCTTTACAAACTGCTTATGTGATTGCTACTATTAACTCAAGCTCTAAGGAAAAAATAAAAATCAAACAAAAAATTTCCTGTGGATGAGCCTCCACCACAACAACTATTTATATTTTAAAACAACCCGTTATGGGTTGTTTTAATGTTTAAGCCGTCAGGGGCTAATCTGTCAGTTTTCTTTGCGCCACTTTTCGATTTCAGCGTGATTGCCACTAAGGAGTGTGTCTGGTACTTGCATACCTCGGAAATCGGCTGGTCGCGTATATTGCGGCGCTTCAATTGACTCGTCATCTTCGTAAAAGCTCTCTATCTCAGCCGAGGTTTCGCCGCCCAGTACGCCAGGAAGCAATCGCACAATACTATCTGTTACGATCATAGCCGGAATCTCACCGCCTGTCAGTACATAGTTGCCAATGCAAATCTGCTCGTCAACCACATCTACAATCCGCTCGTCGTAGCCCTCGTACCGCCCACAGATGATAATTAAACCCTTGTCTTCAGCAGCATATTGTTTTGCCTTCGATTGCTTCCAGAATACACCTCTTGGCGTCATAAGTAGCACTTTTGCCTTAGGATCGTTCTTTTTCGCAGCCTCAACGGCCTTCATCAACGGCTCGATCATCAAAACCATACCATCACCGCCACCATACGGTGTATCGTCAACCTGCTTACGCGGACCCGTCCCAAACTCACGCAAATTCACACAGGAATACTCAACAATACCGTCTTTCGCCGCCTTCCACAGCATTGAAGTATTGAAAACTCCCTCAAACATTTCTGGGAACAAAGTAATAATTTGAATCTTCATCTGATACAGTATAGCCCATAATAGAAATACCAGCCATGTAAGACGGTACTTCTATTAGCTATCATGATAAGCATAGGTCTTATTTTACAAGGACTAACCCTTACTGCAGTTACTGTAACGGGATGTTGAAGACGGTGCCACCACCGGTGTACTGAGGCATTTTTCCGTCCCATTTTTCTATGGCCCATTTTTGTAGCAATTCAGGTGATAAAGTCTGTCTTTGGGCTTCCTGCGCCTGAGCATCTGTTTTTGCGGCTTCTAAATTAAACTTGGCGCGCTCAGCATTTTGCTGGGCCACCTGCTTATCTTCAATTGCTTTTGTAAATGCATCTGAGAAGCTGAAGTTTGTAATGCTTAAATCTTCCACAATAACACCATAACGATATAGGCGAGACTTAAGAGCTTCATAAGCGTCTTTCTTTACAGCAGCTCGACTGGTAATCATTTCGCTCGCCGTAAACCTGGATGCAGCGGCTTTGAATGTTTCGCTTGTAGCTGGATCAATGAGTTTCTCTCTGAAATCCCGGCCTATAGTTTTGTGAATTTCACTTACTTGATTTCTGTCAAGACGATAGTTTAACACCACCGTAGCTCTTACATCTTGTAAGTCCTGAGTAGCGGCAGCAACATCTTGAGTTTCCTCTTTTAGCACGCGCACATCGTAACGACTTACTCTTTCTATACCAATTGGTAGAACAACGTGTAGACCCTCGCTGAGTTCCCTGCCGGTTACGCCTCCAAACCGTGTAACTACTCCGACCTGACCTGTGCGTATCATTCGAATACTTGTTAACAGCAAAAGTACAATTACTCCAAGTGTTATGAAGATCACTGTCTTGCTCATTTTTAGACTTGCCATGTTGCTACCTCTTTCTAGCACTAGTATACTTCTAAATTCCTTGAATTAAAAATACCTCCTAACGGAGATATTTTTAACACATATAAAGCTCTCTGATTTCTCAGACTCGCAAGCGAGCTTTTGAAGTTTTTATTTTCTTTGTATGTTACCTTTTCGTGGTGAACATAAGTATTATATATCGATATCATCGAGATCCGCAAGGTCATTTCGATGCTTTTTTTCGTAATCTGATACTTCTTCTTCACTGTTTTCCACAGGTTCATCGGTAACTTCTTCCACAGGGTTTTCAGCTGGTTCGTCTACTGCTGTAATATCGTTGGCAGTGTCATCTGATGAGGTGTCGTCTTGCGAACGGCTTTGGGTAGCACCGCTCCCGCCATCGGTATCAACTATCTTCAAGTTGTAACGGGCCTCGTTCTTGGTACCCAGTGCACGTAGCAGTGTTCGAATACTCTGAGCCGTGCCACCACGCTTGCCAATCACCCGGCCGAGATCTTCCGGATCAACCGTAAGTTCAAGCAATACACCTTTTTCATCAATCGTTCGCTCCACTACAACCGCATCAGGATTTCCAACTAACGCCTTTACTACAAACTCTACAAATTGCTGGTCAATACTTGCTGACATATCTGTCTCCTCTTCTCATTTACGTTTGTGCTTTTAGTATAGCAGGTTGGGGTTCTTAGTTGATAGCTTGTGGTTAGTAGCAAAAGTGTGCCGTAAATTACAGCACACTTTGGACCGCTCTTTGTAACAGTCTAGGCATTTTTATCGTCAGAGGCTTCGTCTTCGGCTGAAGTCTTAGTCTCTTCTACAGGCGCTTCAGTAGCTGAGGCTTCTTCGACAGCGGTTTCAGCCGACACTTCTTCTGGTGCAGCTTCTTCAGCGAGAGCTTCTGCAACTTCATCCTTCGGTTGGTTGCGGCGAAGTTTTTCAGCGTTTTTAATGGTCTTCTGCTTTTTATCAGAGGTAACTTTCACCCAAGCCGGAAGCGCAACCTTTTCAGCTTGCAAAAGCTTTACAACACGATCAGAAGGTTGGGCACCATTCTTCAAAAAAGTAGCTACCTTTTGTTTATCAAGAGAGGTTTCTTTTGTATGAGGATTGTAGCTTCCTAAATTGGCAACCACCTTACCACTTGTTGGCTGGCGATGAGTCTCTTGTACAATCACCCGATACGTTGGGTAACCTTTACGACCAGTTCTCTGCATTCGAATTGCTAACATCTAAAAATACTCCCTTTTCTTCACTACTTATAAGTTAATGAAACAATCTTGAGAAATTATACAGATACTGACCCCTAATGTCAATCTTGGGCTTGCTGAGACTTATGGCGCCTAGCTCGTGATCGATACGGCCTCTCACCGCGAGTCCATCGCGCCACGGCATGGGCATAAAGAAATTGATGTCTTTGATCCCTCTCTTGAAAGAACTCCTCTGTTGCCTTGGCACCAATTACTTGATCGAGCCTACCAATACCACTTATGGGCTCGCCGCTACTGTCAAGCAAAACTTCTGTTTCATTGGTGGTTACAGTCTCGGTACTCATAGTGTAATTATAGCATTAGTCAGCGTCGTAGTATTTCAGCGCCTCTTCGGCCGCTTTCTGCTGAGCGGATTGTTTGGAGCTTCCGCTACCCGAACCTCGCAGTTGCGAGCCGATAAAAACACCGAGAGTAAAAATTTTATCATGATCGGGACCGTCTTCTGAGAGTACTTTGTAAACTGGCGTGTGCCCGTCTTTTTCCTGTGCAACTTCTTGTAGATAGCTTTTTGGATCACGCCAGCTGCCGGTTTCTAAAATCTGTGGCAAGGTAGCAATAATATTGTCAGTTATAAACTTTTTAGCTAGCTCATAGCCTTGATCAAGATAAATTGCGCCAATCACTGCCTCAAAACTGTTGGCCAATATCTGCTGCCGAGCTCGTTCGCTGCCGCGTTTTTCACCGCGTGAAAGCCGCAGCATAGTCTCAAAATTTAGCTTTGCTGCAGCCGCACCAATACTTTCAGTGCGGACCAAAGCGCTGCGCCAGTTGGTCAAGATACCCTCTGGCTCCTCATATTGCGTATAAAGAAATTCAGTTACAACCAGCTCTAGTACGGCATCACCAAGAAATTCAAGTCGCTCATTGTGGCCATCACTACTTTTTTTATGCTCGTTGACGTAACTTCGGTGTGTAAATGCCATTACCAAAAGATCCGGATCTTTAAATGTAAAACCGAGAGCTTGCTTGGCAAAATCCTGAAACGGCGTGTGATCTATTTTCATGCTTTTGATTGATTATAGATTAGTGATTATGGATTATAGGTTATTTGCAATAATCTAAAATCAGTAATCTATCTCCTTTCTTATAGTTTTTGCTGCCTGATCTGTTTGCTAGCCAGCAACATCAATTTTTCAATACCCTCGTACTCAACCATATCGAGCGCTTTATTAAATGGGAACCAACCGATACCGTTCATCCACTCCTCTTTCGTAAGATCGTCAGTATCACCCAATGCTTTTACTAAAAAGATATGCATCGTCATGAGCACCAAGCTGTTTTGCCGACGGTAGCGAAACTGAGTTTTGCCAAGGTGATTCAATACTTTCATTTCTTTCAGGCCAGTTTCTTCCTGAATTTCGCGCTCTGCAGTTTGACGCGGCGTTTCGCCGGGCTCAATATGGCCTTTGGCGATAGTCCAGCGATCTTTAGCATCCTGAGTAAGCAAGATCTCTACTTCGCCTTTCTTGTTTCGGCGGAACACAACGCCGCCAGCCGTAGTCTCGCGCAAGATATCTTGAATGGCAGGCTTGCGCTTGAAGTACTTTTTAAACTTATTGAAAGGCTGCGGAGATTTCATTTTTTCTCTCCAGCCTCTTCAGGATGCGCTTGTCGCCAAGCCGAACCAAGCACCCCGTTGATAAACTTGCTGGAATTTTCAGCCCCAAAGCTCTTCGCAAGCTCAACTGCCTCATTAATAGTAACTTTTGAAGGGATTTTTGCCTCTGGCATATCAAAAAGTTCGTATAGTGATAGCCTTAAAATAGCGTGATCGATCCGGGATATCTGGTTTAGAGGCCACTCCGGAGCAAGTGGTTGCAGTTTTTCATCAAGCTGGGCAAAATTTGCGGCAACGCCCCGAATAAGTTTTTCAACAAAGGCAAGATCCTCGATTGTATCTTTGTAACGCGCCAGATTACGTTCGATAATCTCTTCGATATCAACCGATACGTCGTCAGAACGACTTCTAAAATCAAACTCGTAGAGAGCTTGCAAGGCGACTATTCTTCCGAGATGCCGATTAGATGCCACAGATACTATCTCCGGTTATAAAGTTACTATTTTGCTTCTTTTTTGGCGCTTTCGCGCTTTGTTGTATACGCTTTGACAGGACTCTTGCTATTGACGGCTCGCGCGAGCTTCAATACCAAATGACTGCGACGCAATCCGGTCTTACGCTTACTGGTTTGTTTCTTAGGCTTACCCATTTTAAAAAGTGCTCCTTTTTAGGCATTTATTAACGGTGTTAATGGATACTATAGCGCATTTTGCCCACAATCTCAACCGCATCTCTGCCACAACTATTGACATAAATGCTTATATTTGATATAATAAAAGTATATGCCTGAAATAATTACAATTTCAACTTACTCTTGTGCCCCTCCTATCTTGCCCAACACCCGGCGCCAACATACCGAATCGGGGGAAATTGTGTTAGGACCACTAGCTCCAGTAGCAGAGCCAAAGGACCCCAACGATCTTTTTGGTGAAGAAGAGTACCCCTTAAATCAAGCAATCAACAAGATGCTCTGGGAAATAGATATGCTGCCGGAAAGACGGACCCCTGGAATTTCTTTTGCTAAACAATTCGAAGGTGTGCAGGAGCAGATAGACGAGCTGGGTAAGCTAATAAGTGCGATGACCTCATTGGCTCTGCGTGCAGCAGCTGATCCCGAGGTTACTGTGTTAGCATTGGGTCTCGAAGAAGCTGCGGAAAAACTCGGCATAGAGCCTGAGGCTCTATTAAGGGCCACTCTTTGGCCGCCACTACACAACAACGAAGTTGATGAGCTTCCCGGGAACGTAAATTGATTTTTTGAGTTGGCTCTGGCTAAGATACATCGTGACTTTTTCATTCTGCTTGGCGGTTTCAAGAACGATGTCTTCAGAAGCACCAACTGCAACTTCAATAGTAGCGCGAACCTTGCCATTGACTTGTACTACAATCTTCATGGTATCTGATTTCAGATACGCCTCATTATGTACGGGCCAGCTTGAGGCATGAACAGACGTTGTTTCACCTAGATCTGCCCACAGTTCCTCGCAGATATGCGGCGCGAACGGCGCCAGTAGTTGTACCAGCGCCTTCAGTGCAGCCCGCCAGGTATTGCTATCAACAAAGCCACTTTCAGCTTTGATTTTGTATAGTTCATTGGTCATGGCCATCAATGCCGCGATTGCGGTATTGAAGCCCATGGTGTGCAGATCTTCGGAAACTTTTTTGATGGTTTGGTGAGTAATTTTTAGCAGCTGGTCGTTGGTCGTTGGTCGTTGGTCGTTGGTCGTCTCTGATTCGATATATTCCTGAGTAATGGTCCAGACACGCTGTAAGAACTTGAAACAGCCGCCCATGCCCTCTACGCTCCAGGCCGCCTCTTGGTTCCACGGCCCAATGAAAAGCTCCATCAAACGAATTGCATCAGCCCCGTAACCCTGCTCAATAATTTCATCTGGAGAAATTACATTACCCCAACTTTTACTCATCTTGCGACCATCTGGCGCTAGAATCATGCCGTGGTTTCTGAGTGCCTTAAATGGCTCGTCAAATTCAATCAGGCCTTCATCAAACAGTACCTTGGTCCACATACGCGCGTACAAAAGATGCATCACTGCATGTTCTGCCCCGCCAATGTAGTCATCTACTGGCAACCAGAACTTGGCTTTTTCTTTGCTAAATGGTGCTTCGTTATTGTGCGGATCGGCAAATCTTAGGAAGTACCAGCTAGAGCAGGCGAAGCCATCCATGGTATCGGTTTCACGCTGAGCCGGACCGCCGCATTTTGGACAGATCGTGTTAATCCAATCTGTTGCACCCGCTAAAGCACTTCCGTTGCCGGTTGGCTGAAAGTTGGTCAGCTCAGGCAACTTGACCGGAAGCTGTTCTTCCGGCACCGCCACAGGCCCGTCTTCTTCGCAGTGAATAATTGGAATTGGAGCACCCCAGTAGCGCTGCCGAGAAATCAACCAATCGCGAATTTTGTAATTAACTTTTTCTTCCGCTACACCTTTTACAGCAAGATCAGCCACGATCTTCTCGCGAGCCTCGCTTGAACTTAGACCGCTGTAATCTCCTGAATTTGCAAGAACACCCTCGCCCACAAATAGCTGATTGCCGTTTTGTAATTCATTCCAAATAAAACGATGCGATTCTGGAAGACGAAAGTTCTCCATCTCTTCCTTACTCAACCACACAATATCGTGAGTTTGCCTTTCTTCGTCAGCCATTTCTTCTCGGATATCGTCCTCAAGCTCAAAATAAAAATCGCTAAAATGCGCAAAACGATTTTGGTCTTTCGGCACATGGAAGAATTGGGCGTGCGTATTGGAGAGTCGTTTCACTAACTTGGCATGTAAGTAGCCTGTCTCTTCTTTAATCTCCCTGGCAGCGGCTTCTTCCGGAGTTTGACCTTCTTCAACTCCACCGGTTATGAATGTATCCCAGTCTACCTTTTTCCATTTGAGACCAAGATATTTTTCTTCCGACCAATGTTTAACAATTGCCGTAATGGCCTGACGCTCCACAAATGGCTGATCAGATCGGACTTTGCCAGGTTCAGTAGTTTGAATATACAACGGTTCTACCACTTGAATTATTGGCAAATCAAATTTCTTGGCAAATTCGTTGTCGCGCTCATCCTGTGCTGGCACAGCCATAATTGCGCCGGTACCGTAGCCGGTTAACACATAATCGGCAATCCAAACAGGGATTTTTTCATCATTTACTGGATTGATCGCATATGCTCCAGTGAAAACTCCTGTCTTTTCACGGTCAGTCTCTTGCCGCTCAACATCGGATTTTGCCTGTGCTTGCTTAATGTAGGTTTCAACGGCTGCTTTTTGATCTTTAGTAGTAATTTTCTGCACTAACTCATGTTCTGGAGCCAAAACCATAAACGTCGCCCCAAACAGAGTGTCAGGTCGAGTTGTGAAAACCCTGATGATAGGTTTACCGTCATCCTGAACTTGATTCAGGATGCAATCTTTATACCATTCATTATTATTAAGCCAGTCCTCCACGCGCACACACGGATCGTCTTCTTGATTATTAAACGCATTGCCAAGCTTACGAATAGCGTCATTCGTTTCCTCTGAGAGGATGAACCGCTCAATACGGCCATCTTTATGCTTAAAAATAAACACTATTTCATCGCCGATATATTCATTCCAGAAACCTGGCTCCATTTTTTCTGTAATCAGAGCTTCAAATTGCTGTGTAGCACTTTTTGGGAATGTAGCACAGAGAGACCCAGAATCAGTAACCTTATCGACTATGCCGCCGATTCCTCTTATGTCTTCTTCGGTGATATTTTTCTGACCCATAATGTAGCTGCGAGCATTTTTACCAGATCCTTCGGCAGGCTCAGGATGACAAACACGGAAGCTGATTTCGGCACCTTTGCTTTTGCCGATCCAGTTGCGCTGCATGGCTTTGATGGAATCTGACCAATCGAGCTTTTCAAGATCATCTGCGAGGCGATCGGCGTAATCGGTGATCTTGAAGAACCACTGCTTGAGCGGCTTTTTTATTACCGAATTACCACAGCGCCAGCACTTACCTGCCTCAACCTGTTCGTTAGCGAGCACGGTTTTATCGGTTTCGCACCACCACTGGAGGCTATCTTTTTGGTACGCCAAACCACGGTCGAACAAAAGTTTGAAGAACCATTGTGTCCAGCGATAATATTCGGGATACGAGCTGTCGATCTCTCTCGACCAATCGTAACTGAAGCCCATTTGGGTCAACTGCTGTTTGAATTTTGCGGTATTTTCAGCAATCGCCTGAGCCGGGCTGATGTTATTTTTAATTGCATAATTCTCTGCGGGTAAGCCAAAACTATCCCAGCCCATTGGATGCAACACGTTCTCACCCTGCATGCGATGAAAGCGGGCAATCGCATCGCCAATGGTGTAATTGCGTACATGGCCAACATGCATCGCCGCACCGCTCGGATACGGAAAATATTCTAATACATAGCGTTTTGGCTTATCAGAATCTTCAGTTGCTCGGTAAATGCCGGATTCTTCCCACGACTGTTGCCACTTTGGCTCAATTTCTTTCGGATTATATCGTTTCATTATGGTGTGTTCTTTCTACAAAAACTTAGTCTATTGGGTATTTATAAAATTTGGTTTAGAAATGTAATCGCCACTAGGCGAGGAGCTGTTTTAGACCGAAGTTTTTGCGTATCTTCATGAACCCTATTGTACCAGATGTCGACTAGATACGTGCCACCCTACATGTTGCTGCTCTCGCTTTTCTTATTGCTTCTTTACTAATTCAGCAGACGTTGGTTCACGATTTCCGGGATGCGGGCATGAATGGACCATGTGCCTTTAGTTGCACCCTCGAAACTCATATACACAGCACATAATAGTACGATTTGATAACCAAAAGCATTTTGATACTACTGCTTCCGGCAGAGACTTTCATGCCAATGGTCGGGCGCAGATGTGAAAGCACCATTCTTTTGTGCCGGGGACTTCTTCGACGTAGTTGATATCCCCTCGCTCTTTTAAAAATTCGAGTATTCCCCGTAAGTCTTCGCGTGCATATGCTACTAACTCGGCTTCGGCGTCAAACCCTTTGGTACGAGGATTTATAGATGTAACGACTCGTTGCACCGGATCATACCGATACAAGCCACCGCCATCAATATCAAAAGCCAGCCCATATTCATGGCTGCTTCGATCACCTGTATTGTTGGTATCTATTGCGACTTTTCTATCTTCTTTAGTGGTCAGTCGGCTTTGATACGCATTACTGCGCGTTAACGAGGTTACTGGCAAAAACAGAAAAGGCTCTGCTCGATCTTCAACCTGTATTCTATTAAATGCAGCGCCTATAAATCGCAGCGCCTCCCAGGCTTCGGCTTTAAGAAAAGGCGGTGAATAATGCCATTTATGCTCTGGATCTGCCCTTTCCGGCATGTAATCAACCAGCCGTTGAATTGGCATGATGCCAATGTCTGGCTGCACTCGTACTAGTTGCCCTCTTTCGACAGCTGCAAGTATTTGACTGTCAGTTTCAAACGGCGTTAGGTTTTTGCACCATTTTCGTTCGATAGCAGTGGCATCATACACGCGAGCCATTTCAGCTTCCATATCGGCATCGCTAAATTGAGCTTCATCCCGATATGATAGTAAGTCTACGGCTTTGTAAACTCGTATACTCGCAAGCCGCCCTTGTTCTTCCGGACTTACTGTTGGAGTGCTCATCGTAGGTTAAAACTGTTTGAGGTAATTCGTATTGAAGACCGTCGTACGTTGCTGCTTAGCCTTAAACCGCTGTTCGGCCAACTGAGCAAGACCCTGAACGAGTGCAACATTTGAAACCCCAGCTGCACGCCAATTATGAGCATAGAGATCACCTGGAAGTGGGTTGATTTCGTTAAAGAATACCTCCTTGGTTTTGGAATCTATCAGCATGTCTACCCGAGCAATACCTTCGCAACCAACGACTTTATAGACCTCCAGCCCGAGATTTTCGGCATTTTGATAAAGATCATTGGGAAGATCAGCGGGTAGTTGGCTATAGCCTTGCGCGCCCGCTTTGCCGCCACCTTTTTTGCCGCCTTTTTTACCACCTTGCATATATTTGGTGTCAAAGTCAAAGAAATCTTCGCTTTTGAGTAGCGGCTGCTCTAATAGTGCTGGCCGCGGTTCAGCATTCCCCATAACTGGCAATGTTACTTCGATCAAGTTTTGAACGCCTTGTTCGACAATAATTTTATCGTCATAGTGAGCCGCGACTTCAAGCGCATTCATCAGCTGCGCTTTTTCCGTTACCCGCGTGATGCCAATACTAGAGCCAAGTCTCGCAGGCTTAACAAAGAGTGGATATTTTAAGCTTTCGCACTTTTTAAGAGCCTCGGCGGGGCTGCGCAGCTCATCAGCTCGTAACCATACCCACGGCGTACTTGGCAGACCGCAACTCTGTGTTACTTGCTTGGCCAGCACTTTATCCATAGCAACAGCACTTGCGGCTACACTACAACCAACATACGGCACACCTGCCATTTCCAAAATACCCATCAATTCGCCATCTTCGCCATGAGTACCGTGCATTGCCGGGAAGACAATATCGATTTTTTTATACTGCTTTCGGCCCGCAAACTGGCTTGATTTTACTAACGTAAGTCCGTTATCAAATAGTAAATGAATTTTGGGAGCTTTATGCATGAAGTCTTCAATTTCACCAGTTTGAAAGAGCTTGATATCTTTTAGTCTTTGATCCCAATACCACGAACCGTCTTTGGCAATATAGACCGGCTCAACTTGATATCCGCCGGCAAGTTCGAGCGGTTTAATAACACTTGCTAATGCTGTCACGATTGAAACATCGTGCTCTGTTGATTGACCACCAAAAATAACTGCGATTGTTTTCATGGTTATATTATAACATAGCTGTCAATTGTTGTATGCAATTAAACACAATTAATTGTAATTATCGGTCCAGTCATTTTGCATCATAACGAGGTCGCCGGCAGCGATGACCTTATCAATGTTGGTGTAGAAATTGAGCGGATCATCTTCGATTTGCACCATCCCCTGGTAATTGAGCTTGGCCAGCGCGTCTTCGATTATTACCGTCGCGCTGTTGCGCATCAACACAATCAGACTGGGTTTTACATCAAATAGTTTTTTAGCTATTTGGTGGTGCACAGTTTCAGTCTCGATACCTTGATCTACCAGCCCTGGAGTAACATAAATCTTTCGTTTAGCTTTGAGCTCTTTTAACAGCTCCAAGCCCGCTAAAATACCCTCAATATTTCCGTTATAGGTATCGTCTAATATGGTTGCACCGCTCAAGTTTCGCGGCTGCATCCGATGATCAAAAGCTTTGGTTTTTGAAACACCCTCTTCAATTTGCTTTTTACTGAGTCCCAGTTGATGTGCCAACAAAGCCGCCATTGCCAGCGGTGTGACGTGGTGTCGACCAAGTAGGCCACTTTTTAAAAACAGTTTCTGCTTTTTACCTATCATCACAAACGAAAGGCCAGAGATATCTACTTTGATGTCAGAGATTCTCCACTCACCCGCCTGTGAATTTGTAATAACTGTGTCTGTTTTTTGCAAATACTTTTTAAGTAATGTGGATTCACCGTTAATAAGGAGCTTCTCGGAACCAAGGCTGCGTAGTTCGAGTAGATCATCAGCAAGCGCATCAAGACTTTTGTAGTAATCGAGGTGATTTGGCGCCAAGCCAAGTATTGCCGCGTAGTTTGGTTTTGTCGTTTCAATGAAACGCTTGGTGTCACCCGGACATTCTTCGCCATATTCCAAAATTAACACTTCTTCATCACCGTCAAGCTTGCTAGCAAAGCGCGCGTGAGCGATTGGTGTGTTCATGTTGCCCGGTGTAACGGCAGTTTTAAACTTTTCGCCAAGAACAGTGTTAATAATCTCTTTGAAAGTAGTTTTGCCGTAACTGCCGGCTACACCTATCTTAATTGCCGGGTGTATAGAGAAGGTGCGTTTACTTTCTTCCATCAGTTGCTTTTCCTGAGGTGCAGCAATGAAAATATGGGCAAAGAATACTACAGCAGTAAGCGTACAACCAGCAATGAAGGGTGCGAGCAAAATAAGAATGACACCGAGCACAAACCAAACGTCACCCAGCAACACGCAGAGTAATACGCCTACAAGAACGCTCCCAATAAAGGTTACTGCTGTAAAAAACAGTAATGAGCGAGCCGCTTTTGTCATATCAAGTTTTTTACGGCGCATAACCTTCGCAAGATTAGGGTTACGGCGAAGCCACTCGATAAATTTTGGTGCCCGATAATTTACTTGTTGCAGCATATACACCAAATAGATTGGAAGTTTTGGATGATACCAGCTCAGAAAATTGTTCATACCCAGAAATCCTTTATCAACCGTGCAACTTGATCGGTTTTTGTCTGATGCGTAAAGTGGCCGCCATCGGGTAACACACGCAAAGTAGAGCTCTTTATAAGGTGATGGAATGTTTCTCCATACCGTACTGGCGTCGCAAGATCATCTTTGGCGTACACAAGAAGTGTAGGCTGCGTAATCTCCGCAGCCTCTTTCTGCACGTCGTAGCTGACGACTTTTTTAAAGGTTTCTTCAAGGTGTGGGGAGATGAGGATGTCAGAACCAGCGCTTTGATAGAGCTGACGGCGCAATCTCTGTTGAATGGGTTTTGGCAATATCCTAGTAAGTTGCTTACCGATTTTGGCAACTATTTTATATACACCCTTTTTTAAGGAATCCTCTGTCCTGATACCGGCCGAAGCCAGCAGAACGAGCTTTTGGGGATTTAAGAGCGCATGTGCTAAACCATATATAAGAATGCTGCCGCCGTTGGAGTGTCCGCAGACGTACTCTGGTATAAGTTTAGTTTTTTTAAGAAAGTCTTGTGCAAACTCTGCGTAATCTGGCAAACTCCAGCTTTCTAAAGGTGTTTGGCTGCCCCCAAAACCAGGCAAATCTAGTGAGATACAGGTGAAATCAGATCTCAGCCGATTCACGAGTGGCTTAAAGGTGGCAGCATTATCTCCCCAGCCGTGCAGAAAAAGTGCAACCGGCCCACTACCCTGCTTTTCGTACTGCGTAAGAAGATCGTTAACAACAACTTGCATAACAAATATCTGGTGGAGATACAGGGACTCAAACCCTGGACCTCTGCCATGCCATGGCAGCGCTCTAATCAACTGAGCTATATCCCCATATGCAGCGTGAACTGCATAGTTATTGTATCAGATTACTAAGCTGTTTCGGTGGCAAAAGTAAGTGTCGCCACGGTGCCTTGTTCGAACTTGCTCATAATTTCGACTTCACCACCTAGGGAGTGCATAATCAGGCGATCGAGAAAGAGACTGAGACCAATGCCTTCACGGTTGAACGTAGTAACTGGACCAACCCTCACAAATGGCCTGAACAGCTGTGCCAGCTGTTCTTTTGGAATACCTTCGCCGTGATCGATCACCTGAAACGCCGTATGGCCATCGCTATGCAAACATTTTACTACCAGTGAATCACCTTCTTTGCTGGCCTGAATAGCATTTTCAATGAGTGAACGAAGCGTCAACTGAGCCAGCGGCTTATTGGTATTGAGTATCACCTCGTCTGTAAAACCAGTAACATTGAGAGTGAGTTTTTTCTCGGCCAGCTGATCTTTGAATGGTGCTATTACCTCCGAGGCAAGATCTTCGGCCGTAACCGGCTTCATTTGTGGCACCAGTGCCTGGGCTTCAAGTTTGCACACCAAACGAAAGGCGCGGGAAAGTTCTTGCAACCGCTCAACCCCCTGCTGAATAATACGCTTACTCGTATCGTCACCGCTCAGCTGCGTACTCAGGCCTGAAATATGCTCGGTACGAGTTTTCAACTGCTCGCCCGCATCCTCGAGCAACTTGGACCGAGCGTGATCAAGCTCTCGTTCGGCCTTCAAAATAGCACTCATTTGGTTCTTTTCAGCCAGCACCAGACGGTGATTTTTGAGCATGCCATAAAACAAGCGAATTATAAGAATGGTCAACACCACATGAGTAAAGTAGGCAGCGCTTGCAAAAGTAATACCAGCCAGCCCGCTGGCGAGTAGGTAGAAGATCCCTAACGTACCAACCAAGCCAAGAGTTGGAAGCAAGAAGTTTCGGGAAAGCAGCGGCGACTTTATTTTTACTTCTTTCAGGGCTTCTTGATTTTTTTCGGTGCCGGCTTCTTCAATTAATGATTCGATAAAAAGTGAGAGATGATTGACAGCTTGCGACATATCAGCAGCCAGCTGCTCATTACCTGTTTTACGGGCCGACATTTCTGTACCTGAACGAATGTAAGTTAACGGCGTACGAAGGTAGTGGCTAGTGAGCTCCAGGAAGTTTCGCTTTTCTTCAGTCAAGACTTGCTGTTTTGTCAAAATTTTTCGGATACGCTCCTCGCGGCGCAGTTGCTTCTGCGTTTGGTATAAGTAGTACCCAGCGAGTGCCAACAAGGCAAGATAGAGCACATACGGCACCGACTTAATAACTGGCAGTGGTAAGTCGGCAAATACCTTTTTGATGTTAAACCGAGCAACTGCAAAGAAATTACGTGAAAGCACTTTGCGTTCTAGGGCTGCAATGGCCTTATTTTTATTAGTTTTACTTGCAGTTGAAGCCGGCTTCTGTTCTGAGCTCACCCTAGCCTGTTGGCCACCCGAAACGATGGGAGTAGTTACGCCCGGTATCTGCGGGATGTTTGGTACAGGAGGAGATACTGTATTTGTAGAACCTCCCGTATTGCCGGTAGGCGATGGCGGGGTTGATGCTAAGCCAACCGCGACCGTTCTCTCCGCCCAAATGGTAGTGCCCGCGACAAGCCTCGTCGTCTCGCCATTTGACGCATTTGAGTATATGGTACCAACTCCCATCCCATAGAATCCCTGCGCAACCGAATCATCCCTAACTGCCTTGGGCTGGCTGCCAGCAGTTAACGGCTTGACTATGCTGACTGTATTCTGAGCAAGAGTTGGAAATAGAATATCGTAATACAATTTTGTCTCTTCAGCATTTAACCTAAGACCATGCGTGCTTGTAATATTTAGTATGGATAAACCAGTGATTACGCTGACTATATCTTCATTCACCAGCTGAAAGTCTTCCCACTCCTTGCGTCCATCACTCAATCTGATTTTTATGGCACCGTACTGCGGACTATTTTGATTCTCCATGTTCGTACCGCTTAAGAACGCGTGCTCTCCGTCTCTACTAAAAACCATACTCGGCGCAGCATAAAAATTAGGTATCTCGACCTGCCAATCAAGCATCTCCTCGGCTCCAACAGCTGCCGAACTCACGAAAGTTGAGAGTGTTGAATCTGAATTAACTTGAACAAAACTTACCAAATTGTTTCTTTTTTTATCATACAACAAAGCTTTCAGGCGAACTGATTCGGGCAGGCTGATAACGGAATTCTCATTCGTTTCTAGATTTGAAATTATTATACCAGCAGGAAACGCCGTGTATAATCGATGCGCCTCCTCCGCCAGGACCTGACGCATCATAAATAAATCCGTCGAGTCTAATACCTGGAAAGGTGGAGTTTCACCTGGCAATTCATTTACAATTTCTGATATGAGACCACCGTCGATGTCAAAAACCCTACCACCAGTAGTCATGTTTGTGATATAAACTTTACTTTGATCTTCATTCATAACAGTAAATGACCCCTGCATAAGTGCTAGCATGAAAGCCTCGTCAATTCCTTGTATTTCTGTACCTGCAAAATCTATCGGCGATTCAAACTGCTTTGTATCCAAGTTAAGTTTATAGAGCCTGACAGCGGAAACATTAATTTCAGCACCTTGCTCTCCTGATAATGTTACAAAATTTGGCTTAACAGCAAATATAAATAGCGTCTTCCCATCCTTGCCTACTGTTGCATTTGAGCTAACATATCCGTCTGGCAAAGTAATTTTATCAATATGTTTATCTTTTTTAGTATCAAAAACGTTAATTTGACCCGAAATTTGAAAGCCGCCAAAATTATTATTCTCCTCATTCGCCAGAGGTATTGCCGTGAAGGAGGGTATGTAGCGGAGCGACTTCTCGGGATTAGTGAACTCAGCTTTAATCTGATATGTGCGAGTAGACTCAAATTGATAAGGCTTACTCCATGAGCCATACACATCTGCTTGCACTGAACCAATACTCTGACCATCAATAGCAAGACCAACAGTACCTCCAGGCGGAGCAGTTCCTTCAATCACAAACTCACCGGCAGTGATGGTTTGACCTTCTGCTGGGCTGGTAATCTTGACTTCGTTGGCGCGCACTACCACATGGCGCGTAGCGACTAAAACCTCTACGTCAATTCCTGCCATACCCGCTTCCCCGTTGGTAGTTGTCAAACTGCTGAGGGAAATCTTTTTTGAATGTATAACCGTTGAATTCTCAAGGTCAACAACCGAGTAGCCAGCACTCACCTTCTGTTGAATAAGATCGAAGCAAATGCTGAAAACTGCTAGATGGCGACCGTCTGTCACTGGCCTTAACAATCCTGGAATACATATTACGTTGTCCGCCATATCAATCTTTTTGATGAGTGAGCCATCGTCAGTACTGTACATTTTTAGAGAGGAGCCTGCTGGCATATTGCCCACAACGTCCACAACTCCCGCAAGGACCACATTGTTAGAAGTAAACACAACAGACATTGCCATACCAGACTGCTGCTCAAGCAGATTAATGCTCTGCGTAGTTTGCAGATTAGTAGTGTTAATAATACTCAACACACCAGACCTTGATAGAAAAGCAAGCTTACTGCCGTCGTTATTCAGCGCAACACGCTGTGCGCCGCCGGACCCCGCTTCGGCATCAGCAATAGGAATGGCCCGAGATGTATCTTCATTTAAGTCTAAAATGTGTACGGTGCCAGCTCCGTTGCCACCACTGGGCTCAAAGAATGCAAGAGAGTCGCCACCAACTACCATCTCACTAAAGGTGCCGTCTGGGGCTTGTGGTGAATAGTCATTAAAAGCCTCGTACATTCGCGTTATTTGCAGGCTACCCGTATCAACTTCAAATATCTTCATGCTTTTGGCACCACCATAAACCGCAGAGTCAACACCTAAAACATATAGTTTCGTTTCGTTTTGACCGAGTACTCCACCAGCAGCAAAATACGTTCCTGGCAGCATTATCTTCCCAAGAAAACTTGCGTCTTCGGTACTTGCCACACTTATCGGGTTTGCAGCGGCAGTCGTTAAAGAAAAATGCGGAAAGCTAAATATTTTTTGTGCATTTCTTGCATAGACCACCATTGATCGTGATGAACCAATACCACTTCGGACGTCATTTAGTGACCCATTTTCGACGTTCATAATACGGAGCGTCTCGTCGGAATCTTTTGATATGAAAAGATAGCCCGCAAGATCACTCAAAGCTGCCGCCTGCACACCTCCAAATTCGGTTATAGCATACGTCCGATCATCAATAATACCACTCGTATGGAGATCGGCGGTGTATATGTGGTTAAGGGCGGCTTCTGTGTCAAGGGTAGCGAAATAAAGTCTTTCGTTCACACCGTCAATAACCAGCGAATCTTTTTGCAATTCACCAGTAAGCGGCTGGATCGATGATACAAATTGATTATCTGTGGTATCGAATACATCGATACGACTATTTTCCGTATTTGCAAATAGAAGCTTCTCGCTTGTTAGGTTGCCCGCATTGATCATCTGACCAGAACGTTCAAAGCTTTCAATGATATCCAGGCTAGTGGTGTCAATTACCAATAATCTGTTTACATCATTTTCCGTACCACAAGTTATGTATAGCCTCGTCTCATCCTTCGAAAGCGCAAGCCGTATACCAAAACTATAGGGAAAACGACATTGCTCGGTGGGTACGGTGATTTGCTCCCAATCCTGAGAGCCCGAACGTTTGACATATGGCGAACTATCATACCAATCTTCGTTCACGGCATAGGTGTCACCATTTGATGCGGTGGTCACCGCATACTGCCCCAGACTCTCGTCTGTATTAATTGTTTTTGTTTGAAGATCAACTCTTACAGAATTATGGAGCAAGGAGGTATATCCTTCAGAAATGCCCGAGGCTTCATCTAGGATATAGAGATGCTCACGTTGCTGATCAAGATAGAGTCGGAGCTTTGCAACATACGTAACTCTGCCATCGATACCTGAAACACCGTCTAGGCTAACGGTTCCTTCCAGAGATTTTGATTGAGTGTTAACAATATACAATCTTGACCTATCTAATAGGTACAGTGCATGAGATTGCTCATCATACGTAAATGCGCAGTAGATTGGCGGCGCAGTAATAGAATCGAGATTATCTCGGCATGGTAAACCATATGGCTCGAGAACGTTCGTAGCATATGTTATTGTTGCATCGATCTGTTTTGTAACTGGATCAATTTGTGAAATCGTTCCAGCAAGATAATTTATTACATATGCTTTTTGCAGACCAGAATCATAAAATACGTCCTGCCCACCGGATAAACCCGCTGTATAATTTTGTACAACCTGGCCATTATTAAAGTTATAAGCTTTTACTGAATTTGCATTTAAAAAATCTGGGGTATACACCGTTCCGTCACTCACAGTAGCTCGCAGTTCATGCTGACCCGGGGCCGGGTCTTCCCAATTCAGAGACCAGGTACCCGCTCCTGAACTCGTTGTTGTACCAATTTTTTCACTGCCATCAAACACAGTCAGCTCTTTTAAAGCTGGGGCTGTACCAGTAATTTGGCGGGTTTGTTGGCCGATCTCCTCATTCTCTGCGGGGCTGGTGATAGTAACGGTGCCGGTTTCAGCCTG
This sequence comes from uncultured Candidatus Saccharibacteria bacterium, assembly GCA_964643895.1. Classification (GTDB taxonomy): domain Bacteria; phylum Patescibacteriota; class Saccharimonadia; order Saccharimonadales; family UBA7683; genus UBA7683. The sequence goes on from CAZXUE010000009.1 coordinate 28,925, forward strand.
AGCGGTTCGGAGATTGATAAATATATTAGCAATGCTTGTTACTACCAGAAGTGCTGCCAGTACCAGATAACTGTAGTGTTTTAGTCGCAAACTCTTTATCATAACGCTTATCTTAAGTATAGGCGTTTGTTGTATTTTATGCTAGTGCTTAGCGCGTGCTACAATATGCGTATGAAGCAAAAATTTGGAACGTTCGCCCTTGTTGCTACGGCCCTAATGGTGCCGCTCAGCATCTTAGCTGGTGCAGTTACAGAGTTTTTTCTGAAACGAAGTAACCCTAATCACATCGACATCACACTGGGCCTCGCCTACCTACGCCCCATTTTGCAGGTTGGAACTGGCGTAGCAGCAATACTCTTTATAGTAAGTATCGTGTTCGCACTGATTGGTCTTAAAAAAGATAGTTCACCTCAAATCGCGAAGGTAGCTCTTTTAATACTACTAATTATTACGCTGGCATCTTCTGGGGCAAGCCTGCTGAAAAATCGCACTGACAAACTTGAGGATGCGTACACCAACGATCGGGTAAAAGATTTCTTTAAAGTTCTTGGTCGTTAACGGCGTTTGCTTGTTCTTGGTAAAACATAGCTGAATAAAATAAGTGCGAATAGGATGGCGAAGCCGCACATGATAGATGGAATACCGGCCATGGTTTCAGGCTTGATAGTGTTAGCAATAGCTGTAGGCAGCAAGAAGGTCAAGTAACCTACAATCATTCCGTAAAGCGCTTCTTTGTGCACCTTCTTTTTGGTTTTGCGAGCAAAATTCATTGCTACGTAGATGCCGAGAAGAAGTATTCCGTAATAGTAAGCCGAGTACACATAGCTCACCAGGGCATCGAGATGGAATATAACGTAGTTACTGACACATTGATGATTAGTGAATGCGTTTTCGCTGAAGCCAAACAAAAAGATAAAGCCAGCCGTCGCAACGTACGAAGTCTGTACCATCCACCTTGACTTCTTGCCTGCAATTTCGTGAATAATATGCAGTCCAAGCGGCGGCAGCGTAGTTATTGCAATAAATCCGAGGCGCGACCACAGCACAGCATCCACGCCAAGCCCGCCGCACACGAAATATTCGCAGAGTTGGAAAAATGCCAGAGAAAATAACGAGGCTGCGATGAGTTTTCCAACTTTATTGAGCTTTCTAGTGGCGATTGCAGCTATCATCAAAATAACTTCAATTAGAAACGTCGCTATCATAACTGGCGGTGAAAAGCAGAAAAGAGTTGTTTGTTTATTTTTGAGCATAACCACGTTATTGTACGAGGTTACATCATTAATTACTAGTTAAAAATTCTTTAACCGCCTCGATTGGTTTGATCTTCAGATAGAGCTCATCATAGGCATCTTCGGGTAGGTCTGAGCGAACAATGCCGTTGTATCCATCTGGAATAAACAGCCTATCCCACCCAAACCCTCTGCTCCCTTTGCCCGGTTCATGCGCGATGGCTCCATCTACGCTACCTTCAAAATAATGAAATTGTGCACCGTCAAAATATCCATAGCCGCACTTCGCAGTTGCCGACCTGTCCTCAAATCCATCAAGCATTCGACATGTCGCATCTAGACCTGTTTGTTCAACAAAAAACTTTATAAACGTTCCAGGGAGCCCGCCCAGTGAGGTAAATTCTAAGCTTACATCTTCTACCAAGACTGGCTCTTGAATTACTTCATACGCTTGCCGCGCCTTATGTTCAACTACCGCTTTTAGATCTGTCGATTGAATCTCATCAAGATCAATCTTTTGATGTGCGATCGACACACCCAATAACTTAGCCAGATAGTCGGCTTTATTTTGATTGCCGGTAATAAATGTGACTTGCTTCATTAGTTAATCAACTCCACTAGTTTGACTTCGTCTATTACCTCGGTGCCAAACTTTTCAGCCTTGGCGAGCTTGCTGGCTCCTACCTTGCCGCCAGCCACCAGGTATGTCGTTCCTTTGCCTACTGCTGTTTGAAATGTGCCACCGAGAGCTCTAATTTTCTCAGCCGCTTCATCACGGCTCATAGCTTTGAGCGAACCGGTAATTACAAAGCTCTTGCCATGTAACGGCCCGCTAGCTCTTGATTGAAATTGTGGCTCTACACCAAATGTAGCGAACTTCTGAAGAAGTTTTGCATTATCTTCATCCGCAAACCAAGCCAAAATTGATTCCGCAACTACTTCACCAACTCCCTCAATAGACTGCAGCTCGTCAACTGTTACTTTGCTAAGACGCTCAAGACTACCGAAATATTCAGCAAGATCGATTGCAGTTTGCTGGCCAACATGACGAATACCGAGGCCAAAGATAAACCTCTCGAGCGGAGGCTCTTTAGCAGCAGCAATGGCAGCAATAAGGTTTTGTGCGGAAAGTTCAGCAAAACGGTCAAGCCTCAGAACATCTTCTTTCGTAAGTCTGTAAATATCCGCAATATCTTCTATCATTTTGGCATTCACCAGCGCCTCAACGTTTTTTTCACCCAGGGTGTCAATATTAAGTGCCCCTCTGCTTGCATAGTGTTCAAGCGCACGTTTAAGCAGTAGCGGCCCGGTTGCGCCCTTCACTCGGTACACAACCTCGCCTTCCGGTCGGATAAACTCAAGCTCTGGGTACTGACGTTTGAGTTCTGCTTCATACTCAATTTTTTTGGTATTTTTGGGACGCAGTTCGATAAGCACAGATTGCACTTGAGGAATGATGTCACCAGCCTTAAAAATAATGACCGTATCGCCAACTCGAATATCTTTTCGGGCAATTTCATCGGCATTATGAAGGCTGGCATGCTGTACCGTTGTGCCGGCGACTTGAACTGGATCAAATACCGCCACTGGAGTGGCTGCGCCAGTGCGGCCAATACTAATGACAATATCTTTTACCACGGTCACGGCCTCTTCGGCCGCATACTTATAAGCAACAGCTCCGCGAGGAGTTTTGCCGACCACGCCTAATTCCCGATATACTGTGCGGTCATTAATCTTAATCACTAATCCATCAGTATTGAATGGCAAGGTCTCGCGTTTTGTCTGCCAGATATCGACAAATTTCATAACTGCTACTACACTCTTTGAAACTGCCGCTTGCGCGTTTGCTGTAATGCCTATTGCTCTAAGCGCGCTATATACGTAGCTGTAGCTAGGAAGCTCGGCCGGTTCATCACGCAGCATATCGTAGGCACGAAAATGCAGCGGCCGCTTAGCTACCAACTTCGGATCAAGTTGTCGAATTGTTCCGGCACTTAAGTTTCGAGGGTTTTTAAATTCTGGCAAGCCAAGCGTGCGCTGCTTTTCGTTGAGCTTTGCGAAATCACTTTTATACATCACGATTTCGCCGCGCACTTCAGTTCTTCCTTTTAAGAATTGTTCGAAACCGGTAGAAGAACGGAGCGTAAGTGGTACATTCTGGATAGTTCGTACATTAACGGTCACATCCTCACCAACCCTGCTATCACCCCGTGTAATCGCCCGAGTAAATACCCCGTCTTGATAGATGAGCGCACAGGCAAGGCCATCCATTTTAACGTCACACCAATATTCGTTGGGTACGTCCGGATGAAGTTTTTGATTGCGTTTCACCCACGCTTCAATTTCTGCTTGATCAAAAACATCAAGAAGGCTCATCATGGGTTGCTTGTGCGCAACTTTTACAAATTTGTCGAGTGCCTGGCCCGCTACGCGCTGTGTTGGGGAATCTGTAGTCAGAAGTTCAGGGTATTGCTCTTCAAGCTGTACAAGCTCGTGTTTGAGCGCATCGGCAGCGGCCTCGCTCATGATCGACTTGTCTAGTACATGATAATGATAGCGGTAATCGTTAATAAGTTTACGAAGTTTTATAATTCGCTTTTCTGGCGATTCGCTTGGTTGTCTCATATTAATGCCCGATATAGCTTATAGAGATACGTGTGCAGCACTGGCAAACCAATGAGCTGAAGTAATTCCATAATTAAAAAGATTTGATTAGTTGCAAATCTAACCGTTAATGCCAGCATGATTACATACATTAAACCAAGTAAAAGAGGTAGAGCCAGAACTCGTTTAAACACTGCGAACCTCTGAAACTGTACAAGCTTTTTAGCGTTTCTAATCGCATGCATCGGATACATACCTTGCAATGTTGCGATATAAAACGCAATAACTGTTGATGTTATCCAGTAAAATGAAAGGAGGCCTATAAGCACTGCTATAACAAAAATAGAGAGATCTTCAAATCCATTTGCAAAAAGACCGGATGTTCTAGCCGTACCGTATACAAAGCTTGCAGCGGCAAATGGAATAAGTTGCAGTGAAAGTACCATAAGAACAAGCGAAACCGGCACAAGCGGTGCCATGCCATTATAGTAAGCATCTCTGGCTTTGATGTCGCTGCGAACATGAAGTTCACGAATTGCCCAGATATATACGAGGCTCATCAAAAGTATTGCTACACCAGCAATTGCAGAGTTTGTTTGGTTGGTTGCCGAAAGCGTCAGAACTGTTCCAAGTGTCGCCAACGTACCGCTTGAGGTTGTTTGGCTATTTTCTCCGAGAACGCTGTCTATAGAATCTCTAATGGTACTGATATTGGTGCTGACCGGGCTTCTAACAATAGCCACGTAGAGTATCCCGTGTATGAGGATGATCCAGAAGAAGATCTTCTTATTTTGCCAAATAAATCTTAGTGTATTTTTTAACAGTGTCGTGCTGGTAGGAATATATCGAGGTTCGGGTTTGATCTTCTTCTGAAGCCGGAACGAACGATACTTCTTCTTCTTACGAGCCTCTCGAAACCAATGCTTCAATGCGGCTGGACGACTTCTGATCCAGCTTGGCGTACCTATGATTCCAACTTTTAGTTGATGCATCTTTCTCCGAATCCACACCACAAAACTCGATATATTCTTTCTAACAAAACTGTCTACTGCCTCGCGAGACAACTGAGAAAAGATGCCTTGCTTTGATTTCTTACTTTTTTGCGTCTTTTTTTCTCTCGCCATCATCAAAGTTCTCCGCCCATACGCTCCAATTTGGCGATACGTTCTTTGGTTGGAGGGTGCGTACTAAACAATTTTGCAAAACTACGATTTTTGAGCGGATTTGCAAAAAAGAAGTGAGCCGTTGAACTGTTCTGGCGTCGCAGCACCGAGCCACTTTGTTCTATTTTTCTCAGAGCTGAGGCCAAACCTTCTGGGTAGCGGGTAGTCAAAGCTCCCGTTGCATCTGCCAAAAACTCCCTTCGCCGCGAAACTGCCAACTGCACCAGAGTAGCCACAATAGGCGCAATGACAGCCAAAACTAAAGCCAGTACCATAGCAAGTGGGCTGCCGCCTTCGTCATCCTCGCGTCCGCCAAACCACATCATTCTCAACAGAAAATCACTCATCAAGCCGATCACTGATACGCACGCAAACACAATCATCATAACTCGAATATCATAGTTCTGGATGTGTCCCATTTCATGTGCCATCACACCTTCGAGCTCGTTATCGTCAAGGAGTTCCAAAATACCGGTTGTCGCCGCCACTGAAGCGTGTTTTGGGTCCCGCCCAGTTGCAAAAGCGTTCGCTGCTGAATCATTGATAATATAAACCTTCGGCATCGGCATACCGGTAGTAATACTTAAATTTTCAACAATTCGGTATAGCCGCGGGTTATCTTGCTTTTGAATTTCTTTAGCACCATTCACCGCCAAGGCAATTCGCGATGAGGCAAAGTAGCTGATAAGACTATAGAATACTGCAAACCCAAACACCATATAGAGACTTTTAAAATCTCCAACATACGACCCATATGCATAGCCCACTAAACAAATTATGAGAACAAATATGCTCATAATAAAGAGGGTTTTCCTTTTGTTGGCCGCTATTTGGGAGTACATGTGACTTGTTTAAAATTTAACTTCAACTGGTTTTTCAACCGCAGGCTGGTCTTCAACCTCAAAGAACTCGCGCTTCTTAAAGCCAAGCATTCCAGCAAAAATATTGGTGGGAAACACCTGTACTTTGGTATTGAGTTCTCGAACAGCACCATTGTAAAAGCGTCTTGAGGCCTGTATTTTATCTTCGGTGTCAACCAGCTCACCCTGTAGCTGCAGAAAGTTCTGATTTGCTTTTAGGTCGGGATAGCTTTCAGCAACTGCGAAAAGACTCTTTAATGCGCCCGAGAGCATATTTTCAGTTTCCGCGGTTTCTTTAACAGAACCACCAATTGCGTTTGAACGTTGATCCACAACCTTCTCAAGTGTTTCTGCCTCGTGCCTTGCATAGCCCTTAACTGCTGAAACAAGATTTGGAATCAAATCAAGCCGACGCTTGAGTTGCACGGTAATATCGCTCCACGCCTCTTCAACCCGAACATTTGTTTTAACCAAGCTGTTATATGTTACCCACAAGAAGAGTAGCAGCAGAACAACTACACCACCAACTATCAATAAAATCATTATGTTTTCTCCTTTTAATACCCTCTTATTATAGCATTTTTAACTAAAAAGAGATTCTCTTACATAGAAAATCTCTTTGGTGGGCGGGGCGGGACTTGAACCCGCAAGCCTTGTTCAGGCATTTGATTTTAAGTCAAACGTGTATACCAATTCCACCACCCGCCCTTACGTGGATGCTGGAACAGAGAAATTATAGCTTTTTTTTGATATTTTTACCACGATGAGTTGGCTGCAAGCTGTGACAGTTTGGACATAATATTCGCAAATTCTCTATCCTATTGTCATTATGGGCACCATTGATATGATCGAGCTCAACCGGCACCCTTCCATCCTCCGACATCTGAGCCCAGCCACACAGTTCACACTTTGGTGTTTTAAGACCGAGTTCAAACAATCGTCGTTTCAGCTTATAGCTCTGGAATCCCGATCCTGAAACAAGAATATCCTGAATTGGAATCCGATATGATGGCCCCGTCTGAATACCCTTATTCCATGCTCTACCCTTAAAGTGCTGTGTAGACAATCCTAAAAATTGTATCCGCCGGTTCAGCTGTGTATAGTTACCGCCAGCAGCCTTAAGCCCCAACTTACGTAAAACCGCCCTCATACTCGTTGAGCCTTTTACCGCATTGACCAATGACTTATCCGTCCACTTGCGAGCTCTCATATGTCTGTAGAATACAGCAAATATGGCACACGCGCCAATGTATATCCAATACGTGTTCCTATTTAAGAACTCGTGCTTCGTAGTTCCTCTAGTAATGCAACGAGGGCTGGATCAGATAATGCACCTGAAGTACTCTTGTAAAACTCGTCTTTTACCTCGTTAGACACATCGTATGATCGAGCTTGCAAGTATGCCTCAAGTTTATCAAGCTGCTTCACCAAGCGGCCTTCTGGCGTACGGCCTTCTTCAAAATCAAGCCATAATTGATACAGTTTATCATCTTCCAGTATCTCTTGAACCGCCACTGCTTCTTGCTCTTTTTTCTGCTCTGAGCTTACGCCATCATGTGGTGTTATATCGCCAATAATACTCTCGCCAATATCGTGAAGGATTGCTATTTGCACGACCTTACCAACGTCAAGATTTTGTTTTTGCGCGAACATAAGAGCAAGCACGGCCAGGCCGAAAGAATGGTCGGCTACAGATTCCGGCTCTTTTACACCACTTCGAACCCAGCCAGCCCGCTTAAGTACTTTAAGGTTGGTAATGTGACTATATATTGTTTGTAGTTCAGAAGTCGTCATTTAATCAATGGAGGCACCTACGGGTAACGCTCCCGTCTAACTGGTTTTGCAGACCAGTGCCTAACTTCTCGGCCAAGGCGCCATCGGGTTCTCATTATAACAGATCGATCAGATTATCAGCCAAGCAGTATTGTAGCTGAGCCGGCCTGTTGATCAAGTGCAACCGGCCGACGCACAATTCCGGCAATACCTAAGACGTCCAACTGAACGATAGCGATACCTTGCCTGCCTTGCGTTACCCTTTGACCCTGCTGAGCGTAGTGGTCCGCTTTCCAGGGATCTTCGTCTGGATTAAAGGCCTCTGCTACTGGCTGCACACCCTGAATAACAACTGTGTCATCTCCAGATTTCTCGAGTACAAAGTGCGTTAGTACTATTAGGCCACTGGCTTGCGGGGCTTTTGTTTCAGGATCTACCGCCGATTTCAATGCAGGGCTTAGCTCTAATGCCCAAGGCAGTAACTGTGCTGCCATCAAATCGCAAGAGGCGTATCTTTCTGGCCCAAGCTGCATAATACCGCCTCCTCTGGGCATCCTTCCTTCGAGCAAACCATCTCGAACACTTGCAGGGTCATTAGTTCTTCCATCATGGATAACCCTAAGCACCTCCTCTGATCCATTGGCGATAGCTACAGGTGCTTGGGTGTACCTATGTCGCCAGGAAGTGTGCGGCTTTACAGGCTCGCCAAATACAATTCCGCTGCTTGTAAGTTGTCTTATAATCTCTCGGGTCATCTATTCCCTTCTGGTAAAAATAAAAGACACCAAGCCGTTGTAACAGCCATGGCATCCCTGTATCTTCTAATTATATCAAATATATATTCATTTGTCAATAGTTACCACATCATGAGGTGATTACTATGTTAGCAAACTATGAACATAATTCAAATGAGTAGTCCGTGTTGCCGCTGACTATTCTTGGTACTTTAGAATATCTCCGGGCTGGCACTCTAGCACCTTACAGATCGCTTCTAACGTTGAAAACCGGATGGCTTTTGCTTTGGAGTTTTTTAAAATGGAGAGATTAGCCATGGTGATACCGATTGTTTCAGATAGCTCAGTAAGGCTCATTTTACGCTTTGCGAGCATGACATCGAGATTAATAATTATTGGCATGATATACTCGCTTAGACCGTCAAATCATTCTCTGACTTCATAGTGATAACTTGTGCAAGCAATCGTTTTACAAGATGGGAAAACACTGCGATTGTCAGTGGTATACCAATAAAAAGTGCAGTGTAAACTATAAGACCAGGCGCATCCTCGCTTTGCGCAATATGATACACCACCGGCATTCCTGCCACGTACAACGCAGCGACAATGAGCGCAGCATAGCCAATAATTTCAAGTGCTTGAACTGATCGAGCTGAAAAAGTGACACCCGAATCAATAAAGTCTAGCAACCTCCATGATTGGTATACTGCCGTGAAAAAAGCAACTGCAGTTAGCCCTAAACCAATTACCATTGGCAGGCGCACATATGCAATTTCAGGAAACTCATACGACCATTGATAGTAAATCGTTGGCAGGATTGTTGCACAAAGGAGCCCCACTAATCCACCGATGCCAATTAGCGAACATTTTAAAAAGATTGTTGATATGCGATTTTTCAATAGTTCTTTCTTCATGGTTTAATTATAGCAAAATATATCGATTATCGATAAATTATTATATCAGCCCAACGTAACCTAGTTTACGCAGTTGTAGATAGTGGCAAGCACACAGTTAACCCACTTATTGCTTATAGCCGGTGATGCACCGAGGATTTATACTAGTTGAGGCATTGTCCGTGCTAATGCTTTGAATTGCAGATCAAAACACCAGCATTAAAAAAACCTCCGCTTAGGAGGCTGTAGTTACTAGATTGTAGGAACCTGAACTTCCCGATGGAAAGGTCTAGCAATTAAAAAGCCTGTTGCGTTACAACAGGTTAATTATCTTTGTGGTG
>CAZXUE010000010.1:0-3229 GCA_964643895.1 uncultured Candidatus Saccharibacteria bacterium
CGGTGTTATTAACCATGTAGGTGAGTGTACGAGGCTTTTGCCGCGCGAGCATCAAAAAGGTGCCGCCGCCGAGAAGCACCACCAGTGTTGAAAGAATACTCCGAGTAATAAGATACATCAGGCCGCCCGCCAGTAAACCCCCTATGACGAGCGGGAAAAACCAGGCGGCGTTTTTTTGGTGGTCAATAAATTCCGAGGCTTGCCAGCGAACCATTTCGTCAACAGCCACAGGCGTGGGTACTGGCTGAGGGCTTTCTAAGGGTGCAGCTGGTTGCGCCACCGATTCCGGCCGATATGCAAATTGTTCACCCCCACTCGATTGGTCCATACCCTAAAGTGTAACGCAAGCAGTTTAAAAGGGCAATTCGTGTGATAGTACGAGATTCCGTTGTTCGTCCTCTGTTAATCATGTATAGTAAAAAAACCAAATCATGAAACAAAGCACTGCGACTTTCTTGATTTGAGAGGAGGTGTCTAGCACCAGGTGAAGCTCCGCCAACTGGCGGACGAACCCAGTGCGCCAACACCGACGAGGAGAGGTGGCCGAGTGGTTGAAGGTACCTGTCTTGAAAACAGGCGTGCCGGCAACGGTACCGAGGGTTCGAATCCCTCCCTCTCCGCCAGGAGAGGAGCGCTCAGACTTTTGTCTGGGCGTTTCTCTTCTTGTGAAGCGAAAAGGATTCGGTCCTCAGGTTCGGTGAAGCGAAGCGGAAAAGCACGAAGTGCGCTATCCCTCCCTCTCCGCCAGGAGAAGGCTCGGGAAGATCGTTAGATTTTCCCGAGTTTTCTTTTTGTTGAAGAAAAAGGTATTTGAACCCGTTGGTTCGATCACAAGGCTCTCTCGCAGAAGCTCGCTTCGAGAAAGAGGCGCGGGGAGTAGCGCAAGCGTTTATCCCTCCCTGTGAGACTATTTCAAGTAGTGGCGAGCAATAACAGCCACGTCAACATGTGCTGCACCATGTTTTCTGAGAACATACGCTGCTGCCTCTATGCTAGCCCCAGTAGTAATAACGTCATCAACCAGTAAAACCGTTTTTCCTTGAAGTTGATCCTGGGATTTGCACGCAAAGCTGCCCTGCATCTGTTTCTGACGCTCAATTCGGTTTTTCCCGATTTGGTCTACTTGAGAAACACGAGATAGTAGGGGAATATAGCGACACCTTAAGCTCTTGGCTAAGCTTTCGGCAATGAGCGCTGCCTGGTCAAAACCACGTTGACGAACGCGTTGACTAGCAGTTGGCAGGTGGGTGATGAGGGTACCTGGCGGTAGATAGCCGATTATCTTCGCCAAAAGAGCGCCGCATTCACGGGCGGCGGCACGGCAACGTCCGTATTTCATTGCAAAAATCAACTCTTTCAACTCAGTATTGTATGAACCGAGCCACCACACCCGGCGCAGACGCGAACGTGAGCTACACGAAGTACATATTCGGCGTTGTAAGGTAAGCTTGTTGCATAAATAACAACGAGAAATCTGTTCCGGCAGTTTTGTTTCTGCACATGACGCGCAAAGCATATTCCCTTCGCGCCGACAGATGAGGCACTCTAAGGGAGTGAGCATTGCTATAAGGTGTTCAAGAGGTGAGTATCCCATTTTTACAACAGTTTTACACTCGTATTATTGCATAAATGAAACATCGAACGCTATAATGCAAGCAGTTAGTTTAACTGCGAGAAAAGTGGAGGAAACCTATGGCCAGGCGCCAAAAAAACGACAACGATCTGTTAATGGAAGATGAGCTGACCGCAGCGTTTCTGGATGACACAACGCCAATTGGCATTGCTGACGAGCCAGCAGTGCAGAGTGGCAGCACCCAAGCTGCAGCGGATGACGATTGGGATGAAGAGCAAATGCAAGACATGCCCGGCATGCTAGCAGTTGATGTCTACGAAACCAAAGAGAAGCTTTTTGTAAAAGCGCGTACTGCCGGCGTGAACAAAGATGATCTTGATGTGAGTATCTCCGACAACACTCTCACCATTAAAGGCACGCTCTCTAGCGGTGAAGAAGCCGACACTGAGAATTACCACATTCAGGAATGTTACTGGGGAGAGTTTAGCCGTACCCTCGCGCTTCCTGTTCCCGTAAAGGAAGATGAGGTTGAGGCAGTTTTGAAAGACGGTGTTCTTACCATTGGCTTCACAAAAGTAAAACAAGAAACCGTTAAAAAGATTACGATCAGCTAGTTGGCAGTGTTCATTGACACAAGGAGCGCCTCAAGGGGTGCTCTTTAATTTTTAATTTCTAATTTTGCAATTTTCATTTAATGTACGGATGATCATTTTGCTTGCTAGTGCGAATTATTTGGTGCATGAGAGCACTTATCGATATAATAAGCCCGAGATGAAGGGGCAATTCGCATATTATCTTGAAGAGCGTACCGCCAGGTTCGGTGAAGACGCGCTTAAACTTTGCACAAAACTACCAAAGAATGATCTGACAAAGCCGCTAATTAGTCAGTTCATTCGCTCCGCTACCAGTATAGGGGAAAACTATATGGAAGCGAATGGCGCAAGTTCTAAGAAAGATTTTAGAAATAAGATATACATCAGCAAGAAAGAGGCATAGGAAACAAAACACTGGTTGAGAATGCTCATCGTTGTTACACCGGAGAACAAGAAGCATTTCCGTTTTCTCTGGCAAGAAGTACACGAACTGGTCTTAATTTTTCAGAAGATTACCTCAAGTCTGAAAAATTAACCATTGCTACATTAAATGAAAATTGCAAAATTAGAAATTGAAAATTGAAAACTATCTTAACTTGCTACTGAAACAGCGTTGGTAAGAATGAAGCGAATAATCACCTGGGCAAACAAGACGATCACCAAGCCTACAATAGCGTAGAGGATAGTGTTCTTGGCACCCGAGACGCCCGATGAGTCACCTCCAGAGATAATATAGCGGAAGCCGCCGATGATGATCATGATGACGGATACGGCACCGACAACGATTGAGAAGATGTTGATAATTCTCCTCACCAAGAACCCAAAGCTACCATCTCCACTTTCTTGACAGGCCGCAACAGTGGTATCTGGGCTAAAAGTCCCTGTTTCTGCGCTCAGAACACCCTTACAAACGTTGTCCGCGTTGGTTCCTCCGCCCACCGGTGTAGTTGTTTGCTGCTGGCCCGTCGTTGCAGGCTGCTGCTGGGCCACAACAATCTTGGCACTTAGTACAAACGCAGAGAACAATACCAGTACTACCGCTACGGCCCTGAAGCTGAGAAAG
>CAZXUE010000010.1:3239-4990 GCA_964643895.1 uncultured Candidatus Saccharibacteria bacterium
TATCTGAGAGAATTATAACGAGATTGAGCAGGAAGCTCAAGAGTAAAGAAATTCTATCACGAAACTCCTCTCATATCGTCTCAGCTGAAGCCAAGAGATCTAGTAAATATCTAACAAGATCAACCAGATCTTTTGACAAGCTTAAGATGACACTGAGACATATTGGAGAGCTTCGTAATTCAGGCTAAAGAAAACACCCCGCTACCTTGCGGGGTGTTTTGATACGCACTATTTCACTTCTACTGAGGTGATACGTTTGTCAGGACAAATCGTACGATTACTTGGGCAAAGATAACGATCACCAAGCCTACAATAGCGTAGAGGATGGTGTTCTTTGCGCCAGAAACACCGTTACTGTCGCCATTGCTCACAACATAGCGGAAGCCGCCGATGATGATCATGATGACGGATACGGCACCGACAACGATTGAGAAGATGTTGATTACCTTCTTAACAACGCCGCTAAGCGAATTTTCGCCGTCGCCCTCGTCAGAACAAGTACCGTCTTCACTCGTGAGTGCTACACCTTTACCGACACCATCAGAACAATCCTGGGCGTACACCGTTGGCGCTGCAGCAACAAATGTCAGGCCGCCGCTTAACATGATCGCGCTCAAAGTTAAAGCAATTTTACGTAGTATTGATTTCATTTTACTTTCTTTTCCTTTCATTAGTATGTTCGCATTATAATAGATTTGTATCGAATAGCAAATGCTTATCTTTACTACTGATCTTCGCTTGATGGAGCAGATGCGCCCGTGCTGCCTGAGCTTGAACTGGTTGTGCTTGTATCTGTAACTGTGCTGTAAACAAATCGTACAATTACCTGTGCAAAAATTACCACCACTAACCCCACAATGGCGTAGAGGATGGTGTTTTTGGCTCCGGTTAAGCCATTGCTGTCTCCGTTGCTGATGACATATCTAAAACCACCAACTATGATCATGATGACGGATACAGCACCGACAACAATAGACAAAATATCAATGATTTTCTGTACAGCCGGCTTGATCTCGTCTCCTGAGGGAGTCGAACCGCCACAATCCGCACCAGCGGCAGAAAGGCCCTCGCAAACACTATCGTTAACCGAAACTTGTGCGTGAACCGGAGCGCCTACGATTAAAAGCATACTGGCCATGATAAGACTTGCTCCAAAAACATGCTTTACTGATTTAACGGTTTGAGAGAAGATTGATAGTCTCATTATTTTTTCCTTAACAGTTAGTTAGTTTTCGGTTACGGTTCCCGAACCGTTACTACCAGGATTATTATTGCCACCCGCACCCTGGTTGCCGCCTCCGTTATTTGTGGTACCACTGCCGCTACCATTTCCTGTACCGCCGCTTGCTCCAGGAACCTGATTTCCAGTCCCACCGGATCCTGAGCCACCGGACCCCGTTGCTGCATCTTGAGCCTTGGAGAACACAAAAGCGACTAGTACTTGGGCGAAAAGAACAACAACGAGACCAACAACGGCATACATAATGGTGTTCTTGGCACTAGTTACACCATTGCTATCTCCATTACTAATAATATAGCGGAAACCGCCGATAATAATGAAAATCACCGAAACCGCGCCTACGAGAATTGAGAGCACGTTGATAATGGTCCCGACAATGGTCTTGAATCCGTCTGCACCCGCTGTTCCAGATGCATCACATTCACCGCCAGCCGCCTGTATTCCCGCACAAGCCTCATCTGCCGGTGAAGCATGAACCAGCAGTGGCGTAAACAACACAAGGCTACAAGCC
>CAZXUE010000010.1:5000-5414 GCA_964643895.1 uncultured Candidatus Saccharibacteria bacterium
TTCATTTTGGCTCCTTTGTGTGAGGTTTATAGCTTAGATAATACGAAACTTACTATTACTTGTGCAAGAATCGTGACCACCAAACCCACAAGTGCATATAAAATTGTATCTTTCGCTTGTTTTGTGCCATTACTGTCACCGCTTGATGCTACGTAACGGAAACCGCCAACTACCACCATAATCACCGAAACTGCACCTGTGATAAAAATGATGAACTGCGTAATTTTCGTGATAATACCGTTTGGTCCTAGCACACGGTTCTGTGAAGACTCAGAACTTACATTTGCACAAAAAGATGAATTGCTCACGTCCGCTTCCTTGCAAGTATTATCTAACACATCGACAGCAAGCACAGTAGGGGAGGCGATTAGTATAAAAAATAGGGCACTCAACGAAAACGCCGTTTGACGTACA
>CAZXUE010000010.1:5424-6376 GCA_964643895.1 uncultured Candidatus Saccharibacteria bacterium
CAACAACGCAGCCAAGATTTTAGGTAACGGTAATGTTCTTGTTAACATTACTGTAGTCTTCCAATAACGAAATTTATGATGGCATACGACGAAAGAGATACAGCCAAGCCTACAAGTGCATAGAGAATAGTATTTTTTGCTTTCTGCAGACCACTCGCATCTCCAGCCGAAGTGGCATATTTAAAACCACCGAATGCTACGAATGCAATACTTAACAGTATTGCGACACCGCCAACCGCATTAATGATAGGTAGGAAGTTCGAGGTAAGTGCAGCTCTTGGCAACGAAGACTGTGAGCCAGCAGTGCGGAATGCGCCTCCAGCAAATTGGACTATACCTATTGCAAATATGCTGATTACCAGCCCGACAAGCGCATTTGTGATCGTATCTCGCGCTGACTTCAGTCCATCCGGCTCACCCTGACTTGTGATGTACTGTATGCCACCCCAAATAAGAAACCCTATGGCAATGAAGCCAACCACGCGCATGAGTATTTCTACAACCGCAATACCTATTTTCGTGGCAGTACTACTCAGCTTATCGTCAAATTTTGGCCGGCATTTACCATCAATATCTTCGCTATCAAGATATTTATACCAGTTTGGAACAATATTAGAACCAACACCAAAACTACCACCTTTACATGCCGCAAATACAGGAGTACTTATACTTGCAGCGATTAGGAGTGCGAGCAGACACGAAGCAAGCAGGCTTTTGGTCAGTGTGTGTATTTTGTCATATATCTTCATAAGATCCATCCTAGTATATCGCAAGACTAGTTGAGTATTGAAATCCCGCCAGGTATTAGCCACTGCAACAAAGTGAATGCAAACAAAAACAAGATGAGCGAAAGCACCGCCATAGTTATACGATTTTTTGCCGCCGAAACCTGAGACGCATTACTCCCCGCGGTTGTGTACTGAACACCCGCAACAATAATGCTCCCCACAAT
>CAZXUE010000010.1:6386-7044 GCA_964643895.1 uncultured Candidatus Saccharibacteria bacterium
ATTCCTACTACAGCAGAAAGTAGGTTAACAATGTCATTTAGCCATTTATTGAGTTCAGGCGAGTCTGAAGCTGGTTCGCCATTAAGTCCCGCCTCCTCCGGGCTTTCCACATTAGATTCGGTTCCGCCACGACTACCACACGCATCACCGTTTAGTGCAAGTGAAGACGAAACCGACATCGTTGTGCCGTCGGCACAAGTTATAGTAACATTACCACTCTGAGCACGAGATACTGAGCCCAAGAAGGTTGAGCCTACCAAGAGCAATACTGCTAGCACCAAAATCTTGCTGACTGTCGTCAAAACTGCTTGAATTTTATTATTATTTAATCGTTTCATTATCATAATATTAGCCTACCTATAGTCTGTCCGACAACAGCAAATATCAACATATAATTGGTTTTATAGTTATAGTAGATCAAGTTGCGTGTGTATAGACCCAAGATATAAGATACCTAAATAATAGTTATCTATTTCTCTATATCATCGATTATTTTACAAGGTTCCTCCATAAAAATACAGTTTCTCTCATTGTCTGCCATTGTCTGTTAAACTATAATCATATTTATGGTTAATAACTCGGCGGAGTTCTAGTAATGCTGCTTAAGGTATATGAACTGGGATTAATTCAATTATGAAGCAACGAATTTTCAGTTTAT
>CAZXUE010000010.1:7054-14294 GCA_964643895.1 uncultured Candidatus Saccharibacteria bacterium
TTTTATAAACATTGCGGCATGTTATGCTGACTCTTTTGGTTATAATAATATTATTTTTGGCGCAAATGCTGAAGAAGCTGCTACGTTTAGTGATAATTCACAATCTTTTGTTGATGCTATAAATTCCTCTTTGGAGTATTCAGTTTTACCAGTACTATCAGTACTATTTTTTTCTTCCGTACCTTTTTCATTTATACTTTTTTCTTCTATATTTTGGTCCTTAATATTTTCATCTTTTTCGTTTTCATTTTTTTTATCTCGTTATTGAGTACTTATGTTGATCCGTATGTACAGATCGCAGTGGCACAGGATGGCGGAATATCTACCGAAGAGCTGGTTGCTTATGACCTAATGAAACAATGGCCACGCCAAACGGAGAGTCGTAGCTTCGATGACAACTCAAAAACACAGTGCAATACAAATGAATTTGATCGAGGAAGCAACGATAAGAGTGGTTTTGCAAAAAGAATACGACAAAGCGATGTTGACAGTTCTTCATTCTACGGGTACTTCCAGGGTTCACAAACCAACAAGACTGATATTGCTGTCGGACAGAATGTTCCAGGTAACCACAGTGCCGGCAAGTTAGGTTGTCACGAGGTATATAAAAAAATCGTCTCACAATTATTTGGCGATCGTAGAAGTGTGCTCGCTGCATTTTATGATCTAGACGAGAAGGATGGTGATGAGTACCCAGCGAAGGCGCACTCAGGAGGAAACAATCAGGCAGAATTTCTTAACGCGGAGATATCTAAATGGACGGCAGCGTTTGAAAAAAAATCTGGTGCAACCGAGAAACTAAAGGCTTATGTCAACGTGAACATTCGCAGCGCTTTTGAGAGGTGCTGGGAAGTCAAGGATGATCGTGATACGGGATTTGATATATACGACAAATCAAACTATGACAAGCAATGGAATACCGCTAATACTGGCTACTCAGTTGAGAGAGTTGTTGAAGGCGGCTACAATGACGGCGAAAGCAGCTGTGACACATTATTTGAATACGTAAAAGAAAATAAGCTCCTGGATAATCCTTCTGCTGATGAAGAAGCGCTCAAGAACGATCAAGATGAGGCCGTTGCCGATGCAAACGGAAGTGATGAAGAGGGTACTACAGAAATTAGCGATTGTTCCGACAAGGACTTCGGCTGGAATCCGAAGAATTGGATCCCCAATGCACTCGATTGGTTTGGCTGCACGGTGGCAAAGGCACTTCTGAGCGTACTAAAATCAGCATCCGACTGGATAGCAGATAATCTAGAAACCACTGCAACAACATCCTCTGATGTAAAAAAAGTGACTGAATCCGATGGAACTGTGATAGAAACCACGTCACAGTCCTCAAAAGCAGATGATGCCCTGAAGGCCATTTGGTCAAACATTCTCAATATCGCGAATGTACTCTTCGTTATAGCGTTCTTGATAATGATCATTTCAACAGCTCTGGGAATCGGTGTGTTCGATGCCTACACCGTTAAAAAATTCTTGCCACGCATTATCATAGCAGCTATTGCCGCAAACCTATCTTGGTCAATAGCCCAAACCATGATTAGCATCACAAACGCACTCGGAGGTGGTCTACATGAAGTCATTATGGGACCGATAAGAACAATTGCCGATAGCGATTCGCAAATTCAGGCGGCAATGGGCGCGGGCACTGGTGGAATGTTAGCAGGTATAATAACCGCTGCTACCATTCCAGCAATCGTTGCTGTGGTAAATGGAGGTATTTTTGTGCTCGTACCGGCGGTGATGGCGCTTCTCTTTGCTGCACTAACTGCAATTGTGATTATTATGGTTAGAAAGTTGATAATATTTGGTCTCATCATAACCGCGCCGCTAGCAATAACTATGTGGGCAATACCCAGCCTCGATAATTGGGCTGGCAGGTGGTGGAAGATGTTTGTTCAGATGCTTATGGTGTATCCGTACATCATGGGCTTGTTCGCACTAGGTGAGTTTGCATCTCTGCTGATTTTAATAACAAACCCTAGTGATAGCTCAAACCCAATCCCGGGTCTTACAGCAATAGCACTTCTCGCGGCACCACTCTTCATGCTCCCAACAGTCTTTAAAATGGCCAGCAGCACCCTCGGCAACCTCACTGGCATGATCAACAACAAAGGCAAAGGCATCTTCGACCGCGGCTCAAATTGGGGTAAAGATCGCGCTAAAAAAACCAAGAGAAATATGGATAAAGAAATGCGCAAAGGCTGGCGTGAGCAAAGTAAGCATCATCATGTTGAAAAAGAAGCGTTTCAAAGTCTTAAGGATAACAAAGCACCAGAAGGCAGTATCAGGCGCAGGTTTCACCGCAATAGAGACATCTCAGCTCAAATACAGAGAGCGGCTGAGCAGAAGGCTAGTGCAGAAGATCTCCAACAAGCTCAATTTGCGAGCTTCGGCATTGACTTGAGGAATGCTGACGGAACCCAAAAGAAGTTCACTGTCAAGGACAAGAACGGAAACATTATTGGCCAAGAAGGAGAAACTGGCAAAGATGATGCTCTTGCATACGCAACAGCCGGACACATTATAGAAGATGAAAATGGAAGGCAGCTATTCGACGGTAGCAGTGGTGCGCAGCGAGCTGCAGCAGGCATTATCGTCAAACAAGGCCTTGTTCCAGCTTTCCGAACATTAACCGAGGACGTCTTGCAGAGACCCGGCGTGAGTGCCGAAACTCAGCGTTCAGCAATGGAGGCTATTGGTGAAGCAATGGATGCGAACACTGGCTCAATGATGCCGAAGATGCCTTCTTACTTCAAGGGAGACTCTCTCGCATTTAGGAATGTAGAGGCAGGCGGGCTTTCCGGCATGCACGAGACTGAGGTTGGTAAAATGTTCCAATATATTGAAAAGCAACACACAATTGCTAACGACACCTCAAAATCACAGGAGGAACGAGACAAAGCGCAGGCCGCCTATGACGACACATGGAATCACGTGGGTCAAGCTGTAAAACAAATTACTACGGATCCAGCTAAATACAATATGTCACCGTCCTCGCTTGCAAAATTAAAAACAGAAGCCGATCGACTTATTAGAGTACCTCGAACCGAGGGTGGGGCTGGGCTTTCATTACCAGATAACTTCGACGCCGATATGGCCGCAGCGTTGGATCGAATTGATGGTGGCCGTGGAGTTATAAACTAAGTAGAGTTTACTTATGGCAACGCATGCAGTACCACAGGACGTTGAAGCAGATGATAAGCTTATTGGCTTTCTTAGTTTAAAGCAGTTTATATTTACCGTTATTGGGTTGGGGTTTGGGTATCTTACTTTTTTCTTTTTTACAAAAGTGCATCCTTTGGCAGCGATAGCCTGGTTACCGTTTACTATTGTATTTTTAGTACTAGGGCTTTATCAGCGAAAAGATCAGCCTGCCGAGGTATTTTTGGTTTCAGCACTAGGGTTTTACCTTAAACCGAAAAAGCGGATTTGGAGCCAAGATGGATATGAGGAGCGAGTAAGTATTATTGCACCCCCAGTAGTTGAGAAGCATTACACCAAAGACTTTACAGGCGAAGAGGCACGGGGTAGGCTTTCTAATCTCTCACTGATGATGGATTCTCGCGGCTGGGCAAGCAAGCGTGTAACCGACTGGCAGAATCCTCAAATGGCCAGTGTCGCGGCACAATCAGATAGGATTGTGACTCCGACTGAAGTCGCATCTGCGCAGGTTCCTGATCCGGTTCAGTTTTCACAGCCAGCAGACCCATACGACGACCGCAGCCTTGTTGGCCAACAGTTTGAGACAAAGATTGATGCGGCTGATAGCGCCACGCACCAGCAGGCAATTCAAGGCATGCAGCAAGCATTTCAGCAAGCCAGCTCTAGCTCTTCTGATACACCTCCCACCACGCCAACACAGCCGCTAAACAACCCCGTGATTACAGAGAACACACCGATCGTCGCAGCACCATCAGTAACAACAGAAGATTCAATAAAGCCTTCTGAGCTCAAACCTAAAACCTCAAAAGCTGAGCAAACCGACAAACTTGATATACCACACGAAACCGAAGATGGTTCAATTGAGATCCAGCTTCATTAGACAACACAAAGGTCTTGGATCTAAGCTCTACCGCTCCCTTCATATTCTTGCCCTACTGTGGCATAATTAAAAGCATAAGTTTAAGGTTATTCGCTCTCAAGCACAGTTTAGGTATGCAACCAACACAGCAATCACAAGTACCCCTACAGCCAGCACAGCCCCCAGCCGGGCAAGTGCCTCCAGGCACCCAAAAAACACCATCGTCAAAAGTCGGTAACCCGAACAGCACGCAAAATAGCTTACAGATTGCGGCAATCCGTGACGGAATAGTCATTTTAAAAGATGGCTCGTTTCGTTCGGTCATTATGGCGAAAAGCATCAACTTTGACCTTATGAGCCCGCAAGAACGTGACGCAGTTGAGTATGCATATATGGGGTTCTTGAACTCTCTCTATTTTGATGTTCAGATTTTAGTCCGCTCCCGCAAAATTGATATGCAGCCATATCTCGATAAACTTGGGAAGGTTCGCAACGAAACTGACAACATGCTGCTTGGTATGCTCATGGAAGATTACATCTACTTTATTGAGGATCTAGTTGAACAGACCAACATCATGAGTAAAGAATTTTACTTAGTGGTGCCTTATGCCGCCGAACTCGATGCAGGCAAAGCCGTTCAGGCAAGCAAAGGGCTGCTTTCCGGACTCTTTGGCAATAAATCTGGAGTGGTCACTATTGATGAATCAAGCTTAGAGAAGGCGAAAACCGAACTCAAGAACCGTGTGCAAAATGTTGTCAGTGGCCTTCTTCAGATGGGTGTACAATCGATGCCGCTTGATACCCAGGAACTTATTGAGCTCTATTATAACACCTACAACCCAGATACAGCTACTCGTCAAACTCTCAGTCAAAATACTCAACTAACCGTCCCCGTGATCACCAAAGGGAGTGGAGCTGCACCGCAACCCAATTTAGGGAGAGTGCAATAATGGCAAAACAACCCAAGAAACAAGATCCGGTTAGCCTTGCTCAACAGCAACGTGCACGTGAACAGCAGGAGGTAGACGAAGCCTTTCGCAAAGGCATATCTGAAATGCGCGATTTTGTGGCACCAAGCAGTCTTGAGATTGAATCGGGTCACTTCCGGCTAGGCACTAAATACGCACGAACATTTTACGTCTACGGCTACCCTCGACAACTCTTCACTGGTTGGCTTTCCTCAATTATCAACATGGACGAAGAGGTAGATGTCTCCATGTTTGTATATCCTGTTGAAAGCCAGGTAGTGCTTGAGAATTTGCGTAAAAAAGTAACTCAGCTTGAAGCCGGCTTACAAATTGATGCCGAAAAGGGAAGGGTGCGAGACCCAGGCAAGCAAGCGGCGATAGTTGACGCCGAAGCCCTCCGAGACAGCTTGCAGATTGGTGAGGAACGATTCTTCCGATTTGGTTTATACGTAACACTCTACTCCTCAAGCCTCGAGGAACTCGAGTATACTCAGCACAAAGTTGAAACAACACTTGGGCAACAGCTGGTCTACTCAAAGCCCGCAACTGTACAGATGGAACAAGGCCTCAACTCAACCGTTCCGCAGTTTACCGACCAGCTTCAAATCAGGCGCAACATGAACACCGGGGCTCTAGCTACAAGCTTCCCGTTCACTAGTGCCGATCTCACACAAGAAAACGGAATATTATATGGTATCAACATGCACAACAATGGCCTGGTTTTGTTTGATCGCTTCACCCTAGAGAACGCCAACATGGTGGTCTTTGCTAAATCCGGCGCAGGTAAATCATTTGCTGTGAAACTAGAGGCAGTCCGCTCCATGATGCTTGGTACCGAAATTGTAATTATCGACCCAGAAAACGAATACGAAAAATTGTGTGATGCTGTTGGTGGCGCATACGTCCGCATGAGCCTTAATTCAACAGTGCGCATCAATCCATTTGACCTCCCTCAAGTGGTTGACAAAGAAGAGGCTGACAATGCCCTGAGAGCCAACCTCATTACGCTGCACGGCCTGATGCGTTTGATGATGGGTGGTGCGCTTAATCCTGTTGAAGAGGCCGATCTTGATCAAGCACTCATCGATACCTACACCAAGGCTTGCATTACTTTTTATCCACTCAAACACCAGACACCGCAACCAACCATAGGCGACCTTTATGAAACACTTCTGCACATGCAAGAAACTGGCCCGAGTATGGCTCAACGGCTACGCAAGTACACGACAGGAACCTTTGCGGGCATCTTTTCGCAGCAGAGTAATGTCAACATTAACAATAATATGGTGGTTTTCAATATTCGTGATCTTGAAGATGAGCTGCGCCCTGTTGCTATGTACATTATCTTGAACCACATCTGGAACCGTACCAAATCTGATCGCAAGCGTCGCAACCTGATTGTTGACGAAGCTTGGCAGTTGTTAAAGTATCAGGATTCAGCCAACTTCATGTTCAGTCTCGCCAAGCGCGCTCGTAAATATTACCTTGGTCTCACTACTATCAGCCAAGATGTCGAAGATATGATGAGCAGCCCAATGGGAAGGGCCATCGTTTCCAACTCATCCATGCAGCTACTACTCAAGCAGTCAACATCAGCTGTTGACGTCCTAGCTTCTGTTTTCAAGCTCACCAGTGAAGAGACCAAGCGTCTAAGTCAGTTTCCGGTAGGTCAGGGTCTTCTTTTTGCGGGCCAAAACCACGTCCACATCCAAATTGTTGCTAGCCCAACCGAGACCAGTCTTATTACTACCAACCCTGAGGAAATCAAAAAAGTGCAAGAGGTGGCCAGCCGAGCCCAGGAAGCATTCCAGGTCATGACACAGGGCAATAGTGTGGGCAATATTGCGGCTAATAGTAGCGGAGCCTGAGCATGGCAACCGATATTGACGAGCGAAACCCAGCAGAAGCAGACTACCGAAAAAAGTTTAACAAGGTAGCCAGTGGCCCGGATAACGTAGCTCTCGGTGATCAAGCCGAAGCAAATGCACGGGATAACTTTGTTTACACCGGTGATGAAGGAAGGGATTCGCTTGCTGCAGCAGAAAGAGGAGGCAGCGCCTCAGAAGGAACCAAGGCCGCCAAAAAAGAGCTCAAGGAGCAGCGTGGCATTAAAAACCAGGCAAAAGGAAGATTCGCCTCTACGTTTATTGGCAGCGGCCGGTCAAAAACTAAAAAGCGCGTTCGCGTCTGGCTTTTTGGAACTTTTGGTTTTGGAACGGTATTAGTGCTGCTCTTCTTA
>CAZXUE010000010.1:14349-21683 GCA_964643895.1 uncultured Candidatus Saccharibacteria bacterium
GGGGTAAAGCAACTTGCTATTGTTGTTAAGAATTATGGGATGTACCGCCTCAATCGCCTAAGCCACAACGTCACCGTACGGCTCATTGAGGGTGACGTACGCGTCAAGTCCGGTAACGGACTAAGTAGCGTAACCCCGAGTAGCAACCTGGATAAGCTCAAGAACAACTTTGACATCGAAAGGGTACTTAAAACTCTTGAGGATGAAAACGCTTTAAAATATGTACGAGATGCCGACAATAATATTAAGAGCATCGTCTTCAATGGAGGCGAAGAAATATCTCTTGATGGGCTACGAGCAAACCCACTGAGGCGAGCAGATGCATACACAGAGCTCTCCGATTCAATACGAAAATTCAGCCCTGAGCTTGCAGAGACATCAACACTAGTAGGCAAGACCTCCGATGGTGTTTTTGAGCGAGTTGGGGTTAGACGCCTGAGGTGGTCAGAGAAGCAGCTCGCTAAACTACGCGCAACAAAGTCACCCAAGGCTGCGCTAGGAGTGGAGCAGACCGAGCAGCTGGATCGCGTAGTTGGTAGCCCCGACAGGGTTTCTACCGGTGATCCTGAAATAGATGCCGCGAGGCAAGCGGCAGACGAGAATGTCGAGAAGGTGGCCGCCGAAGGCATTGATAATCCGGTAGCCGATGTTGTGGATGAGCAAATCGATGCCATGGGTAAAAGCGGGCGACTATTGAGCAAGCACGCCGCAGGGCAGCTACTTGAGGGTGCAACAGCAGTGGTTGTGTATAGTCTCTGTACCATAAATGCAATTAACGAATCGTACCCAGCCACACTCAGGCAAAGCAATGACGCATCTGTACGGCAGGCAGCACAACTTCAAGCAGCATCTGACCAGATATCAGAAGGTGCTTTGAACGCTGCAGCCGTTGGCGCCGCACGGCAATCACTAGGAAGCTTTAGTGATCAGGCTGGTTATCAGCTGGCAGCACAAAACCAAAATTGGCAACAATACCGTCAACTGCCAGACGTAGATACACCTCAACCACGCAACGACAAAGGGTGGATGGGCATATTTGCCAGCATTGCCGGAGCGACAAACACTGCCTGGAATATCGGGAGATCGACTGTCGGTGGGCAGTGGCAAGAGAAAATACCATACCTAAATGATGTCAGCCCCGCCGCCTGGACATTCACCGAATTCTGCTCAAAAATAAATACTCTTGCTGGAGGCCTTATCTTTGGTCTTGGCACAGCTGTTATCGAACAGGTCGCACTAAACGCCGTGTGGCCAGGCGGTGGAACGGCCGTAGGTGGTGCTACCAAAGAAGCAAGCGAGGGTATGTTCAGGAGACTCCTGACAGCCGTGACCGAAAAAGGCATATCGGGGATTATTCGAGAAGCAATCCAAGGAGTAATTGAAAATACAACCAAAAAAATTAGTGACATAACTGTACGTAAAATTCTCGCTGCATTTGTCAAGAAAGGAACGCCGATTGCGCTTGAAACCGGAGCAATGATAGGAATGACTTACTTAATTATTAAACTCGCCAATGGCGTAGGAGGACATACCTATACCGGCACATCGGATGAAGATGCTGGGGGCAAATCTATGGCTGGTACAAATGTTATGCAAGCAAGCCTCCTGAGAACTCGTATGCACGGGGTGCCAACCGATGCGGTCACAAATGCGTCGTATCGGAAACAGCAATATGCAGATTACCTCAAGGAACAGTCTTCTAAATCATTTGCATCTCGAATGTTTGATTTTAAAAATCCGTACTCAACAGCTTCTCGTATAGCAGTATACAGCCCATACAATGTAGAAACCACCAAGACCTTTGCTCTCAATACCCTTAGCCCTATCAACTTACTTTCTCCGAAATACGCCTTTAGTCTGATCGGCTCAAAGCTTGCGCCAGACAGCACAGCTTACGCTCAGTCCGCAGCCACCCTTCAAGACGATGACGAGGCAAACAACAACATACAGCAATGGGGCTACACGCTTGAAGAAGAAGAGTTGATGAAGACTGATGAGTACTCGCTTGCCAGCATATCCGATTGGGCGGATACACCGTCGGGCAAGGAGATCATCCAAAATTACGATGAAAAATACGGTGCTTGCTACTCAACCAAAAACGAGATGTCGGACATTCTTCTCAATGAAGACAAGTCTGGTTTGTTTAAAAGTCAGAGCGGAGACACATTGAAGGATCGGTGTCTCGACAAGCTACCGGATGAAAATAAGTTAACGAAAGACCTGTTCAGGTGGCGCCTTTATAGGACAGATGTTATTACAATAGATGAAGCAATCGACCTCCAGGAGGTAACCGAAAACAGCACGAACACGTCAGGAGATAGTGCAAGTGCCGGAGAAATAACTGACGATTCCACTGAAACCCCTTGTGCCGAAGGAACTGAAGATCTTGGCGAAAGAGATGATGCCTACAACGACGGCAAGCGTATAAAAATTAGACTGTGCGCAATAAATAGCATCCCTGGCGGTTCCGAGGAATCAAATGGTGGCGTACCGAATGCAAACGGAAGAGCACTTGTTAGTTCGATAGCGTCAGAGGCTTGGCAGAAGCTGGGCGAGGCCGCAAAGGCCGCCGGAATCCCACTATCTGCTGGTAGTAGTTGGCGAACAATGGCCCACCAAGAGCAGCTTTGCAGAGATGATGATAAATGCCCTGGCGGAAACTACAATGATGTTGCGAAGCCCGGCACCTCAAACCATCAGGCAGGAACAGCAATCGATATTAGCCAAATATATCAATCCGTGAACGGTCCATCTAGTGGTAGGTCATGCACAAACCCTCAAACCGCTGATAACGCAACCTACAAGTGGGTGGCGGCAAACGCACGAAGTTTTGGTATTAAAAACTACGCCAACGAAGCCTGGCACTGGGGGACATCAGAGGCATGCTAGCAAAATTCATTAGCAAGCTTCTGATTGTGGTACTGCTAGCTGGTATTTTAATTTCACTGAGTTCGCCAAGTAAATCCATCGCCATTACAAGAAACCGCTTAAACTCCCTCATTAATAACAGGCCCTTCTATGATGCTGATGGTGATAATATTTGTTCAACTGCAAGTAATGCCACTTCAACAGCAAGTGACTCCGACCAGCTTTATATGCTTGGGGACTCTATCACCGTAGGTATGCAAGCCGAAGGCATCGAGGCAAAGTTTGTAGAAAAAGACTGGAACCCGACAATCAATGCCGTGAGCGGCAAGCAACTAAACGGCTGGGGTCTGAATGAACTTTCAAGCAACAAAGAGGTTATTGCCAAGGCAGGAGTGGTAATAGTAGGCCTGGGCACAAATGATGCGGTCTCTTCAGCCAAGCACCCCGAACTTGCCGAAACATTTAAAACAAATGTTGGTGCAGCGATAGATACAATAAAAACAGCCAATCCTACTGTTAGAATATTCTGGACCAATCTTGCAACCACCCGGTCAGACATTAACATGGCTTTATTCAACAGTGTGATTAGCGAACTCTCAACAAGCAAAGGGTTTTCCGTGATTGACTGGGGGAGCATAGGAACAGACCTTCTCGCAGATGGCATCCACCCGACCAAGCCAGAAGGATACACAAAGCTAATGGAGCTTGTTTTAACCGCTACCGGGTCTTCAGCTGCCCCGGGTGCACTTAAGTCTCTCGGCGGATGTGTGTGTACGGTTGCCGGGTCAGCAGGAAATGCTGTAGATGCAATTAGAGGTCTGCCAGAATACTGGTTCAACCTTATATCTGAAGCAGCCAGCAAGTACCCCGATGTTGATGCCCGGCTTGTAGCGGCAACGCTCTGGATTGAAAATCGTGGCTGGCCAGACCCTAATAAAAAGTGGGCTACGAGTTCGGCGGGCGCAGGAGGCCCATGGCAGTTTATCAATTCAACTTGGGCAAGTATGGGACAGGATGGTGATGGTGATGGAGTTAAAGATAGGAACAATCCAAAAGACGCCGTACTTGCAGCCTTTGAACACCAACGTGGATCGGCAGGAAAACCAATTGCAGCAGAATACAACGGTAACGCCGAGGAGTCATTTCAGATCATTGTTTTTAAACGCGATAATCAAAATCTCCTTTCGTATCTTGCAAAGTATAACGGACGCGGAGCTCCTGACGGTGTAAAGCTGACCAATTTTCCAAGAAAAGAAAATGCCGACTACGTAATAATGGGGTACTGGTTGCTGGCTACCAACTTTGAAAAAACCTGGAACACAACCAATTGGGGTGAATTTATTGACGCCAGTAGTACATCAGGATCTCCGGGGGCAACGGGGTCGGCAGGATCGGGTGGATGCAATTCCGGGTCGTCAGGACAAGTAGTGGGTAACTTTGCGTGGCCGGTTGATAAGAAGTTCTGGGATGAGCATCAAAGCTGGTTCACAAAACCACACCATGACTACCCAGCCTCTGACATACCGGTTCCAAGTGGTACGCCGGTATACTCTATCTCGAGCGGAACGGTTATATCAGTTTCAGATGGGGGAGCGTGTGGAACTGGTGTATTTATAAACGAAGGTACGGCAATTTTTGGCTATTGTCACGGAACCCCGAATACAGTTGAGGTTGGAGTTGGCCAATCTATTTCCGCCGGCCAAAAGATTATGCTATCAGATAATACCGGAAGGTCGTCAGGACCCCACCTTCATGTACAGATCAAGAGGGGGGGTGTCAGTGTCTGCCCCCAAGATCTCTTCAAAAAACTTGGCTCCGGGGAAGAAATTAACTTAAAAGATCTACCATCAAGTGGTTGTAGTTACTAAGAAGGATACTATGTTGAAAACGTACTTGCATCCCAAAAACATACTTCTCGGAACGCTCGTTATTAGTGTATTGCTTATATGGTATATCTGTGCAAATTATACGATCATGAATATTGACCTACCGGATAGCGACGGAGAGCTTCAACTCAGTACAGAAAAATTTCCAAGAAACTGGCTACTGAAAAGTGGCATGCACGTAATTGAGACTGGTACTTACACCTATAGGTATGTCCGTGGAACAGACGAGACTTTGGGAGAAAAAAAGGCTAAACCCTTGCGTATTAATAAGCTCTCCGTCACAACCTCCCCAAGACTATCGGCGAATAAATTATCGGGCGCACTTGGAGTGAGTGGGTGCACAATTGGACCATCAAATGAAGGATCTTATTTCTATTATAATTGCCTGGGACGAACATATCTGTATAAACAAACGTTTGGTCAGGGTTTTGAATCACAAATACAACTAGATGGAAGTGACTTTTACAATTTAACCACCCTTAAAAACGGCACCGCAGTTGGTTTTCTTTACCCGAAGAGGGGAACAGAGAAGATAAGACTTGTACACACCGATGGATCTCGAATAAGTCAGGTTGATTACAAGATTGATGAAACCAAAGTTCTCGATAGTTATGAGGTTGTTCCGGCTGAAGGGGAGTCTTTTATTGTTGTTGATCAAGAGAATAACCGTGCCTCATACTATCGTAACGCAACCTCAAAACCCGCTGTACTTAAGTTTGAACTTGACAACTATTTACTTAAAGACGCTGTATTCGGGCTTCATAACAACAGTCTCTATCTTCTGCTGAAGGAGCCCTCCTCTAATGGTAGTGAGGAATTTAATTCAGTAAAACTCCAAACATACAGCTTCAATAACGGCGATATGGTCTTAGAAAAAACAAAAAAAATACCGTCTGAGCTGGGTGGCCATATTTTTAGTTTACGGTTTATCAGAGGTGGGGTTATTTTTGAAGGCTCCCAACCACAAGACCTGGTAGTTGGTTCTCTCGAGGGTGGGGTTTCTGAGCTAGATACCCTTTCTGACGTTGCTAGCAGTGCTATTATCAAAGAAAGGCTTTATTATATTAAAGATGGGGCAATTTACCGATATGATGCAGCGTCACAAAACTCTCAATTAGCCTTTAACTCACCACGCCTAAAGGTAGGGAAGCTTATTTCTACACCTAATTCAGTCTTATTCACTGCCTCCCCTCAAGTATCTAGTAGCCCCACGAGCTACATGTACGAAATTAGCGATATGAAGTGGAAACCAAACAGCATAGAGAACATTCTTCCGTATTCAACCACTGAATTGCCCATAAGATCAATGGACTATTATGAAAATAAAATATTTGTGCAGATATTTTTAAACACTTTTGAAACCGATAGAGCAACAAATACCACGGCTTTCTCCCAGGGTGAATACAATCAAAACAAACAACAGGTTATGGATAAGCTAAATTCTGACGGCCTAAGTACTCGTAATGGATATGAGCTTATATTCAGCTACTAGCTCTTAAGTGGCATGACTATATGTTGATAACCGGTCTGCCACGACCTCACCAGAACCCGATACAGTTCCTTCGATTGATGAGTTGTTATCTCCTATTTGAGAAGCTATCGAGCTGACGGTGACTGTTTTTTCGTCCTCAGAGGCTTTTATCGTGATGCTACCGCCGCTTTCGCGAGCAAAGAGACCTGCTAACTTTACGGCAGTTAAAAAGTCGCTCCGAGGGACCACAAAGTTAATTTCGCTTTGTTCGGGAATAAGCTGGCGATACGCCGGATATTGGCCGTCTACCAGCCGACTCACTAGTTGAACAGTTTCGGTTGCTACCCCAAACTGACCTTCATCAAACTGAAGCGTTGTGGTTTCCTCACCACTGTCCTGCATAATCCTTAATACGTCCTGGAGGGTTGAGGCGGGAACTACCGCTGAAACCTCAGCATCCGTGGGAGTAAGTTTTTTTTCTGCCAAACGATACCCATCGGTTGCTGCCATTAGAAGATTACCATCAGCGCTGTGCATATAGACACCTCCGAGTATTGGTCTGGTTTCATCATGGGATGCGGCCAGCATCGTGGTATCGAGCGCATCTTTAAGTTGCTCACTCTCCACATCGACAGAAACTCCACCTCCGATGCTTGGTAGTGCTGGAAAATCCTCAGCCGATGAACCCTGTATGTGCGAGCTATATGAGCCGGCGGAAATAAAGAGTTTTGTTCCTTCAAACACAAGATTAACCGTAAGATCTTTTGGCAATTGAGAGACAAAGTCATGAAGAAGTCGGGCGGGGATAGTTACCGAGCCCGCTTCGTCTATCTTACCGCTTGCTTTACAAATAATAGCTACCTCCAGGTTGGTAGCTGCGAGCTCCAGTACACCATCTGACGCTTTCAATAAAATATTTGAGAGTATCGGCAGGGGAGTACGCGTACTAGCCACTCTAGAAAGAAGTCCGAGCGCCCTATTTAAATTACCTTGTGTTATTTGAATCTTCATACCATACCCCAATCTACCAAGATGGTTTCTTTAATTTGTTTATACAAAGTAGTAGTAACAGTAGGGGTTGTGGATGAGTGGGAAAAAACGTCAACTAA
>CAZXUE010000010.1:21693-31464 GCA_964643895.1 uncultured Candidatus Saccharibacteria bacterium
AGGGGGAAAAATGGGGAGAGAACACACTTTGTGCACAACACTTTGCTGGCATTATAGCTAAGACGTGGAAAAACCTTTGTTATACCCATGTGTATCCAAATGCTTCTCACAGCTTGTACACATTTTATACTCAACCTATCCATGAAGCTTCTCCCGAATCTCAAGCAAGTGCTGCCTGGTTACGAAATCATACCCCAAAAGGCCCTCTATTTTATCAACTGAATGAATTGCGGTAGTGTGATCTTTTCTACCGAGTTCAGTGGCAATTTTTGGAAAACTCAGATGCAGCTCACTCCGAAGAAGATACATTGCGACCTGTCGTGGTAGCACAATCTCTTTGTCGCGCTTCGGGCTTAGTAAATCAGTGAGACTGATGTCAAAATGTTGCGCGGTTTTTTCAACTATTGTTTTTGGAGTAAGATGGCGCGGTCGATGCTGGCGACCCTTAAGGAGTGCCTGCGCTGTTGCAAGATCAGGCTCAAGACCGCGTAGTTCGCAAAATGCCAGGAGCTGGTTCAGCGAGCCCTCTAGTTCGCGAATATTGGTTTGGATTGCTTTTGCTAAAAATTCAACCACCTCAAGTTCAAGTGTTACGCCGTGTTGATTTGCTTTTGTTTGCAGAATTGCTTGACGGGTTTCAAAGTCTGGCGGTTGAATATCAATAGCCATGCCCCATTCGAACCGGCTTCGTAGGCGCTCTTCAAGGGTTGGTATTGCCTTCGGAGGCTTATCGCTCGTTAAAATAATCTGCTTATTAGCCTGATGAAGGGCGTTAAAAGTGTGGAAGAATTCTTCTTGAGTCTTCTCTTTACCTGCAATAAATTGAATATCATCAATAATTAAAACATCAGCACTTCGGTACCGATCGGCAAACCCCTGTTTTTTAAATCGAATACTATCCAAAAACTCGTTTACAAAAGTTTCAGTGGAAACATACATAATCTTTGCCTCTGGTTGATGTGCCAAAATGCCATTGCCAATTGCTTGAATGAGGTGCGTTTTACCAAGCCCAACACCGCCGTAAATAAAAAGCGGGTTGTATTTTTGGCCGGGATTTGCAGCAATTGACTGACCTGCTGCGTGGGCTAATTCGTTCCCGGAACCAACAATAAAGTTGTCAAAGGTATACCGTTCATTTAGGATTTGCTGCACATTTCTTTTGCGGGTAGAGGAGGGCTGTTGTGGTTTTACGCCTACAACACTGGTTTTAGTAGGGGTTTTTGCGGAAGTCGATGATTCTATGGTGTAGGTAATGTGTCTTGCTGTAAGACCATTTTTTGCGAGGAGCTCTTTAATAGTTGCGTCATATTTAACCTCAAGCTGTTGTTTGGCAAAAATGTTCGGCACCGTAATCCGTAGATTACCTTCGTTATTCTCAACAAGTGCGGTATTGCGAAACCAAGTCACAAAACTAGCCCGTGAAACCGACACCTCGATTTCGGCCAG
Source organism: uncultured Candidatus Saccharibacteria bacterium (assembly GCA_964643895.1). GTDB lineage: Bacteria > Patescibacteriota > Saccharimonadia > Saccharimonadales > UBA7683 > UBA7683. The sequence goes on from CAZXUE010000010.1 coordinate 23,140, forward strand.
AACCGACTTCCATACAGCACTATCCATAACTCCCGCTCCTTTTGCTCTACGCTAACTACTATACACAAAAATGTGAGTTTTCCACAACCGTACGCAAAGAAAAATAGAATGCACAGAAAGTTTATTGTTTTCCACAGGCACATAATAACAGAGGTGAATGTGTGGAGAATTAAGAGAGGTGTGTGGAAAAGGCAAGTATGCTATAATTACTTCTATCAATTTCATCAAATAACTGCTGCAATAAATGCGGCGATGTCAAAAGAAGGATACAGCAATGCCGAAACGAACATTTCAGCCAAAAAAGCGTCACGCAAAAAAGAACCACGGATTCCGTGTTCGCATGAAGACCGCAAATGGTCAAAAAACCCTCAAAAGCCGGCGACTTAAGGGCCGAGCGCGGCTAAGTTACTAAAACTATAGAAGGAGTGTGGCGGTGTTAGCCAAGATTTTTCGGTTTCATGGCTATGGCTCACTGAAGTTTGTATACCAAAAAGGGAAGTCAGCGCGAAGCCGACTGATAAGTCTTAAATATCTACCCAATACCCGTCGCACGCAGTCGCGACTTGCAGTGGTCGTTTCAAAAAAAGTTACTAAAAAAGCACCAGTTAGAAATCGAATCAGACGTCGAGTGTACGAGGCAGCACGTCTTGAGTGGTCTAAGCTTCAGCACCCTCAGGATATGGTTATTACGGTGTTCGACGACAGAATAAGCAATCTTCCAACCGCCGAGGTCTCACAACTTGTACAAGATCTCTTTCGGCAAGCAAATCTTTATCAATAATCTAGCGACACCCCTGTAAGATATGGTATGATGGCAGCAATGTTTCAAACACTGATTGTCCAACCAATTTATAATGTGCTCGTGGCACTCTACGGGGTTTTGCCCGGGCATGATCTTGGCCTAAGCCTCGTTCTGTTTACGATTATTATTCGCTTAGCAATGTGGCCGCTCCTAAGGAAGCAGCTTCATCAAAGTAAAGTAATGCGCGATTTGCAGCCAGAGCTCACCAAAATAAAAAAAGCAGCAGCCGGTGATAGGCAAAAAGAAGGTCAACTTATGATGGCTCTTTATAAAGAGAAGGGCATCAGCCCATTTGGAACTATCGGTCTTACATTGGTTCAGCTCCCATTGTTTATTGGGGTGTTCCAGGCGGCTCGTGATCTTACCGAGCAACTAGATCGTATTTCGACATTCACATACTCGTTTGTACGAGATATCCCCCATGTACAGTCGGTGATTGATAATAAAGCGAATTTTAGCTTCGAGTCGCTTGGGTTTATTGATCTGAGCCAGAAGGCATTTTCCGGTGGTAAAATCTATGTTCCGGTGCTTATGCTTGCTGTTGCGGCAACGGTTTTTCAGTACATTCAATCCAAACAGCTTATCCCTCAGCCGAAAGAAAAAAAGCGGCTTCGCGACATCTTGCGTAGCTCAGCTGCTAGCGGTAAACAGCCTGCTCAAGAAGATATGAGTGCGGCTATGGGAAGTTCCATGCTCTTTTTAATGCCAATACTCACCATGCTCTTTGCGGTTGCAGCACAAGGTGCGATGGTTGTGTATCTGCTAGCGGGTAGCATCATTGGTATTTTCCAGCAGTCACTTATTTTTAAGCGCGATACTGATGAAATGGAAGCCGAGGTGGTCTCGGTTAGTACGAAGCCAGTGAGTAAGCCAAGCCCGGAATTAGCCGAGAAGATAACTAAGGGCAAGGTGATAACCAAGACGCGTATTATCAGCCCGGCATCTACTCAAAAGCCTGCTAAAAAGAGGAAAAAACGATGAACGAAAACGACCAGGCAATTGAAACGGCTCGCAAGTTTCTTGAAGACATCCTTTCGTTTTTTGGCCTTAATGCGGTCGTGAGCGCAAGCAGTGAGGATGATGTTATTGAACTCAGTGTTCCCTCAACCCACCTTAATGGGTTCTTGATTGGTCAACACGGCGAAACTCTTCGCGCGCTTCAGGCATTAGTGAGTACGATGCTGAAAAATGCGGAAGCTACATTAACTCGAGTAAATATCGATGTTGCCGACTATAAACAGCACCGCGCCGAAAAGATCCTTGAACAACTTGACGAGTGGGTGCAAAAGGTTCGAGAAGATGGTCAGGCTCTACACCTAAAACCTATGAATGCCGCTGATCGCCGCACGGTCCACCGTGGTCTTGAAGCATACAGTGATGTTACCAGCCACTCCGAAGGCGAGGCACGAGATCGCCACATTGTGCTTGAACTAGAAGCTTAGCAAATACATAGCCGGATAAGTCCACCTAGTCTTCAAGCGCTTTTTTGTAAACTTCCAAGGTTTGTTCGGCCATACGCTGCCAGGAGTACTTCCTGACCTGCTCAGCACCTTTTTTAATGAGCTCGCTGCGTAGTTTTTTATCAGTTAACACATCATTTATCTTGGCTGCCATGTCTTCTATATCATGGGGATTGAAGTAGTGCACAGCATCGCCATTCACCTCCGGCAAACAAGTGGCGTCACCGCTGGCTACTGGTGCACCGTGCTTCATGGCTTCAAGAGGCGGCAACCCAAAGCCTTCAGAGAGAGAAGGGAAGCAGTAGCAGGCGGTGTTTTCATACAGCCACCTGAGCTGACCTTCGCTGACATATCCCGTAGCAAGCACATCAGGGATATTGTGTTTTTGTGCGTAGGCGAGGTGGCGTTCCATGAGCTCGTCTTTTTTCCCGACCAATGCCAGCTGAAGATCGGGGCGACTGTTCTTGAGCAGGGAAAATGCATCTATGAGCCGTTCTAAGTTTTTATGTGGCAAAGATCGGCCAACATACATCAAGAACGGCTTGTTTTTAAGCTGTATGAATTCTTCTGCTGGTGCGGTTATTCTATCGGCTGATTCTAAAGTAACAGTGATCTTGAGGGGATTTGATTTTAAAAGGCGGATAGCATCGTCTTTAACGAACTGAGTAGGGGTAATAAGCTGTTTTGATTTTATTGAAGCAACTATATTTACAAATAAGTACACAAGCTGTCTGAACTTAAATACGAGAATGTTCTTAGAAGGGTTATTGAATCTGAGGGTTGTGAAGTCTTGTAGGGTTGTGACAACCCGGCGGTGATAAAGAATAGGCTGTTGAACCAGTGTAAAGTGGACAAGATCCGGCTTTAAATTGCGAACTTGTCGCAAAAGACCGAACTGCTCCGAAAAAGTGAATTCTTTGAAGTCGGCAACAACTTTTGTAAAGTTACGGGCTTTTGGCTGATACAGGTCAAAATCAGCTTTTCGAAGCATGACCACATATTCACGATCAGAACCCGCATCAATCTCCTCAAGATACTCCAACAACTTCCGAATATATCTCCCAGTACTGGTTGGATACTCTCTGGCATCAATAGCTATTTTCATAGGCTTTAGTATATATCAATATCTGTTAAAATAGACGTACACCGTATAAAAAGAGGAGATTAACTTAAGTGGCCAAAAAAGCTTTAATCACAGGTATTACAGGACAGGACGGCAGTTATTTAGCAGAACTACTCCTTGAGAAGGGGTACGAAGTTTACGGAATTATACGTCGTTCGAGTACGTTTAACACCTCTCGGATTGACCATATTTACCAAGATCCACACGAAAAAAATCCTAGACTAAAGCTCATTTACGGCGACCTTACAGATTCAAGCTCTGTATATAGTATCCTATCTGAAGTTAAACCAGACGAGATTTATAACCTTGCCGCACAAAGTCACGTGCGAGTCTCGTTTGATATTCCCGAATACACTGCTGATGTAACGGCACTTGGTGCTGTTCGCCTCCTCGAGGCTATTCATAAGCTAGGGCTTGACACGCGCTACTACCAAGCTTCGTCAAGTGAGATGTATGGCAAAGTACAGGCTGTTCCTCAGACCGAAGAAACCCCGTTCTACCCCCGATCTCCTTATGCCGTAGCAAAACTATATGCCCACTGGATTACTAAAAACTTCCGCGAAAGCTACGGTCTTTACGCGTGTAGCGGCATACTGTTTAACCACGAAAGTCCACGCCGCGGCGAAACATTTGTAACCCGTAAAATTACTAAAGCGGTTGCACAGATTAAGGCTGGTCTCCAGGAGAAGCTCTATCTTGGTAACTTGGATGCAAAGCGTGACTGGGGCTACGCCAAGGAGTATGTAGAGGCGATGTGGCTTATGCTTCAGCAAGACGAAGCCGATGACTACGTTATTGCTACTAACGAAACTCATACTATTCGAGAGTTCCTTGAAGAAGCCTTTACTCACGTTGGCCTTAACTGGGGAGACTACGTAGAGTTCGACGAGCGCTACATGCGTCCTGCTGAGGTAGATCTACTTATTGGAGACCCTGTAAAAGCAGAAAAAAATCTTGGATGGAAGCCAAAAACTACTTTTAAAGAGCTTGTTCAAATAATGGTAGATGCCGACATTAAAGAGCTTGAAGACCAGCGGGCTGGCAAAATTAGCCAACGTCACGAAGTTTAGAGCACTAACAACTATGCCGCTAGGTGCTTGTATAAGATATCAGCTGCTTTTTGCCAGGTAATTTTTTTTACGTGTTTTCTACCGTTTCTCTGCAGTTTTGCTTGTAGTGATGTATCATTTAAAGTTTTTGATATAGCCTCTGTTATTGAGCGTACATCTTTGGGGTTGCAGTAATATGCAGCATTCAAGCACACTTCTCTCAGTACGGGTATATCGGCCGCTACAACGGGCGTGTTAAACTGCATGGCTTCAAGGGGTGGAATGCCGTAACCTTCGTACAAAGATGGAAACACAAACAGCGAGGCAGACGTATATAGTGCAATCAATTCATCTTCAGACACATAACCGGATGTTGTTATTGTAAGTCCACTCTCTCTGAGCAGCTTAATTTTATCGACTATGCTCTGGTTGTTCCAGCCACCACCACCCGCAATAACTAATGCGTAATTTTTCTGTATTTTGTTGTCAAGCTGTTCATATGCCTCCAAGAGGCGGTTTAGGTTTTTTCTCGGCTCAATATTGCCTACAAATAATATATAGTTTTTTGGTGTGTTTGGGGGTAGCAACTCTGTCTGGCCAGAAGGGGATTCTTTGAGTGAGGGGGGTGTCTGTGTTACGAAGATTCCCGGGTTATCAGGATAGTGTTCTTTGATGCGCGATCTTGTATACTCGGATATTGTAGCTATTCGGGTTGAGCGTTTTATGTATTTTGGCACAAACTTAGCAAGGTCACTACGGTTGCGTGGGCTAACAGATTCCGGTACTTCTATATACGCCAAATCATGAATTGTAGTTATGACAGTGGCGTTCTTTGGCACGGGGTGGTTTATAAAGCTAGGGAAAAAGTATGCCTGACAACGTTTCCTTAAAAGAAAAGTAAAAGGTAGCTCAACCCCTAGTCTTCTCAATAAGTTGACAAGCCTTGGGTGAATTAGCTTGTTGCTTACTCTACGAATGTTCGGAAGGTCGGGTGTATCAACAGTAGAACGATTCAGGAAGTTGTAATAACGAATATATATCTGTGCGTCGGGATACGCCTCTGCAAGTGCTTCAACCATACCCTTGGTGTAATAACCTACTCCAGACTTTCCAGACTGTGCTGCCGATTGGTAGTCAACTCCAATCGAAAGTCTATTTCGTTTCACGAGCAACCCTCTCTAGTAGATCAAGTGTTTGCGTGGCAGTCTTGTGCCATGTAAATTGCGCTGCTTGAGCAACACCCTTAGACGAAAGTTTCTTTCGAAGTGTCTGGTCTTTGAGTAGCTTCAGAATCGCTGGGACCATACTCTCTCCGTCGTTGATAAGCAGCGCTGCATCTCCGGCAACTTCTGGTATGGAGGAGTTTTTGTAAGTAATCACCGGACACTCTGCATCCATCGCCTCTAGTATGGGCATGCCAAAGCCTTCGTATCTACTAGGAAATACAAAAGCCGAGGCGTGTTTGTACAGCCACATAAGCTCTTCGTCGCTCACAAATCCAGTTTTAATTATTGAGTTTTCATGACCCCTTAATAATTTGCCCCAACCCAGGTCATTGAGTTGACTGGTAAGCTCGAACTCTTTACCAACCAACACAAGTTTTAAGTTTGGGTAGGTTTTTTTTGTCTCAAGAAAATCTCTAAGTAGACCCATGATGTTTTTTCTGACATCAATCCCACCAACATACAATAGAAACAGGCTATTTTCTGGGACACTCGCAGGACGTTTCTCGCTCCCTTTTTTGTTTTGAAGTCCTCCATGGTAGATCACGGTTGCCGGAACATTCTTGGTTTCAGGCAGATAGCGACGAAGGTCTTCAAGAGAGTTTCTTGAAATTGCCAGGATATGACTGACTTTGGCGTACTGTTGCAAAAACCACGCGTACTTTTTTCCATAAAGGGCCGAAGCGAGCTGGCGTTTGAGTTTCCGGAAACCAGTGCTTTGTTTGATTATCTCATCATCACGAAATAGCATTGGTATGATGTCGTGAAAAACTAGAACAGATCGAAGGTCCTTTGGCGCACCGAGCTCCCCGTCGGCTTCTAGTAGAACATCAACTTCGGCTGAGGAGGTTTTTATTACTCTATTTTTTGGCACAAAGGCTCGTATAAAGCGAATGCGTGCTAATCGATTTGGCCTTAATCGCACAACCCTTTTTCGTTTAAACAGGGTCATTATGTTTGGGTCGGGCAGCGACTGCTCTACAAAAAATACATAGTCATGATTATTCTTCAGCTGCGAGAGTGCTAGCAAAAGTTGCCGAAGATAGATGCCGATACCCCTAAACTGAGTCTCTTTCTGAAGTGGGCGAAGATCTACACCTATTTTCATCTTTTTGCCTTAGCCGCTTTTTCCAATGTTTTTAGTGTTGCTCTTGCAGTTTTTTCCCAGGTGAATAATGCAGCTTGTTTTTTGCCTGCCTTAACCATTTTTTCACGAAGTGTCTTGCTGGAGAGTAGCTTATTGACGGCGGGTACCAGTGATTCACCATCTTCTACGAGTAGCGTCGCATCTCCGGCAACTTCTGGTATGGAGGAATTTTCGTAAGTAATTACTGGCGATCCAGACATCATTGCTTCAAGTACCGGAAGGCCAAAACCTTCATATCTGCTTGGGAAAATAAACGCTGCAGCATTCTCATAGAGCCAGTACATTTCACCGTCTGTCACGAACCCAAGCGTAAGTATCTGTTTACTCCGGCTACTATTTTTAATTGCATCACGTAGTTTTCTAGCCTCAGGCACTTCGTAGTCCACAATTTCTTTTCCAGCAAACACCACCATTGTCTCCGGGTGTCTTGCCCAGACCTGCTCCATTTCTTTTGTAAAAGCTACGAGTCCCTTGCGGGGGTCAACGCCACCTAGGTAAAATAGAAATCTCTTATTTTTAAGCGGGCTTAATTGTTTTGATGCCTGAGGCTTTGTTTTGCTACTGCCTGGCCCAAGCGGTGTAATATCAATACGCTTGGGGTCAAGGTTGGGCACAAAAGCAACCAAGTCTTTTTTTGAATGCTCCGAAATACTTACTACTCGTTCAGATTTCTTATACTTGTAGAGCTGTTTTTCAAGAAGCTTCCATTTAATCTTCATCCGACTGTACCCAATGAGATGCCCGGGCGTATAGCCACCAAGGTGAACGTGCTGATACTGTTCTTTGTACAAGAAAGGTATAAGGTCATAGAGTACGCTGACAACCGGTGTCTTCTTGGCTTTTACTGGCGTGAATGGATCAAGCTGCAAGAACACATCAAGGCCAAATTGATCAATCGAAAGCGAACGGGGCAATAGGTAAATAATACGAATATACTTAACACCCCGCAGTCCCTCACCTTTACCGGTTTTGTGTTCATGTTTAAATTCTGCATTAAGTTTTAATTCAGGCGGGAGTGCTTTTGGGTGAGAAACAAAAAACACATACTCATTTTTATGATCAATATGGGACAGGGCTTCTAGAAGCTCGGTGCCGTATCTACCAATCCCACGGTGGCTGGCCGAAGAGCCTCTTTCCATAGCCCGAAGATCTATACCTATTTTCATATAAACTCCTTTACAGTGCGTTGCCTTCCGAACATTCTGCGCCACTGCGCTGCTACAATGCCAAAGGCAAAATAAATCGTGCGCTTAGCTTTTAACTTCCGTGACGGCACACTGCAATATTCGTGATATTTACGCTTCAGGGCGGATATTTTTAAGCCCGATCGAGCTGCGCGGAGGGTAAAGAAAAGTTCATTGCGGTAGAACATCTGAGTATCAAGAATATTGGTATAGGTTTTGTCTCGCGAGCCACCACGTGGTGCGGCAAGATGGGTTAGAACGGCTGCTGGTTCATAGAAGATTTTCTGCCCAGCTCGAACCATCTTTATAGACATGTCGCTTTCTTCACGAAACGCAT
>CAZXUE010000011.1:0-12374 GCA_964643895.1 uncultured Candidatus Saccharibacteria bacterium
GCGCTGGTTGATGGAAAAGCAACGAAGCCAGCGGCGTTTTGGTGATACGCATAATTCACGCGTGGCTGATACAGTGCGACCGCTGGTGCGGATTTAAGCCATTCATCCAAGAATGTTTTGTAGCGAGCCTGACGGAGTACCGGTTCTAATCGAGTGCGCGCCGCTTCAAGACTAGCATCGGCTCGACCAGATTGCCACTCTGAGAAGTTTAAGCCGCCAGTTCGTGCCTGGGAAGAGTGCCAATAGGCGTAGACATCTGGATCATAGCCCAGTGAAACACCGTAAAGCAAAATATCGTAGGAATGGGCGGCAAGCGCATTTTGCTGCAGTTGTTCTGGCGTTAAAAGTTGGGGCTTAATAGAAACCCCAATTTTTGACCACTGCTTTTGCAACTCGCTCGCCACTGCGCTGTATTGTGCCGTGTTAACAGTGGTTAGCCCAAATTCAAGCGGTTGACCATCTTTGGCTCGTATACCGTTTGGCTGCTTTACCCAACCGGCGGCGTCAAGTTTTTTCTCGGCTTCCGTTACAATTGTGTGTTTTAAAAAAGCGCTGTCAAAGCCAAGTTGTGAAGGAAGTAGAGGTGTCTTCAGCGGTGCGTAACGAGATTTAAATAATTGCAAAATTGCCTGGCGATTGACAGCCTGTGCTAATGCCGCGCGAATATTTGCATCAGCAAGCGTTGGCTGAGAGGTCTTAAAGAAGGCAAATACCCCGCTACTAAGTGGGATGTCCGTCGGACGAATGCTGGTGTCTTTTGCAAACGCCTCTACTGTATCGGATTTTAAGTCAACTGCCGAGGTAATTTCACGCTCTTTTAGTGCCTTAGAAAGAAGCTCGTCATCAGGATACGTATGGATGACAAACCTATCAAGCCGCGGCGCACCGCGAAAGTAGCGTGAATTGCGCTTCAGTTCGATCTGCTGTTCTTTCGTACCATCGTTTCTGAGCGCACTAAACACAAACGGTCCCGTACCAACCGGATTAGTGTTAAATGTCGCCGTTCTCAGACGATCAAGCTTGAAATCTTCCAGTGCATGCTTTGGTACAATCGGCACTGTCAAAGCATTCGGAAACGGCGCAAACGGAGCCGGAAGCTCAAACGTTACCTGCCAATCACTTACCGCCTTGACAGCAACACCTTGCCAGCTTGCAAATAATGTTGAGCGCGTCGCTGGATTTTGAATAGCGCTGATTGTAAAAACAACATCATCCGCCTTGAGCGGCTGACCATCATGCCAGCGAACATCCTGACGCAATGTTACGGTATAGATTTTTCGGGATTCATCCACTTGGATATCTTTTGCCACATCGGGCACTAAAGAGCCGGTCGTATCATAGCGAAAGAGACCGTTGAACATTAGCTTACTGATACTTTCGTCAACCAAGCCACTGTTAAATAGCGGGTTGAGGTTGTTGATTGTTCCGATCAGCCCTTCGGTGTATGTACCTCCGTTTGCCGGAGCGGTTGCCCGAGATTCACGTGTTAGTTGGACTAATGTTGCAAGTGTGGCAACACTCATAAAAAGCACGAGCAATAGCCACCCTGCAATAAAGCGTCTTAATCCGGCTATTCGTATCGTTCGCCTTAACACATGAGTCTTGATATGCTGAGATGACTTTGTTTGAAGATCAACCGCACGAGTGCCAACTTTTTTAACAAGTTCAGACGTCTTGGTACGTTGTTTTGAAAAATCAGGCATAACAAAGTAAAGCTAAGCGCGAACAATACCGAGCACAAGCGAGCCAATAAAGAGAACTGCAAGGATAATAGTTATCTGGTGCATCGTTTTATCAACGCCGCGGCGAGCAGTAAACAGCTCACCGGAGCCACCGAAACCAGCGCCCAAGCTCGCGCCGCGCGTCTGCAGTAAAATCATGAGCGTCATGAGTGCTGCGCTACCAATAGTGATGATCTGAAAAATATCGTTCATACTTCTTCCTTTACGGCCACGTCAAGTAACCGCGTTACTATATAGTTTACCAAGCCGACCACCAACCCGGCAAGTATAGCCGTGCCGAAACTACTTACTTGAAACGGTGAATACAGAAGGTGAGCCAGATAAACCATGAAACCATTGATAACAATGCTGAATATCCCGAGTGTTAACAAAAGAGCTGGCAGCGAAAGAATAACCACAAACGGTTTAATTAATGCGTTGATTATCGAAAGCACCAACCCTGCGACTACTAACACACGCCACTCCTCTTGTTATGAAAGACCTTTTAAGAAATGTGCAGCCACAAAAAGACCAGCGGTATTCAACCCCCAACGAATCAGGAACTGAGCAAATTGCCGTTTCATCTTACGTTTATTCTACCATAGCTTATGCATACGGAATATCAGCTGAGAGGTTGACTGCACCATTTTTAGTAATCAGCACATCGTCCTCGATTCGCACCCCAATACCCTCTTCAGGAATATAAATACCAGGCTCTACCGTAACCACCATATTATCTTGGAGAGTTTTATAATCACACACATCGTGTACATCCAGCCCAAGACTATGCCCGATAGCATGCGGGAAATAGCGTCGAACCTCAGCACGTGTATTTTGCGAAATTAAGCCAAGCTTTATAAGTTCTTCACCTATCATCTCATCAACATGCAAGGCTAGATCTTTCCAGCCAAGACCACTCTTCAGCACACCTATAGTCGCATGATGAACTGACATCACCGCATCATATACCGCCTGCTCACGCGCTGTAAGTAAGCCTGAAACCTTATAGGTACGGCTGACATCAGCACAATAGTTTTCCACTTCCGCACCAATATCCATGAGCAAAAGGTCGCTTTCTTTGAGTTGCGCCCGATTAGCCTGATAGTGCAGAATTGTCGTATTTTTGCCAGCTGCCATAATTGGGGGCAAAAATCCGTGCTGAGCTCCGGCACGCTTGAAAGCATAATCAAGCTCGGCCTCCAGTTCATACTCATATATTCCGGTGGCCATTTTTGCACGCACCCGGTCAATGCCCGCCCGTGTAATATCAATCGCCTCCTGTATTGCCTTGATCTCGGCCGACTGTTTGATCATACGAAGTTTAATGAGTTGCTCATGCAATGACTTATGGGGTAACGCAGAAAGTCGTTTGAGTTTTTGAATAAGCAACCTTCGTGCGGGGCTGGTAAATAAGCGCTCTTGACGAACAAGTTGTGCTGGCGGGCTTGGAATTGTATATATTTTTTTGCGATTTTGTTGCAATTTATTGAAACGATCCCACCCTTCAGCATGACTACATATTGTCATTATGCCAGATTTTTTTGCGATTTTGTTGCAATTTATTGCACCACCGAAGAATCGTTCTACCTCCGTCTGCTGCGGCACAATCAGAAATTCATCACCATTTTTTACATCAATCACTAGCACAATATTCGGCTCTTCAATGCCAGTAAGGTAGAAGAAATTATTTTCCTGACGAAACTCGTACCCACTATCCCCACTCCGCTGCATTAGGCCATTGGCCGTAATGACAACAACCCCATCGCCCTCAAGTTGATCAATCAAACTAGCACGGTTGCCGGCAAAGAACTCACTGGTCATGCGAAAATCCTGAGAGGTATTGCTTTCGAGCCTCGATTGCCCTCGTGGGGCCATCGCGAACATCCATCATCGTCCAAACCGCTGTGGCCGCCATAACACGAGACTTCGCAGCCCATACTCTATCGCCCCCACATTCATCGTTGAGCAACTCAAGCCATCGATTTAAACGATGTTCTGGCAGGTCGTTGTGGTCGTTTAATAGCCGTTCTGTGGTAATTTCCCGAAATGTTCGCTCTTTTGCTTCGTCAATTTCTGGGGTTGGATTAATTTCAGCATTCATGGAGATTATTATGACATATCTTTATGTATTGGTAGATGAGCTTTTATCGTTTTAGCTTTTAGAAGGCCAACGTGTGCGGCAATTTCTGAAGTTCGGGCCGCCCCAATCCCGGCAACTGATCCGAATGCTTTGAGCAGCTTTTTTCGGGTTGTTGGGCCAACACCGGGGATGTCATCGAGGATGCTTTTGACTTGGCCGGTACGCTTGAGGTGGGTATGATAGCTCACAGCAAAACGGTGGGATTCGTCGCGAATTCGTTGCAGCAGTTTTACAATGTGGTTATTTTTTGGCAGCCGTATAACCAAAAAATCTTCGCTATCGCCAGTGATGCCCGGCTGCTGGTCCTCTCGTACTCGAAGCGTCACATATTTGCTTTCCAATCCACGGCCAGGATCAGCTTGCACTGTCGGCTCGTCAAAAGGGTTTTTCTCCTTTGTCCACGCTTTAATAGCCTCCGTATCCACCACCACGTGCGAACGTGATTTATGTACAACAATCTCTTCTTCACGCTTCGCAAGCCCAACCACCGGAATATTTATGCCCAGTTCATCGAGTGCATCAAGTGCCGCACTGAGTTGCCCCTTGCCGCCATCGATAAGAATCAGGCTGGGCTTTGGCCAATCAGTGTGCCGACCGGAAAAACGTCGCAGCATTGTTTCGTTCATATGGGCAAAATCGTTATTGCCGGGTATCCGCATTTTGAACTTTCGGTACTGTGCCTTATCTGCCAAGCCGTTTGTTGCAACTACCATACTGGCCACATTATTTGTGCCCTGCATGTGGCTGATGTCATAGCCTTCAATCCGTTTTGGAATATCTGAAAGTGTCAGTAGACGTTGCAAACCACTTAGTGCCTGGTCCTTAGAGAGATCCATAAACTCTTTATCGCTAAAAATAATCTGCCGCTGCAATGCTTTGAGATCGTTTAGCTGGTTTCTTCTCTCGGCTGCCAACTCAAATTGCGAGGCTTTAGCAAAAGATTTCATCTCTTTTTCTATCTCAGCTATCACCTGTTTTTTACCGCCCTTGAGATATAACATGAGTTTTCTAAGACAATCTTTATATTCTTTTTCACTAATCTTCGCCTCTTCTACTCCCGGACAAAGCCCGAGGTGATACTGTAAACAAACCCGTTTCGGTAAAACTTCGTGCGTGGAATACGGAAAAACTTTCCGCAAATATTTCATAGCTTTTTTAATAGCCCAGCCATTATAGTACGGCCCAAAATACTGGGCACCGTCATCAAGCGGACCTCGTGTATAAGTTACGCTTGGATACACTTCTTTCATGGGTATTCTAATGTAGATCTGGCTCTTATCGTCGCGAAGCAAAATATTGTAGCGCGGCTTGTAACGCTTTATCATCTCACTTTCTAAAAACAGCGCATCTAGTTCGGTTTCAACTGTGATCCAATCTGTATCCGCAATCTCTGCCACTAACGCTTCAGTTTTAGGATCAAACGGACGCGACTTTTGAAAATACTGTTTTACCCGATTTTTCAAAACCGCCGCCTTGCCAACATAAATAATCTCGCCATTTTGAGACTTATGAAAATAAACCCCTGGCTCCCGCGGCAACTCCTTCAACTTAGCTTCCAACTTTTTATTCACACATTAATCATAGCAAATGCGATATACTTACCGTAAGATGTCAAACTCAGCGAAGACGCTAAACCGAAGGTTTTTGCCACTTTACTCCGCCGCCTTTCTTCAAGGTTTTGTATTGTGGTATGCAGTCGAGAAAGTGTTCATTAAAGGCATTGGCTTCACCGATTCAACTATCGGAATTATGATCGCTATATATTCATTACTAATATTACTCATCGAGACACCTTCTGGATTACTTGCAGATAGGTGGAGCAGAAAAGGCGTACTAATTATTGGAAGCTGCTGCTTAGCAGCTTCCAGTCTGGTAGGCGGGCTAAGCCACAGCGTCCCGCAGTATATTGCAGCCAACCTTTTATGGGGCTTCTACTTCGCCATGTTCTCTGGCACGTATGACTCTATCGTGTATGACACGCTCCATGAAGAGTCTGGCCATAGTAGACAATTTGACAAATATTATGGAAGGGTAAATTTGGTGGATAGCTCTGCAATGGTTTTAAGCTCACTGCTAGGTGCATCTATTGGTGGAGTGCTCGGATTTAGCGAGAGCTATTTCTTAACAATTCCATTCTCCCTGTTCTCAATTCTGTTCTTGTTTGCATTTGATGAGCCTAAGGTGCACAAAAGTGAAATCACCGTACCAATCAAGCAACAGATCAGGACAACAATCCGAGCAACTGTAAGGAATAGGGCTATATTTCTGATTGTAATAAATCTTGTGATTCTTAATTTGCTAACATATATAATCTTAGAGTTTAGCCAGCTTTGGCACATCGCACTCGCAGTACCCGTGGCACTATATGGACTGGCAAATGCCCTACTCTTAATGTCGTTAGGTATCGGTGGAGTTATCGTAGATAAGCTTAAACTATACAGATTCCCGGTCTTCCTTGTACTGCTGCTCTTGGCGTTATTTTCCAGCATTGGTCTCGTATATGGGAGGTCCTTCTATCTCATCCTTGCGAGTCTAGTTACGCTCACAACTATCCTTGTATCATTAAATGTCATATTCAATAGAGTTTTACATGACTCACTTAGCTCAAGCATCAGGGCTGGTGCATCTTCTGCAGTCAGTACATTTGGCAGGCTTTTGATAATACCCACTTCTATTACTCTAGGCTACTTGAGTAATATCTATGGTATTTTTACAGCTGCAAATGTGCTAGTCATTCTAGTCATGGTTTTGTGCCTCTTCGCTTTTTTGGAAGCTCGCAAAGATAGTTGTGCGGCACTATATCCGAAAGAATAACCTGTTATTTTACAAGTTCAGCAGTAACGACAAGACGCTTGTCATATGTTTTGGCTTGCCATTGGCCGGCGCAGGTGATGATTTCTAGGCGAGATTCATCTCCTGATTTAAAGATTTGTGCCATGGGAACTGCATCTTTGGCATATTCATTCATGGCCACAATACGATACGTGAAGCTTTCACCACGGCCGTTTGTAGTTGTAATTAAATCGCCATTTTTAGCATCTTTGAGCTTATCGAACACAGCACCACCACCGCCTGCGTAGTGGCCGACTAATACCGCAGCCCCTTTTTTGCCCGGTACCACACCCTTGTTATACCAGCCAACCACACCGTACGCCTTTGGCACGGCAATTAAGCCTTCTGGTGTAGTACCCAAACCTTCAACGGGAGCGTTAACACCGATGCTACTCATGACCAAACGAACAGGATGGCTTGGGTCAACTACTGGGGCTGTGCTGTTATTTTGAGCAACTGGGGTTCCGCCAGTTGGCTGAGAAGTAGGGGCCTCAACCTCAATTACTGGCGCTCCGATTGGTATCGCCACAACCGGCTGTGTGTCGTAACTGGTGGTGAAACTGAAAATACCCATCGCAAGAATACCGCAGGCAAGGGCGCTCCCAACAATTGTTCGAACATGTGCCGCCGAAGCACTGGCTGTACTCTTAGCCAGCTGATTAGTAAGTGAGCGATCTTCATAGAGTGCGCGAAGATTTGCCTCAATTCGTTTTTGAGATTCCGTATCTTCCAGCAGATTTTGTGTCGTTTCGCTCAATGTTGGCTGAAAAACCGTTTCTTCCTGGGCTGGAGCCTCGGCTACAGCAGTTTGGTGGCGACGTGTCAGTGTATCGAGATACGTCTTATGTACGGCCGGTTTAGATTGCTGCGATTGAGTAGTGATTGGTTGAGCTGCTGTGTGCTGTGGCTGAGACTGAACTGGCACGAAAGATTGTGCCGAGGCTATGGTCTGTGGCTGGTTGGCGATAGTGGCTGCTACAACTGCTGGTTGTTGCAATACAGTTTGCGGTGCAGCGTGAGTTACGAGAGGGTTAGATGCTGCAACTGGAGGCTGCTCAACCATAAAAGTAGGTTGAGGTGCGTAGTACGCTGCAGATTGCACAACTTGTTCTGCCGCCTGCTTCGCCTCAAGCTGCGCCTTGGCAGCGAGCTGCTCATCTGTCAATCCAGTTCTACGGCGAGCATACGTATCAAGATACACTCTGCGAGGAGTGCTATGGTCGCGAGGCTGAAATCCACCACGCAAAACAGCTGTGTTTGTTTGTGTATCCATTTTTAATTGTGTTTGTTTAGAATTACTTCTGGTATCTATACTACTTATGCTTAGTGCAACTGTCAAGCGCGTCGGCGAAGTTTTTTCAGCTTGCGGTGCAAACCAATAGCTATAGCACCAGCACCGGCAATGCCAACATAGTATGTAAAGTTCGTATTTGTCGTACCAGTATTCGGTGCAAACGGCACGAAAGTAACTGGTGCATCTTCAGGAAGTTGTAAACCGACAACGTTCGCGAGCAAGGCAGGACCATTGATATAGGTTTGTGCCGTCTTTGAGGTAACACTAATGGTAAGCGTGCACGAAACCTGCCCAAGATTTAAATTGCCCGCGTAGGCCAATTGCCTTTTATCTTCAGAAACGATGATACTGCCGGCAGTACAGGTAGTTTGAATGTCTGGGTTTTCGGCAACCATTAATGATTCTGGTAAATTATTTGTGAATGACCAGCCCTCTTTAGCCAAAAGATCACTGGTGTTGGTAACTGTGAATGTCATACGCGAGGTTTTATCAATCTCAACAGTATCGGGTTCAAACGTAATATCAAGGTGAGGCGATGCATCAGATATTGAGATATCATCAAGTGCATTATCGTTTCCAATTCCATCGCCCTCTTCGTTCACAACACGAACACCAACTGAATTAGCCTGGCTTAGCAGTGCCCGATCTGTTTGTATTTTTGCAACCCAAATAGGCAAAACCGATGGCGAGGTGGCGCTATTCGACTGCAGAGAAGGCGGAGTGATTTGCTGAGATTGTTCGTCGGTACAGACATTAAGCGCGTCCTGGTTAATTCGCCGCGTATCACTACCATCAAGCAAGTAAAATATGAACTTTGCCGGGTGTGTACTGCCGAGTTCACAGTTTACTGATGCTGCGCTCAAGCTTGCGATAAGAAATCGGCGATTATTGTTTGGCAAGTTAATAGATTGCGCAGTTTCTAACTGCACAAGGTTCGCACCTGGGTTTACGCTCACATTTCCATTATCGGTATATGCTATTAACGCACGATTCAAAGTAGGATCTGTCGCACCACCAAACTGGCCAAGCGCATGTGCCATGCGCCTTACGTAATCAAAAGCGCCCGAGCTGTTTGTACCATCACCAACTGAACAATTGCTGTTATCAAACTCACTATTGTCCATCGCAAAATAAATGACTTCGCCATTACAGGATGTCAGCCACGGAGCCGCGGCTGTATAGGTAACACCCTCTACCCCAGTATAGCTTGTGAGTAGAATTGGTGATGTGCTGTGGTTATTCTCAAAATCTTCGTTGTAGATTCTAACCGGATCTCTAGGAACACCCGGCGCAGCCTGCACTACCCGAATAAGCCCCGCAAAAGCCAAGAGCACCATCATGAGCACCGTACCAAACAACACAAAGAGACTTCTTTTATACTGATCGCGTACTAATTGCTTGCTTACATTCATAATGGAGATTTTAGCATAGCAACGTACGTGTGAGCAAATTATAGCTTGCTTCACACTTTGAAGGCTCAGCCTATACCACGTGGACTATGTTCGCCTGATGCTGTTCGCAAAAAGTTTTGGTATCGCAGCTTTTGCACACAAGTTTTAACCTATTGCAGCTTTTGTCAGCACAATTAATAAATCGACTAGTTTTGGCCTTGCAGTGGATGCACTCCCCAAGATCACGAGCCTTGCTGCTAAATGTATGGTTCATGCGGCCATCAAAAATATACAGCGTGCCTTCCCAAAATCCGTGGTCACCATATTTTTCGCCGTACTTCACGATGCCGCCATCAATTTGGTACACCTCTTTAAAGCCCCGATTTTTCATCAAGACTGAAAGAATTTCACAGCGAATACCACCCGTGCAGTAAGTAATAATTGGTCGGTCTTTAATGACATTGTACTTGGGATCTTCCAGTTCTTTTAAAAAATCTGGCGTAGTTTCTACGGCTGGAATAATTGCGTTTTTGAATCTTCCCACTTGCGCCTCGTATGCATTTCTGCCATCAAAAAAAATCACTTCATCACCCCGGTCCTGGATCAACTTATGAACCTGTTCGGGCTTAAGGTGCACACCGCCATTTTCAATCCCTTCCTCTGATACCACAATTTCATCTGAGGCATGAAATGCCACCAGCTCATCCCGAACTTTAACCGAAAGCTTCGGAAACTCTTCGCCATTTCCATCAGACCACTTGTACATGATGCCCTTAAACAACACCGACCGGTTCATTTCACGCTTATATTCACGGAGGTTTTCAATACCCCCGCCAAGCGTTCCATTAATGCCGTGTGGTGAAATAATAATTCGACCCCTCAAGCCAAGCCGGGCACATAGCTCCTTCTGCCAACGCATAGTAATGCTCGGATCATTTACCGGTACAAACTTATAATACAAAATGACTTTTGGTTCCTGCTGTGTCGATTTCTTCATCTGTTATATAGTAGCAAAATCTATAAAATTTGTCATTTTACTTGACATAAGTGGTATAATATCAAGATTGATATAAAACTAATAGGAAAGGGCAAAACGATGTCGAACATTTTAATCACCGTACCACCAAGCAATTCGTTTGCCCGAGTACAACTTATTCATTAACTAAAACTTACTTTTTTAAAATTATAACTCTTCAGTAAATCGTAACAACGGCAGGAGGCCGTATGCCTAAAAAAATGCAAACATTCAGCAACGCAAAAGAAATAATCGGCCATTATTGGCGACATACCAAGCCCTATAAAAAACAAATCGGGACTATCTACCCGTTAATGATTGTCGCGCAACTGGTAGAAGATTTTGCTCAACCACTTATTATCAGTTTTGTCATCACCAAGTTTGCCAGTGGTGATATTGCTGGCTTACGAGAAAGTAACATTGCATTTATTCTTTTTGGTGCAGTTATTTGTGAAGTCTTTGGGCATCTTTTATGGAACCGCATTATTATCCCTATTTTTTGGCGCACACAAGAGAGCATTATGCGTGACTTGGCTTTGTCGTCGTTTGATCATCTCCAGAAAATGAGTACCGGGTTCTTTAATGATCGCTTCGCAGGCTCACTAGTTAACCAGGTGAACAAATTTGTCGGTTCATACGAGAGGCTAACCGATGCCTTAACATGGAACGTATTCAAGCTGATTGTCTCGGTGATAGCTACTACCGTTATTTTAGCACCAAAAGCACCTTTAGTCTCAGTTGCTATCATTATTATTAGCGCAGTGTATATACCGATTACGTGGTATTACAGAAGAAAGCTTGTACCATACAATAAGAAATGGGCGGCGGCAGAAACCGAACGTACAGGTCAGCTTGCAGACTCAATATCAAATATTCTTGCCGTAAAATCTTTCTCTGGTGAAGATCGTGAACGAGTAAGAATGGCCCAAAAAGTAGATGCGGTTTTTGACCAATCAATCAAAACCATGAAACTAACCATGTGGCAGGAGTTGATAACGGGCGGTTTGCAGCGCAGTATTAATATTGCGGTGATCATTATCTCGATCGTGCTTGCCCTGAACGGCACAATCGAGGTTGGCGTTATTTATCTCGCGCTTAACTTTACTATGGCCATCATGCGCAGATTATGGGATCTCAATAATACATTCCGGACATTCACACGTGTATTTGGTGATGCCCATGACATGGCAGATATTCTTGCAATTACACCGCAAGTTCTTGATCATAAAAACGTCACAAGAACTGTTCTTCAGGATTCATCTGTTGAGTTTGAAGATGTTACGTTTGCCCACAACCAAGAAAAAGCGCCCCTTTTCAAAAACCTCAATCTTCACATCAAGCCAGGCGAACGCATAGGCCTAATCGGGATGAGTGGCGGAGGCAAAACAACTATAACCAAGCTGTTACTGCGCTTTATGGATATAAACAGCGGGTCAATTCGTATCGGCGGCATTGACATCAGCACGCTATCTCAGCAATCATTGCGCAAACATATTGCATACGTGCCGCAAGAACCGCTTTTGTTTCATCGCAGCCTCGCCGAAAATATAGCCTATGGCAAGCCTGATGCTTCACACGAAGAAGTGCAAAAAGCTGCTCGCTTAGCGCACGCAGATGAGTTTATCGGCGAACTTTCTGAAGGTTATAAAACACTAGTTGGAGAACGAGGCGTTAAATTAAGTGGCGGTCAAAAACAGCGTGTAGCCATTGCACGAGCTATGCTCAAAGATGCGCCAATTTTACTGCTTGATGAGGCGACATCTGCGCTTGATAGCGAGAGTGAAGCGCTCATTCAAGATGCTCTGTGGAAGCTGATGGAAGGACGTACGGCAATCGTAATTGCTCACCGACTTTCAACTATTCAAAAAATGGATAGGATTATTGTATTGGATAAGGGCAGGATCGTTGAAGAAGGCTCACACAAAGAGCTGCTCAAGAAGAACGGCACATACGCTAAGCTTTGGGCACACCAGTCAGGGGG
>CAZXUE010000011.1:12384-26638 GCA_964643895.1 uncultured Candidatus Saccharibacteria bacterium
TGATGAGCAGCAGGGGCTAAAGCTTGGACTCGCTCAAAACCTACAACTCAGTTTACGAATGCACAGAACCTCTTTAGAAATTCGTCCTGTGGGCGTACTGTTCTATCTATCTGGATCTCTCTTGGAGATAGCCAGCTTTCTGGCCGCAATCTTTGCAACCGCACGGCTTGGATCAAAGCTAGCGGAGTTCGCCTCTTCGGGCCAAGTAAACGGCATCTGGTTATGGTTATTCATCGATGCAATCGCAACAGCATTTATGGGGTTGGGCTTTTTACTAATGAGTTACGGAAAGCGGCTAGTATATTTTGCCTTTGTTCGTTGGTCAACCGATGCCTATATGAAAACTCTTTGTAGTATCGATCTCGGAGATTTCTATGACAAAGAAATGCGTAATATTATCAACAAGGTGAGTAGCGGTTACACATGGCAAATGGCGAACCTTTCCGGTATGAATCTTGATTTACTGTACGGAATTCTACGGTTCCTTGCGATCACTGTTCTTGTGGCGCAGATTACCTGGTGGATTGTACCCCTAATAGCAATCTTTCTGCTTCCAACACTTATAGCTGAAAGTCGCATGGCAAAAATGCTGTGGTTTGTATGGGACGCCAAGGGTGATGAACGGCACATCTTTTGGGGGATCGACTGGATTATTCGTAACGCAAAAGGCCAACTTGAGGCCAGGGCCACACAATCTACAAATTTCTTGCTGACAAAAATTAAGAGCCTAAATGGTAAGTTCTATAAAGAGCAGGAATCGCAATATCGTCACGCAAGCAGATTGCTAGTACCAACTAAAGTTGTCGAGGTTATAGGCACCGCAACTGGATCAGTCGTACTACTCAGGCAGTTTTTATCACATGCAATATCACTTGAGAGATACTTCTTTCTTTCTGGTGCATTACTCAGAATAGGCGGCGCACTTAACGCGATTTTTGGCACGCTTTCTGGTATGCAGGAAAGCTTATTGTTTGCTGGTAGCTATTTTGAGTTGGTAGACAAAAAGCCGAACCTTATCGACAAGCAACCGAGCACAATCATTACATCAGCTAGTCCAGAAGTTGTTTTTGAGAATGTATCTTTCGCATATCCCGGTCAGAGCGAGCTGGTTTTTAAAAATCTTAATCTGAATATTAAGGGTGGCGAGCATGTCGCAATTGTCGGCGAGAATGGTGCAGGCAAAAGCACTCTGATTAAGTTGTTGCTAAGGTTTTACCACCCAACAAATGGAAAAATCCTGGTCGACGGAGTGGACCTAAAAGATATTGCTATTGAGAGCTGGTACGACAAACTTGCAACCTTGTTTCAGGACTTTAACCAATATCCATTTTCAGTTGGTGAAAACATAACTATTGGTAGATCCCAGATAAGGCCCGATCGTATACGGCGCAACGAGGCGGCGCAATTTGGTGGAGTTGATAGCTTGGTTAAAAAATACAAACATGGCTATAATACTGTGCTCGACGGAAGCTTCAAAAAAGGTATCGAACCGAGTGGCGGACAATGGCAGCGAGTAGCACTTGCTCGAGCCTTTTATCGCAACGCAGGTGTATTAATATTGGATGAACCAACCTCGGCCATAGATGCCAATGCTGAATACGAAATTTTTAACTCAATTTTTGATCGATATAAATCACGCTCGGCAATTATTGTGAGTCACCGCTTCAGCACAGTGCGTCGTGCTGATAGAATTATCGTCCTAGATCAGGGAAAAATCATTGAAGAAGGTTCACATCAGAAACTCATGAAACAAAACGGTGTGTATAGCGAGCTCTTTAGTAAACAAGCGGAAGGTTATCGTGAATAAGCAGCGAAACCTCAGCTTAACTCAATTATGTCGTATTTATTTTAAAATAGGTTCGCAGGCGTATGGCGGGTGGTCAACAACGTATCTGTTGCTTGAGAAAGAGTTTGCCAGTAAACGGAAGTTGCTGAGTAAAGAACAGCTCCGAACCGCAATGGCAGCCGGACAGGCACTCCCAGGTCCGGCTCAGGTGATTGTTGCTGCACAGGCCGCCTATTTTTTAAAAGGTGTAAAAGGTTCATTGCTCGCCACAATTATATATCTCGTACCCTCTCTAACGCTCACGCTTCTTTTCTGCTTTATCTATTTTAACTACTTTGCCCAGAGCCATATTGCAAACTACACAATTGGTATTCAAGCTGCAGTTGGCGGCATCATTATTGGCAACGCATATAAAATTGCCCGGCACAACGCAAGCAGCCCGATGCCTTGGATAGCGGCTGGTATTGCTGGAATTCTCTACTACACCGGATATGTCCCGACACTCGCAATTATTTTTGGCTTTGCTATTGCAGGTATCGTTATACACGCAGTGAACTCGAGGAAGAACCATGGCTGATCTCATACATATTTTTCTTCATATTGCAGTGATCAGCATTACAAGTTACTCGGGCAGCGCCCAGAGCCTATTTTACGAAGTTGGTGTTTCGCAGCTTCAGTGGGTTACAAATCAAGATTACATTAGCTATCTTGGGTTTGGATTCGCGAGTCCGGGTCCGCAGGTATTTAGTCTTGCTACATTTATGGGTTACGGGAGGGCTGGTCTTGCTGGAGGTATTGTCGGCACAATCGCTATTTATCTCATGCCCGTCACGCTTGCAATCTTTAGCGGAAAGTACCTTAAAAAGTGGGTCAAAAAGAACAGCGCACAATATTTTGTGCAAGCTGTTGGCGTAGCCTCCGCCGGCTTGCTAGCCGCCATCGGCGGGAAGATACTTATGGCAAATGAGCTGACATTTTTATATCTATTCATAGCGGTTGCATCAGCTATTGCTGTCAATAAAAAAGTAAGCCCGCTGATTATTATCCTGGCGGGCCTCCTTTTTGGGCTTCTTATTCGCTAGAGATTAGACCTTCCACCATCTTCACTGTTAGCGAAGCCAGTTTATCAGGATTAATCTACTTGTTTTATCTGGGCAAAGAGTAGCCACGGCTATTCTGCGAACAGAAAAACAAGTAGATTGCCCTGGGGGCTGGATGGAGGTATGGAGAGATGATGGGGGTCTATTACTCGCCGTGGTCTTCTTTGGCTTTATTGCCGCCAGGGTTATCAGCCTCAGTCTGGCCACCCTGATCGGTGTCACCGCCTTTTTCGGCTTCAACTGCATCGGCTTCAGATTCTCCTTCTGCAAGTTCGGTGCCTTCGTCAGATTCAACTACGGTTGCGTCTTTAACGAGTACAATTGGCTGAGCCAAGAACTCTTCGCGCCTTTCTTCGTCGTCTTCGTTTGCCAGAACTTCAACCAGCTCCACACCAGCAGGTAGTTTAATGTCTCCTACGGTCAAGCGATCATCAATTTCTACCAAGCTCTCTCCGGAAACCTCTAGCGCCTCGGGCAGATCTTTTGGCAATGCTCGCACCGCAAGTGTATCGAGTGTTTTAAGCAATACGAGTCGATTTGCTTCCGCAGGGATTTCACCAACAATATGCACTGGTACTTCGGCATCAACGGGCTCGTCGGCCTTCAAAGCCTGAAAGACGACATGCTGCACCTCATTCTTTAGTGGTACAAACTCGATCTCTTTAATAAGGGCTAGCTTTTTAGCGCCTCCAACAGTAAGATCAAGCGCCTGGCTCATACCCACCTGTTGGTATGCCTTGAGTAGTGCACCGCCCTCAACAAGAAGACTAGTTGACTCCTTGCCATGCTCTTGCATAACAGCTGGCACGTTGCCTTCAGCGCGAAGCTTTGTAGCAGCCTTTTTACCAATACTCTCTCGTTTTTCTGCTTGTAACTGGACATCCTGACTCATGTAATTCAAACTCCTCTGTTTTTCGGTGCCTTTATTATAACAGATATCTCTGAAGTCAGAAAACTGGTATACTTGGATCAATGTCATTTATTTCTGCTGAAAAAATTGCTCACGCCGGTATTTTTGTAGTAGCGGGAGTTATTTTTGCCGAAAGCGGCCTGATGGTCGGCTTCTTTCTACCCGGAGACAGCCTCTTGTTTACGGCTGGCTTTTTGGCCAGCCAAGGTTTTGTAAATATTCATCTCCTCGCAGCCGCATGTTTTATTGCCGCAGTGGTTGGCGATAGCGTCGGATACGCGTTTGGCAAACGCGTTGGGCCGCGCCTTCTCAAGAGACCTGATGGCAGAATTTTTAAGAAAAAGTACATTGCACAGGCTGAAGCCTTTTTTGAAGAGCATGGTAAAAAAACCATTATATTGGCACGATTTGTGCCGATTGTGCGAACCTTTGCTCCAATTGTGGCCGGTCTTGGAAGCATGAATTATCGAACTTTTCTCAGCTACAACGTTATTGGTGGCGCACTTTGGACACTTGGCATTACCTACCTTGGATATTTTCTCGGCGGCCTCATACCCGAAAAATACCTTGAACCAGCTGTTATTTTGGTGGTCTTCATTAGTTTATTACCAGCATTCCACCACTTCTTAAAAGAAGCCGAAAACCGCCAAAAAGTAAAAAAGCTACCAGCGCTAACCATGCGAAAAATTGGTTCGATTATGCGGCGCTCGAACTAGGCGGCGACCAAACCGTAAGAGGTACGGCAGAATGCCCACCTTCTGCTGCTAAAGATAATCTTGGTGCACGTTTGGTGGGCATAGGGTTGGCAATAACTGCAGCTATAAATTCTAGCCACGCATCATCTGTCGGGTCTCCTATTACATCGTAATATGATAGCTCCTCCTCAGTATCAGCTGATGGATCTTGAATTCGTACACTCTCTAGGTGTTGCGCTATCGCTCTCTTCGGAATTGTAACTGGCACAGAGTCTTCAGTTTTGGTAACACCTTGGATTTTTTGCCGCGTCCATCCTTCGTACGAATCAACACTTGATTGAAGCAAGCTAAGTCCCTCCGTTAACAGTGTATCCGTTATGTGCCGTTCCTCCGGGAAACATTGACTAACATAGAAAATCCCTATGCAAAAAGCAGCACGGTATGTAGATCTTGATCTCGTTCTACCACTTTCAGCAGGGCTCTGCTTTCCATACATAACAACATCGAGAAGTAAGTTTTTTGCCGCAACGACCGCCGCGCTCCGCAGTCTTTCGCGCGGATCAACTGGCTCTGGTGCAGCAACTAAAACCTCGTTCGTGGACATATATTATAACATACTCGTCAAGTATTTTCCAGTGTGGGAAGCTTTGACTTTGGCAATTTGCTCTGGTGTACCTTCGGCCATGATCTGGCCACCACCTGCACCACCCTCTGGGCCCATATCTATAATGTGGTCTGCTGATTTAATCACATCAAGATTGTGTTCGATGATGACCATGGAATTGCCGGTGTCTACCAGCGCATTCAAAACCTCGAGCAGTTTTTTGACATCCGCGGAATGCAGACCAGTGGTTGGTTCATCTAAGATATAGAGTGTTTTGCCGGTAGCGCGGCGGGAAAGCTCGGCAGCAAGCTTAATACGCTGTGCTTCACCGCCGGAGAGTGTTGTGGCGGGTTGGCCAAGTTTGACGTAGCCAAGACCGACATCATTAAGGGTTTGCATCTTACGGGCGATGCTCGGTTGGTTTTCAAAAAACTCCACCGCTTGCTCGATTGTCATGTTCAGCACATCAGAAATATTTTTACCTTTATAGGTAATTTCCAGCGCCTCGCGGTTATAACGGCGGCCTTTGCAAACCTCGCACGTAACGTAAACATCTGGCAAAAAGTGCATCTCAATTTTGATAATGCCGTCGCCTTGGCAATTTTCGCAGCGGCCGCCCTTCACATTAAAGCTAAAGCGTCCAGCTTTATAACCACGAATATTAGCTTCAGGGGTGTTAGCAAATAATTCGCGAATTGGCGTAAAAACCCCGGTATAGGTTGCCGGATTAGAGCGAGGTGTGCGGCCAATTGGCGATTGATCGATGATGATAGCTTTGTCTAAATACTCAATACCAAGAATCTCTTCGTGTTTGCCCGGCACCAAATGCGCGCGGTGCAACCTGGCCTGTAGCTCTTTTGCCAAAATATCGTTGATGAGGCTGGATTTACCCGAACCGGAAACTCCGCTCACCACCACTAGTTGACCGAGAGGAATACTCACGTTCACATTCTGGAGGTTATGTTCAGCCGCACCCTTAATAAGCAGTACTTTGCCGCTACCTTTACGGCGCTTTTTAGGAACACCGATTGCTTCAGAACCCGCCAGGTATCTTCCCGTGATACTCTCTGTATTTTTAGCTACGGCATTGGGAGTTCCGGCTGCTACGATCGCGCCTCCATGCACACCAGCGCCAGGGCCAATATCTATGAGCCAATCGGCCGCGCGAATGGTATCTTCATCATGCTCAACCACCAGCACTGAATTGCCGAGATCTCTCAGATGCTTGAGTGTTGTAATCAAGCGATCGTTATCACGCTGATGCAAACCAATGGAAGGCTCATCAAGCACATATAGCACACCTTGCAAACCAGAACCAATTTGGGTTGCCAAGCGAATACGCTGCGCCTCGCCGCCCGAGAGCGTCGCCGCACTTCGACTTAAGTTGAGATAATTCAGGCCTACGTTGTTAAGGAAGGTGAGACGTGAAACAATCTCTTTACTCACCTGCGCCACAATAAATAGTTCTTTCTCGGTAAATTTTGTTTTTTGAAGCAAGGTAAGAGCATCGCTCACTGAAAGGTCGGTAATATCTTTGATTGAAGAACCATGCACCGTTACCGCGAGCACCTCTGGCTTGAGACGAGCGCCTTTGCAGGTGTTGCAGGGGCGTTCGCGCATGAAGCGTTCGATATCGCGGCGCATAAAATCGCTATCGGTTTCTTTATGGCGACGCTCAAGGTTTGGAATAACACCCTCATAAATTGTGTCAAAATAGCGTCCACTTCCCAGCTGAATAGTGTATTTCTCATTTCCCGTTCCATACAAAATTTTATCAAGATCATCTTGTTTCAGCTGCGCTGTTGGAACCTGCAAACTAAAACCGTACTTCTCCGCCACCGCCTGCATCTTCTTCATGTACCAGGCATCAGCATTGACTCGGTTGAATGGGCGGATGGCACCTTCGGCAATGGTTAAGTTACCGTTTGGAATAACCAGTTCGGGGTCAACTTCCAGCCGTGAGCCGAGACCGGTACAAGTTGGACAGGCACCCTGCGGCGCATTAAAGCTGAAGATGCGCGGTTCAAGCTCTGGCAAGGCAAGATCGGGATGGTCGGAGCAGGCATAGCGCTGGGAAAGCAGGCGATCTTCTTTCGTATCAGCATTATGGATGATGACACTTTCTTTGCCGATCTCTAAAGCTTGTTCTATTGACTGCGCCAAGCGGCCCTGGTTTGCCGCATCATTCGTCAAACGATCGACCACAATCTCAATAGTGTGCTTAAACTTTTTATCAAGCTCCGGCCACTCATCGAGACTATAAATAACGCCGTCAACCCGAGCACGCGCAAAACCGCTGCGCTGATACTCGCCCGGAATATGCTCAAATTGGCCCTTTTTTGCAACTACAATCGGCGCCAGAATTACTAATCGAGTACCCCGCTCCATGGTCAACACCTCATCAACAATTGCCTGCGGCGTTAAGCGTCGCACCTCGTTGCCATCAATGGGACAATGCGGCACACCAATACGTGCGAACAACAAACGCAGATAATCGTAAATTTCTGTTACCGTTGCCACTGTTGAGCGCGGATTGCGACTGGTTGATTTTTGATCAATTGAAATTGCTGGCGAAAGACCGTCAATTTGATCGACATCCGGCTTTTCCATTAATCCTAAGAACTGGCGTGCGTAACTTGAAAGGCTTTCCACATAACGTCGTTGCCCTTCGGCGTAAATAGTATCGAACGCCAAAGATGATTTGCCCGATCCAGAAAGCCCAGTAATGACCACTAACTTCTCGCGCGGAATCTCAACATCAACATTTTTTAGATTGTGCTCCCGTGCACCACGAACAGAAATAAACTCCGACATATCCTGGTTATTATACGTTATCTTTGCCACCTGTGCCTAGGAACGTTTACATAGTCTCGCACATTAGCCATGTCTCCCTTTGCCGAACGTATAGCAACCGTAATCCCGCTTACGACCATACTTGGCGGAATCGGCCTCCTGTAAGGAGGCAGCTTTTCACCTCGCCCTGATCTTCTGGCAACAGATATATGCCAGCCTCTTGGGTTATAATTTGGGAGTTTGATACCAATTTCATCCAATACGAGACCGCTGATAACTTCCCTCGCATCAACCATTTCTTCGCTAGGATCTATAGCTATTGCAGCAAATTTTTTATGAGCTACAAGCTCATCTTGATTGGGCTCGACCGTAGAGCCCACTATAGCTAGGTGCGAAATGCGTCTTTGTATGTGCCTCACTAACGGGGTTAGTCGTCGACGCTCGTGACGCCCCAGGCCTCGCTCTGCCAACTCTTCAGGGTACATACCTGTTATACTGAGTGTTCGAAAGTCTTCGGGCTCCCCGATAGTCCTTGGTATACCCTTAACAAACTGGGTCAACCCCCTCTCTTGGGCTACCTCAAAACCAACGTAAATTCCTTCACCAGCTGAAGCAGTTGACACGGCACCTCATTTCTACCCACTTACGTCAATGATACGATCACGCCACACAGATTGTCTAGTGTATACTTGTGGTTACTGATGAAGGATAATCTCTACAACTGGTGGAAGCGGCAGCCGAAGACAGTGCGGCAGCCGTTTGTGTTGGTACTTGGCTTGTTTTTAGTAGTTATATCACCATTTACTGGGGTATTGCCCGGGCCGGGGGGTATTCCAATTTTTCTGCTTGGTGTGGCAATTTTGGCCAGTGAATTTGACTGGGCTGACCGTTTTAAGAAGTTTGTACTACACCATGCTCCGGCTTGGGTGCGGCGCTACTGGCGGTTCACCCCAAAGTGGCTGACGTTTTTTGATGTCTGCGCATTTATATTTGTTGGCCTCGGCGTATTCTTCAGTTGGTACCATGTAGAAATTCCGAAATTTGCTGGCCAGCTGAGGCCGCCGTTCTTGGTGATGCTCGACGGAGAATATCAGCCATGGTGGGTATTCGCCAGCGTGTTTGTGCTGATCGGCCTAGGTATATTTGCTACTAACCGAAACCGGTTCAATAAAATCAAGGAGTTCTTAGGCTTCCCGCTCGACAAACACTAGAGGCGTTTTATAAGTTTTTTAAGATCTCAACTTATCATCTGTTAATATCTGTGATTCAGCATCTTGTTTATTTTAATGGTTGTTTGTTGTGGGGTGTGTGCTACCATGACAGATGTGAAAATTGCTATTCAAGGTCTTGATACCTCATTTCACGCGCTTGCTGCACATCAGCTCTTTGGTAGTAGCGCAGACCTTGTATGTTGCAAAAACTTCAAAGAAGTCTTTTCGAAACTAGAGAACGATCAAGTAGAGCAAGCAGTCGTAGCTATCGAAAACTCACTTTATGGCTCCATCAACGAGGTGTACGATTTATTACTTAGATATCAATTTTGGATAAGTGGCGAGGCATATGAGCACGTTGGCTTACAACTGCTTGGTATTACCGGCACGAAGCTGGAGGAGATTACTGATGTGTATTCTCAAGCACCGGCATTAGCTGAAGCTGAAGCTTTTTTAGACCTTACATTACCTCATGCTGAACGTCACGAACATCAAGATACTGCACTTGCCGCACAAGAAGTTGCAAGTTGGAACGACCCTCGCAAGGCAGCCATAGCCAGCGAAGCTGCCGCAAAGAAGTACAACCTTGAAATTATTGCCGGGAACATTGAAACACATCAGCAAAATTACACGCGGTTTATTGCACTCCAACGGCAAGAAGCAATAAACAAAAGTGCTAATAAGTTCTCGCTCACCTTTCGAACAAGCGATACACCGGGCTCGCTACATGCCGCACTTGGCGTGTTTGCTGAGCATCAGGCAAATCTTACGAAACTTGAGAGCCGCCCGATTATCGGAGCTGCCTGGCAATACATGTACTACATTGATTGTACGTGCGCTGATATCAACCCAATTTTGAAGAAATTAACCCAATACGCCACAAACATTCGTCTGCTTGGCGCATATCAAACCGGCGTATTCGCACGTATTTGAAAAACTTGTCGGAAAAAGTACAACGTAATCTTGAGTTTTGCTGTTGTCAAGCTATCCCGACACCTTCTATTATAGAGATATAAGGAGTTGCGAGGCATGAGGAAACTATTTGTGGGCAGCGTGGTGGTGATAGTGTGCGGATATGCACTCAGCAGAGTCAATGATCCGTTAAATGCTTTTGCCAGTTTCATTATTGCCGGCGCAGTTCCTGGCACCAACATTATGCTCGGCTTGTGGCCAACCATTGGAGTAGGCGTTATGGCATCTTGGCTGTTACTTAGATGGATCAAACGAATTCGTTTGCAAGCGTTGGAACATACGGCCCGACAAATCACAGCCGAGAAGGAAGTTACACAGCAAGCCGAAGAGAAGCTTGTGCTTGACCCGAATCGCCGCTCCGTTATTGCCGCGCCAACCTCACGAGCTGTTTTCTAGCTCTCAAGCGAGATAATGCTTTCTGCGTACAACTGAAGTTCTTGAAGCAGAAATTGGGCTTGGTCATCATCAGCCTTGAGTTGTACCAGCTCGGCAAGCCGCTGGGCAAATTGCTCAAGCGGAAGCTGGCCATCGGCTCCGCGAACCAAACGTTCGTGCCGATACACTTCCCACGCTTCTCGCTCAGATGCCGTCAAACTACGCGGAAAGTTGCGCGCTTTATACCGAGGTAGCAGTTGCGAAAGACGTTCATCGGCAAAATCAAGCGTAAGATCAGCCAAGCCATCCTCATCGGCCGCTCGTACAGCGCTCATACGCCCTTTGTCGGCGTCATTCAAAAAACCATCGTACAACTGAAAATCCGGATCTGTATGTGCCGGAAACTTCGCCTTCATCTCCTCCGTTCGTTTTGTAAATAGCTGCGCCAGACGATCAATTAGATCTTGATTACGGCGCAGTTTTTTTAGATTATCCTCAACGGTTTGCATGGTAAGCTGGAGGCGCTCTTGGCAATCTTTATCAAACACGCCAAGCGGGGCAACCGCAGGGCACTTATTATCTTTCAGTGCCTTTACCGGTAAGAGCTCGGTTTCTTGATCGCGCTGAAATGCTTTTAGACTCAACTCGGCATCATCAAGCTTGGCTAACTGATCGGGATCTTGCCGCAGATCATAGACGAGCACCGCCCCATGTTCGCCCTCAGCAAACGGTACGACCACTGTGGTTTTTTGCCAGGTGTTTGCAAAACGGCCAGATGTGTACACAAATGGCTGAGGGTCATCAAGGTTCAATAGTGTTTGTACAACCTTTTTGGTTCGCATAGAGAGAAGGTACTCGAACATCTTCGACTGTTTTTGTTTGAGCAGCTGCGCCACCGCAATTGTTGCCCGTACATCACTCAGCGCATCATGGGCACTCTCATGATCAAGACCGTTAGCCTTTGTGAGCAACTCGAGGCGATTAGTTGGCTGGCCTTTCTCGTCAACCGGCCACTCTATTCCATCTGGCCGGAGCGCGCGCACCATGCGAACAACATCCAGTAAATCCCAACGCGAACGGCCGTCCTGCCACTGCCACTCGTACGGATCGTAAAAATTGCGCCACAGGGTGTTTCGCATAAATTCATCGTCAAAGCGAATAGTGTTAAAACCGCAAATTATGGTATCCGGCTGCAGAACTTCCTTGTAAAACAGCTTCAGAAACTCAGCTTCACTGTACCCTTCTTCAAATGTTTTTTGCGGGGTAATGCCTGTAATGAGCACCGCATCGGGATCGGGCAAGATCTCATCGCTAAGTTTCACAAGCCAATTTTGCGGCTCACCAAGCGGTTGAAAATTTTCATCTGTTCGCTGTCCTGCAAATTGCATAATTCGCTGCGCTCGAGCATTAATTCCCGATGTCTCAAGATCGTAAAAGTAAAAGGTCATGCACTCTAGTATGTCGGATAAATAACATACTGACAAATAAAAAATAACCCTCTCGGGTAACGTAAGGATTTAGTAACAAACTAAACGAGTTCCGCCGCATGGCGGAGCAGGGTGCTTTCAGATTGGAGGGGTTCTTGATAACGGATGGTGTTTTTGGTGTTACCTCGGCCCCCGCCGAAGCAACTAGCCCAATTACTACGTCCGATATCGCTCCTCTCCACTTTCAGCACTTCCTGCTCCGCCAAATTGTGGCGTCACTGTTGACGCAGTGATCACCCACCCAGCGGGAGGGTGATCAGGTAGTCGGCTCGAAAGCTTCGGTCGTCAGCGCGACCTAGGCCTCCGAGCCCCCGGTCATCATCCCGGTGGTGTCGGCGGGCTCGCCGATGGTGATGCCGTGGCGGCACGCAGGGCCACCGATCGGCGTGTGGGTGGTCTTGTCATGGAAGCGCATACGCGCTCCCCCTTTCCTTGATGGATACGGCACTTATTGCATTTCCTCCATTCAGAATTGACCCCGCTCTTGAGCAAGGGTGGACTTCCGTCAGGAGTTTTTGAAAATCTACATGTAAACCTAAGATCGCCAAAAACTCCTGACGAGCGAGTCTCAACCCTTACGACTCGTTTAGTTTGTTAACATGCGTTATATGCAGCCGAGACGTGGCGCACGTAACTTGTATTTTAGTTTACTCTTCCCTCTCGATATTTCAAGCCTAACTTATAACAAATTACCTAACGCTGCGTGCCCATCTTCTGAGTAGAGCCAAAGTTTGTTGGGGCTATGCTTGAATTATTGCATTTATCACCCGTGGAGAGTACATTTTTAGTACCCGAAGGCTGAATGCCGCCGCCATTGGCTGACGGCTGATAAAAGTTTACTGACGAATATGCCAAATCTGCACACGTCTCAGGAAGTCCGCCAAAATATTCTGTCCACATAACCGACCAGTCATTGAAAGCCGTCCATTTTACAGGTGTTTTTATTTTTGCAACGAGTGTCTCCTGGTTTGTAACCGTATCTTTGATCCAGCCGCTCCACCAGTGGCCGGTGCTGTCTTTCGCAGTCAGTGCAACTTTAAGATCATACCTGCGGCCCGGTTGCCAATCATAGGCTATACGGCAACTGGTGCCAGAAGTGTCATAACCGTCAAAGCCCTCTTGCTCGATTTTGCAGGCCTTGGCTGGTGAGGCATCCATGCCTGAGCTAAATATTGAGAACACGGCGGTCTTTCCTGTCGTGCCATCAACTCGACTACCATTGGATTGGAGGCCGATATATCCTCCATCTCCACCCTTAAAACCAAATTGATGAGACCAAAAATATGGCGCACTTGCCTTCACCTCGTTAATAACTAAGCTATGT
Source organism: uncultured Candidatus Saccharibacteria bacterium (assembly GCA_964643895.1). GTDB lineage: Bacteria > Patescibacteriota > Saccharimonadia > Saccharimonadales > UBA7683 > UBA7683. The sequence continues at coordinate 25,642 of CAZXUE010000011.1, forward strand.
TGCAACGTTGTCAGAGGAGTCGTAGAGTTCCAGTTCCACTCCGTATATGTGCCTCGAGGTGATACTGTTTCAACTGGCGGCGTTACAGAAGCGGGCTCATTAAACTAAAACGGAACAACCAGTAGACTTGTAGTTGTAAAGCTAAGCAAGTAAGAAAGGTTGTTCCAATGAATAAACTACCAGTTTTTCACTCAAATAAGAAGTACTGGGTAATCCTTAACAAGTTAGTCTTTGGGGACAACGTCAGCTGTCCAGGGTGCGAAGGCGCCCTGAGGCAAAGCTATGGGCAAAAGTACCTGTGGTGCCGCCTGTGCCGCAGAAAGTACCGTCCGACAGCCTACCGTGGCAGTTGGCTGTATGGTATGAAACTCTCACCCAAACAGCTGTTTGTATTGCTCTGGTGCTGGCAGAACCGCAAGAGTCCAGATACGGCCCGACTGCTGGCTCAAGTCAGCTACACCAGCGTACAGCGTTGGTACGAGCGATTCAGGCGACACATACCGCCAGACACACTAGAGCAGCTATCTATGCTCATCCAGGTGGATGAAAGCTATTTCGGCAAACAAAAGAGCAGCCAGCCGCAGGTCATTGTGACCGGTGCTATTGAGCCACACACCAGAAGAATAGCTCTCAGGATCACGGGAGACTACAGCTCAGGCAGAGGTAGAGATGTTCTCGAACAGTTTGTGCAAGATACGACACAAACAGGCTCACTTGTCGTTACCGACAAATGGCATGGCTACAGTGAACTACCCCTGCTCGGGTATGATCACGAAGTCTGGAACCACTCCACTGGTCAGTTTGCAGGCACCAACCAGATTGAAGGGCTGTGGAGTAGTATTAAACGCTACCTAAGAAAACTGTATGGTTGTGTTCCTACCAAGAACTTAGAAAGTATCTTAACAGAATGGATGGCTCGACAGAACAGGCCAAGCCTGTTCGCCTCACCAGAAAATTATCTACAAGCTACGCTTGTTCCATGTTAGTTGACTGAGCC
>CAZXUE010000012.1:0-2622 GCA_964643895.1 uncultured Candidatus Saccharibacteria bacterium
TTCTGATTGCGACTTGTTAAGTTTTTCGTTAATATTCTCGTTCAAGCTCTGCTGCAACTCGGCCACGCCTTTACTCAAATTATCCAGATCTGTTTTTAAATACTGCGCCGCTTGATCATTTTGAGGCTTCGAGAGCTTCTGGTTCAATACAAAAATCACCGCCCCAAACCCAAGCACCACCAAAGCCAACAACACAATCAAAAGCATTTCCATGGTTTTATTATATGCTAGATAGGTGATGAAACGAAAACCCATAGCTGAACTTATTCACAAAGCCCGCTTTGGCGAGGTAAAATGCGAAATTAACGGAGAGGGTGTTGAAATTAGCGGCGCCCATCGGTTGATCACGATCACTGCTGGCAAATACCCATTTTTCGATCTTGCCGATGCAATTATACAAGAGCTACGTGCGCCCAACATTCTGTGCTACAGAGGCTCTATTATAAGATCGTGCATTTCTAAAGGTCGGCTTACAGGAATTCAGCTCCCTGATGCCCATATTACTGATGTTGTATTTAAAAACTGCCTCTTGAATCTGGCTAATTTTCGGAAGGCAAAATTTGAACGTTGTATATTTATTGATTGTGATCTGACTGAAACCGACTTTTCCAATGCCAATATTCACAATACATTGTTTGAAAATTGCCAAATTGATCTAGTGGAATTTTCAAATGTACAGTGTAAGCGTGTTGAATTTTTAAATACCAACTTATCTCAAATTAGGGGTGTAAGCGGATTGAGCGGCTCCGCGATCACTGAAGAAAACCTCATTGAGATTGCACCCCTTCTTGCGGCAAGTCACGGTATTCATTTGATTGCAAGATAAGATCGAAGATGATTAAAAATTGTAATGTCGTCATCTGCTTATACTTATATGAGCCATCTACGCCATAGGTATAAACAATTATACACTATTTAGTATTCTATGTCAATATATCCATCAAAGTAGTCGTACTTGATATGCCGACGATCAATACCCTGCTTGACCAAACCCTCTCCAAGCATCTCTGAGAATGATTGCGATCCCGCTAGGTAAACCGTTCGTTCAAAAATATCAGACACATCGGCAAGAAGCTGCTGAAGCGTTAAGCGAGTTTTGTCGTAGATCTTCATATCAAGGCTGACGTCCTCAGCTACAGCAGCTTGTAGTTCATCCATAAACGGCCTTCTATCTTGCCTACCTGCGTACAGAAGCAGAGCATTGTTTGGCACTTTTTTATGGATCTGATCTAAGATGATGCTTCGAAAAGTAGTAACACCAATGCCACCGGCAATATAGAGTTTTTGGCGACCGTCATCTTGCCATATAAAATCACCACCCAGCTGATCGGCTTCTATCATCTCGCCGATCTCAAGTCTGGCCATCCGCTGCTTGTAAGTGCTCACTCCAAGATACGTTGTAATCAGGAGTTCTTTTTCGTGAGGCGCAGAAGCAATGGTGAACAACCGATCTTGATCAACTGGCAGTACATCCGGCATGGTCAAATTTATATACTGCCCGGCCTGCCATGTTAACGGCTCCACTGGCTCAAATATAAACGAGACCACCTCGCCAACTTCGCTGCGTTTTTCTTTTAAGATCAGTCTCATGGCTCATATTATAGCCCACCGACACCAGTAACGCTTGTTACGCTACTAAGCCGACGACTATAAGCACAGAAAGGACGGTCCAAATCACTTGCACTGCAATAAGCGGCTTGTCTTTAATCTTAATACCATGTGCCAGCCAAATAACCGAAGTAAGAACATAGGCGCCCCAGGTCAGTAACGAAACACCCTTGTTGCCATTAATCCAGATCTCATATACTTGCGGGATTGTCATAAGAGGGCCAAATGCAATTGCAAAATAGAGTAATGGTTCTTTTGTAGAACGTTTTTTAGATTTTTTCTTGGCTTTGCGATACGTATAATGCGCGTGCGAACTCATACTTTTATATTTTTATTTCCTTATTTTATATGCAGTATAGCACGACGACTATTTAATTAAATAGTGCTCGATACAGTAACAGAGCAACTACTGCCGTGCTTGCTGAGACAAGCGCACCCCAAGCTAGATCGACAGCTGTTACTAACCACGGCCAATCTTTTATCACCGCTTGGCTTGTAAGATCATATGTGGCATATGCAACAATACCAAAGAATGCGCCCCGCGCTGCAACCACAAGCCATGAGACGTCTTTAAGCGCAGGCTGCACCACAAAAAACACGAGACCCAGAATAAACAAGAGGTAGAACAAACCAGCTGCGAAAAAATTAGGTTTTTCGGCCATCAGGTGGCCAATCTGACTTTTATAAAACTTCGGTGCCACAACACCAAGCCAGATACTATCGAGTGCTAAAAAAGCCCCCATTGAAACTATGTATAATTTTAAGAATTCCATGCTAAGCCTCCTTCTTTAAAGATTGTACTCTCTTTGGCTGTAACGGAAAGAACCTACTTGTTCGCTTTTTATACGCTTCAAACGCAGCATTACCTGCATACTTTTTTTCAAGCAACGGAATACCGGATACTTTTAAGATCAATGTCGTAATGGTAAGCGGGCCAATCAATGCCCATAAAAACCACGGCGAGCCATAGCTTATCAGCCAAATTCCCCACCACTGTGTAACTTCACCAATATA
>CAZXUE010000012.1:2632-21576 GCA_964643895.1 uncultured Candidatus Saccharibacteria bacterium
GCGAGGTAATCGGGACGGCGTTCGGAGATGTCGCGTTCCAGAAGGGTCACGCCGTAAACACGGAGGAGTAGGAAGGACATGAGCAAGGGAGAGAAGATGGTCCAATAGGCTCCGAAGTCGCAGGCGATGAGATAGAGTCCCCACCAGAGAGTGAAGTCGCCGAAGTAGTTGGGGTGACGGGTGTAGCGCCAGAGGCCTGTTTGCATAATCTTGCCTTTATTACGAGGGTTTTTTATAAACTGACGTAGTTCGTGGTCGCCGATGGCCTCAACGAGAAAGCCAACCGCCCAAATAGTTGCACCAAAGTAATTAATAATGTTCAGACTATCTTGGCCATTTTTACTCAGCGCAATCACAGGTGCCGAGATCAGCACTAGAAGAAACCCTTGCAGCATAAAAACTTGCGAAAAGCTACGTATCGTAAACCACTTTCCCCACTCTTTGCGCCATTGTTGGTAGCGGTAATCTTCTGACTTTTTACGATTGCGTGTAAAAATATGGGTGCTTAACCGAATACCCCATACGGTAACGAGAATAACGGCCAGCGAAAGCTGTACGCTTGGACGCTGCATATAAAGCACCCACGCCAAGACCACAAATCCCAGACCCCAAGCCGCATCAGCAACATCGTTACGCCTTACAACTTGTGATATCAGGAACCACCCGCACATATACAAGAAGATTGTTGCAAACGCCAAACTAATCATACTTTGCCACTTTTATTAAGAAAAGTAAGTGTAAGCTCGGTACGAGAACGAGCGTATGTGCAAAAATCACACTCTCCGCCCATAGCAGCCACCCCAACTGCCGGTATAGCGTCGCTGTCAAGACATACTTTCATCTCATTCAAAGTTGCCTCAACCCAATGTGCATCGCCCTTGTATGGAATAATCTTGGTTTTAAACTCTAGCCGATTATTAAAACCTTCTAAATCAAATCGGCCATTCGTGTATACAAAATAGCCCGTATTATTTACTTTAAAGCCGTTTTGACTTAGGAGCCACTGATATACTTCCATCTGGCGCTTGTACGCAATTTGCCAGGCAGAATCAATTGAAACCTCGGCGCTCTTAGCCGTTGCCTTGTAATCAACTACGATGAGTTCATCAGCATCGTTAACCCAAATGTCATCAACCGCCCCAAAGATCAGCAAATTTGTCAGCTCATGGTGATACTGCACGCCCACAAAATTTTCGCGCCATTCGTCTATTTGATCATGTGCGAATGGAATCGCCTCAATATTATATTCCATCATCAATGGGTGTTGCGTTTTTGCTTTTCGATGCACATCAAATTCTTTTTTGAACAGCTCATCAATCGCTTTATTAATGTTAAACGGTGGGCTTGAAGGACGCTTAATACCGAGCCTGGCCTCGAGCCAAAAGCAACGTTGACACTGCATAAACAGTTCGATTTTTGAGCGAGAAACCCGAAACGGCCCTTTTGCTTTTTTGTTGTACGTACCCCGATATCCGATTTGTGCCATACCTTGTAGTATATACGATTATGGATTTAGGATTATAGAGTAAAATTACTTGTTATAGAGGCTCTCGGATGGAGAAAAAATCTGAACCAGAGCGTTGCGCAGAGCTTCCTCAATACTGATAGTACGAAGAATTGCCTTGCCGGAATATGTCCCCCAAGTGTCTCTATCATCAAATTGACCCAGTTCACCACGAATATGGTTCATAGTAGGACCATGTTCGAGATTAAGCTCCTCCATTTTCTGACGCACATATTCTGGAATTACGAGACCACTTGAATAGCCATAATAAACCTGGTTTTTATAGCAAACACATGCCCAGGCTTCTTCAAATAGTAAATCATATCTCTCAACCAACCCGCTTTCTAAACCAATACAATACGCAGACGCATGGCTCTTAACAAGCTGCCGGGCACGATTATACGCACCTTGCTTGGTTTCTTCGTTATATGGTGTATCCGGAACAAGTGATGGAATATCGATGGCTTCAACTAAAACATAATCTTTCACAATATCCGCAACCACCCTTTTAACTACAGATACCTTCTGTGCATTTTTTGTTCCAACAATAAACTTCATAATTACTATCCAGTATATCGATTATTCATTTCAGTTTATAGGGTGATCATTAACCCCTAAAATGGTAAACTAAAGCGTAATGGCAAAGAAGATAACTCGGGTGGTTGTAGTTGGCGGTGGCTTTGGCGGTGTTAAAACGGCACTCAACCTGGCAAATAAAGCCTGCTTTGAGGTTACGCTGGTTTCTAACAACACACATTTTGAATATCACGGCGCATTGTACCGCTCTGCCGTTGGCCACTCACCAATGGAGGTGGTTATTCCGCTCAGGGAGATCTTTTCAGAGGCGCACAATGTAACACTTGCGCTTGATACTGCGGCCTACATTGATGCAAAAAAACAACTTCTGGTTTCTATGGAAGGTGAGATATATCCTTACGACGAACTTGTTTTAGCACTCGGCAATCAGGTTAATTATTTTGGCATCAAAGGTCTCGCGGAACACACCGAAAGTATGCACGATATCAGCTCCACCATTAAACTCCGTAAGCGACTGGTTGACATGTTTAGCCGCAGCGTATCAAAACCACTACGCGTAGTAATTGTTGGTGCTGGAGCTTCCGGCGTTGAATTAGCCGGAGAAATCCCGGCATTTTCACGATTGGTTGCAAAAAAATACGGCATTAAACCTGTTCGAGTAAAAACCGTTTTGGTCGATGCAGCAGACCGCGTACTGCCGATGCTCGCTCCAAAAGCTTCTTTAAAAACACATCGTCATTTGCAAAAGCTTGGCGTTGAAATTCATCTTGGTGTACAAGTTGCCGCCTGCAAGTCGGATGCACTCTGCATGAAGAGCGGTGAGCTTGAAGCGGATGTTATCGTCTGGACAGCAGGCAGCAAACCGGTTGATTTTTATAGCAAGAACTCCGAGATCTTCACACTTGGCCGTGGCGGCCGTGTTGTAGTCGATGACCACCTTCGAGCCCAAGGTCAATCACACATATACACACTTGGCGACAATGCCGACACTCAATACTCCGGTATGGCTCAAACTGCGCTTCACGATGCTAATTTTGTTAGCAGTAATCTTATTCGCGAACAAGCTGGGAAAACACCTGCCGCGTACCGAAACCGCAAACCGCTCTATGTTGTAACCGCTGGCCCCCAGTGGGCTGTAGTACAACGAGGCAAGCAAATTTTAAGTGGTAAACGGGGTTGGGCTGTTCGCCGGCAAGCTGATTTAATGATCTTCCGCAATTTCCAGCCCTACAAAGAAGCCATCAAAACCTGGCGCCATGCCTATCGGATCGCAAAGTTTTAAATCTTATTAAGATTAGTTATACAGTTATCCACAGTTTATTACGCTTATGTTTTAAAACATATTGACAGTGTTTTGTAAATAGGCGTATGGTTAGATCACGATTGGTGGGAGTCTATAACTAACTAAATGCGAGGAGGGTAGTTGTATGGCCGATGCCGTAACGACAGCTCAATATCAAAATAATAGAACGATGCTGGCTGCGTTTGCCGGCATGCTTGTAGCGATTCCGATCGTGAGCATGATCACTGTATCAGTCCTAAAAGCACAGCTCGGTACTGTATTTGCTGCTTCACAAGCAAACAGCCCAGCCACTACACAAAGTATTGGCGCAAGTTGTGAGGCACCAGCCGCTTCCGCAGCTGCAGCTTCACCAGCAAGCACAGCTGGCGTAGTGTGGGGTCTTGGCCGAGGTCTTGCAAGTGTCTCAGGTAGCTTCAACCAAACCAACACTTCAACAACCACCAATACTACAACCACAACTATTGATACCCGAAACAACGGTAATACTACTGTTGATAGCCGATTTAGCGGTAATACGTATACCGATAATCGATGGAGTGGCAATACGCTTGGCCTCAACCTTAACAGCGGCAACACTACTAATACTGCTATTTCAAACATCAGCGATAACGGTAACACCTACACCGATAATCGCAACAGCGGTAACACAACCAATTCATCTGCAACAACTACCACAAACAACGTGAACACCAACGTTAACTCAGGTAATGTTATTACAAATGACAACGACGGCGTAGACGTACTTTAATTCAGTACCCTAACTGATAGAATAAGAGGCCGAAATGGCCTCTTATTTTTTACGGGGACAACGATCCATAACACTACATACGGCAGAAATTCCGGTAGACCGCCTGGTAGTAGTAGAATGAAAAAGATAATTCGTACGATAACCGGATCAATAGCAAAATATTCGGCCAATCCACCGCACACGCCAGCAATCATTTTATTTTCAGTCGAACGATACAGCTGTTTCGTTATACCGCCATGGTAGTACCATTTCTAAACGCCAATCACAAAACACCCCCTCATCCCAACCGAAGTGGAGGGATCTAGTACCGCCAGCAGATAAGGTAGATCTTTCCTCCTTCGCTGAAGCTACGGTGGACAGGTCGATTGTGTTTATGCTCGACTTTGATCGAGTACTCGGGATGACGCTCCAGTAGATCGAGAGTTTCGAGATGCAGGTATTTCTAAAATTTGACAAAAACATAAATAGTATGATATAATTAAAATTTAGGATTAGTGTACCCAGAAATTCCCCGATCTCCAGTAAGTAACATTCACGTAACTGGAAACGCACCGCCGAAACAATTGAAAAGTCTCGGTGAGATCATGACCAGCTTAATGGCAAATGACTCACCCAGGCTAATCAAAGCGAGGCTCCCGCTCCATACATAAGCGCACATTAACCAGATCGTAGCCACCGAAGCCGCCCGCCTTCCTGGCACGATCCTCGACGACTTTATAGTGCAGGAAGTGGAACAAACCTGCTAAATACGCCAATCAAGTGGTGTTGACTTCGCATAATCATACATTCCTATTTCCTCGAAATGCTTTGCAGCACATGAAATTTTCTGCAGCTCTGATTCGCGCTCGCCACCATTTTTTGTTTCTCGGACCATATAAACTTTCTCTTGACCGTCAACTTCTTTCACAATTGCCCAGTCCGGGTTATAAGGTCCGACCGGTGTGGGCACCACAAATCGACTTGGCAGCTTCAAAAACAACTTCACATCATCCCGACTATCTAAGTATTTCGCAAATTCATATTCTGTAGCAGAATCAAGTGCGAGTTTATCAGAGACGGACTTTTGAGCATGTTGCACCTCGTACAAGCGATCAACGAACCGCTCTACCTCTTCTTCGCTATCACGTTGGAATTCACGTAGTTCGTAAACCTCCTCGGCAATTTTTTCATATTGAACACCGTCGATTACCACATTTGCAAGCACGGATTTGATGGAACTTTTTACCATTTGTATATAGTCGTATGGGTTTTTTAAGAACTCGTGCAAACGATTGCTGCCCTGCAAGATATCTACTATTGTTCGACGAGTCAATCCAGTATCATCTTGTAATTCACTGATAACATCAGGTAATTCAAACGTCCCGACGAGATCGTTTGTACTTTCACCTACAACGCCAGCATTGTGAATACCGCCACGCAGTAGTAATACCTTATTTTTCACCACTTCTACCCTGAGTGCTTTAATCTCTGGCGCTCTCTTAATGGATTCAATAGCCGCCATGATAACCTGTCCGTTATCAAATGACACACGGTAGGTAGTCTTGCGCGAAATCTTTTTCCAGAGTGTTTCAAGCTCTGGACTGTATAAAACTTCTTTATTGAGACGTATGGTCTCTTTTTTGCGAGCGTCTTTGACGAATTTATCTATCTTGCAACTCTCGATCACATCGACGACTTCGCTATGATATTGCTGCAAGTCGCCTGGCAAGTCAAGATTGAAGCCTGTATTTTGCGGTGCGAAGTTCGCCAGCACCTTGCCGTCATCATCGATGTAGCCGCGACGCTCTAAATGTCCCCATATCTCATGCGATACCTTGTGACCAAGCGTCTTACTAGCGTTATCATGTAGCACAATTCGCGCAAACTCCCCCTTGCGTACATAGCCGATCTGAATGCCAGCTTTTTTATACTCTTTTTGCAGATTACTTGCAAAGTCACGATACGATTCATTCGCAATCACCGTCAGCTGATTTATCTGCTCATCAAATACACGTGTTCCATCCTGCCGTACAGGCAAACGCAAACCACGACCAATCGTCTGGCGACGATCGTTTTCGCTACTACTCTCGCGCATCATACAGATCTGAAATACATTTGGATTATCCCAACCTTCTTTAAGCGCCGAGTGGCTAAATATAAACCGCACTGGGTTAGATTGATCGAGCAACTTTTCTTTGCCTTTCATGATGAGGTCGTAGGCAGACTCATCGTTCGCATTGCCCTTGCCTTCTTTGCTATCGACCAGACTCGTCTTGCCGCCTTTTCGCATCTCAGCGAAATAAGCTGCGCGGACTTCGCTCGGCTCTTCGGGCAACATCTCAGTGTAATAGGGGCTTTTAGCTCGCTCTTCACGGTAGAGCTCGTCAAACCATTTCACAAATCGACCATCAATCGCATTGCCATCATCGTCATAGGTCAGATAGCTTGCTACTCGATCAACGAAGAATAGACTAAGCACTTTTATACCCGCATCTCGTAATAAAAACTCGCGCTTGACATGCTCCTTAACCGTCTCGCGAATCATCTCCCGTAGGATCTGGTCTTCATTGCCGCCCCAGTTGTCACCAAGCATCAACACGCCGTGTGTGCCGATCTCTACATTTGCTGGGATGGTGGAGATATCATTGACAGCATAGCCCTCATAAATACTATTGCCGGTGCGAATATCAAGCTTGTCGTGATGCTTCACCCAGAGTGGCTTGCGGCCAATATTTCCATTGCGATCACGAACCAATAGTTCCAGATATGCCTCAAGGCGCGGAGTGTTGCGTACATCAAGTAGCTTAACGTATGGTTTGGCGTCACTACCTTTTTGTTGAGCGTTAGCCACGACGATACCTTTTACCAGCTTTTCGCGGTGTGCGTCTACAGGATCAAGACGGTACATCATATTGTAATCACGTGTATGCGTCGCGCTATAACGCAGTGTACAGAGTGGGTTCAGGTCAGCGATTGCACTGGTTGAAGGTTCACTCTCCATGTTCTGTGGCTCGTCCATGACGACAATTGGATTAACCGCCGCCAAATAGTCTATAGGAGCAATGCCGTTTAGTTTATCTCGCTCTTCACGAATAATAAGTTTACGGTTACCACGAATTGCATCGATAGTCATAATCATAAACTGCGTCATAGTACTGGTTGCAAAACTCTGCACAACTTCCGGAGTCTTACCATCATATACACTCACCTCATACGGGTCATAGCCTGCCTCAAAACGGAAGTGATCTCGCATACTTTCAATACTGCTTTTTACACCTTCTTTAATAGGAATGCTCGGCACGATAATAATAAATTTGTTGAATCCATATCGTTTAGCGAGCTCCAACGCAGTTCGCAAATATACATACGTCTTACCTGTGCCAGTTTCCATCTCTACGCTGAAATTCATACCATCCAGTCTTTGCGCTGGTTCAATACCGTTTTCATTTTGTATAGCCTGTACATTTTCTAAAATTGAATCTTCGTCTAGCAGCAAGTTGTTACCGACTGCCCCAATTTCATTAAACAGTCCGGCCTGCGCTCCGCTCACTGCTCGCGTTTTCAATGCAGTCGAAAACATCTCCCAATCATGCGGTTGTCCTTCAAATATATCGGCAATGGCATTTATGGCCTGGATTTGAAATGGCTGCTGGGAATCGTATTTAATTTTCATTTTGTTTTTCTTTTAGCGCTTTTTTTACTTCACGGTCAAAGTCACTTTCAAAGAGTTTATCCTGGATGGGGCGATACTTTTCGTATTCTTTTTCCGCTATTTTTTTTGCTGCAGCGTTCGATATTTTGCCAGGATCGCTCAAGATTTGATACTCGTTAAATTGTAAGAACGAATCGAGTTTTGACGCCCAGTCAGCCATGGTCATTATTCTTTGCCTGCTAGCTTGGTTCTCGGCGTAGTCCAGATACATGGTGACGACTCGCTCAAGCTCTTTGATTTGCTTTGCGTCCAGATAGTTCTTACCTACGGAAACGTCGCTCTTTAGAATCTTACCTTTGGGCGAATTCTTCCATGTTTTTAGTCCCATATTTGGCTTAGCGGCGTCAGCGCTGCTGGCGATCAACTCTGCGGCAGTCTTACCATGAATCGCCCAGTGCAGCTTGTTCTGCACCGTAGCATAGAATTCTTTAGTGATTTCCGACTGCGTATTGTAGTCACTGGCCGTCGCATATATATCCGTAATTTTTTGATAAAAACGACGCTCGCTCGCGCGGATTTCACGAATCTTTTCCAGTAACTCATCGAAGTAATCTTTGCCAAAGTGAGTGCCGTTCTTTAGTCGTTCGGTATCCAGCGCATACCCTTTGATCATAAAGTCGCGTAGCGTGCTGGTGGCCCATATGCGAAATTGTGTCGCCTGAACAGAGTTGACGCGGTAACCCACAGATATGATCACATCCAAGCTATAGTAAGACACTGGTTTGTCAGAATTTGCAATTTGCATTTTTTGCACATTGCTTTTTTCCGTCAGTTCGCCGTTCTCAAACACATTAGAGATATGACGACTTATCACTGAGACATCGACCCCGAACAATTCCGACATCTTTGCTTGAGTCAGCCATATGTTTTCACCCGCGTAGAATACTTCAATATGCAGATTACCATCAGGACCGTTATAAAATAGAAAGTCTGATTCTTTCGCTTGGCGCAGCTCTTCGCTCATCCTACACCGTCCACAACTCTACGTCATAACTCTTACATGTCTGCACGAGATTCGTCTTCAGCTCGTTGTCGCCCTGGAATGCATCGTCCAAAATCACAAACTTGCTTGGGGTGAGTTCGGTGACGATGGCGCGGAGTTGTTCGAGGGTTGGCTTGACGTGTTCGTTCAGGTAAAACACTGGCTGCACGTCGGCGTGTTCTTCGTCTTCTGGCACGACTTGGTGGACGGTCAGTTCGGCGACTTCGCGGCTAGCGGTGCGGCTGGTTAGCGGCAAGCCCATCTTTAGCATCACTTCTACTAGCAGGTCTTCTTCGCTGGCGTTGTCGTCGGCACTTTCACGCATGAGGTCGAGGCGGGCTTGCAATTCGCCCAGGTCGTTTGTAGCGCTGCTTTGCCATTTGCGGAAGTTGGTATCGCTCAGCTGGTAAGTGCGGTAGCCGATGTCGAGTGGTGTGTCACGTTCGGCGAGCTTGTCGGCAAACTTTTCTTTGATAGCTTCGCCTGCTTTGTCGATTCGCGCACGAGCGATGTCGCTAATTTTGCGATAGCCAGCCTTGCAGGCTTCGCTCTTCTCGTCTGTCGGTTCGGGCAGCTGTACCTGAATGTGCTTACGATTGCCGCCGTCCTCGGCGTTGAGTTGCATGACAGCGTGGGCAGTTGTGCCGGAGCCGGAGAAGAAGTCGAGAATGATGTCGTCGGCACCTGTATTTGCTAGTTGTGCCAATCTGTATACGAGCTCGATCGGTTTAGGTGTTTCAAATACACGATCTCCCAGTAAACCCTTGACATCTATTGAAGCCTTCTTGTTGCCTTCGATTTCAGGCCACCAGTTCGAGAATGGTTTTGTCCTGCCTTCCAGATAAAATTTGTAGTATGGCAGCCATTTTTCTCCGTCGTTCTTCCATTCGATCAGATTTTCATCGCACATTCGGTTGTATGTAGACTGTCCAACCCGCCATCTACTTTCATATCCTTTAGGCCCGATAGGGTAAACGTCTGTACCATCAGGAGCTTGAATGGGATAATACATTTTTGGCCGATCTTCTCTCCTGTCTCCATTGCCAGTTCTGCGAAGAGACAGAACCGAATATTTTCCTTGTTCGTCTTGGTGCTTGTAGCGCGATATGTCTTTTTTTGATAAAGGCATTCCCCCTACGATAAAATCTGCAGAGCGAGAATATGCAAGGATGAAATCATAAGAATTTCCAACAATATTTGCTCCTTGCCCAGTAGTAGTGCCTGTAGATCTTACAATTGAAGCAATGAAATTGCTTTCACCAAAGACCTCGTCGCACAACCTCTTTAGGTTGGCCTGCTCTGTATCATTAATCGAAATAAAAATCACCCCGTCATCCGTCAGCAAATTCCGTGCCAGCTTGAGGCGCGGGTACATCATGTTTAGCCAGTTGCTGTGGTAGCGGCCAGCGGTTTCGGTGTTGGTGCTAATCTTTTTATTGCCTTCGTCGACTTGCTTGCTAAACTCGAGGTAGTTTTGCAACCCTTCCTGAAAGTTGTCGGGGTAGACGAAATCTTTGCCGGTGTTGTACGGCGGGTCGATGTAAATCATCTTGATGGCGTTGTGGTACTGCTTTTGCAGCACTTTCAGCACCTCGAGGTTATCGCCCTCGATGAAGATATTTTCGGTCGTGTCCCAGTCCTTACTTAGCTCTTTGGCGGGCTTAAGCGTGGCAGTAGTAGGATCTTGCGCCGCGCGCATGGCCCGCTTCTTGCCCGGCCAAAACAGGCCAAACCGCTCATTCGTATCGCCAGCGTCCTCTTGCAGCAGCTCCTTTAGCTTCGCTACATCCACCTTGCCATCGGTAATCGCCTCGGGTACTAATTCTTCCAGCTGCTTCGCCAGCTGCGTACGAAACTCAGGTGATGCGCCGGTGAGTTCGTGAATATCCATATCGTGCTCGTCCATTCTGCTTATCTCCTATCTCTCGTGGGTATGTGGCGTACTTCTCACTCGTCGCGCGTTAATATTTTTTTAGTACCGCTAGTATGTTGTCCGACAGTTCATCAAATTCTTTTTTGGCTTTTTCTATGTTCTCGCGAGAGCCTGGCTGTGTAGCCTCAGCCTTCGTCGGGTCGATGTTGAATATGGCGACACCGTTTTCGTGCGTGATTGCAGGTAGTCGGCCATAGTCCTGTATGTCATGCAAGGAGCTTGCGCTACTGCTGGCTACTAACCCGTTGCGACAATGCTTTTCACTGAGAAACGTTTTTACCTTACCCGGCACTTGGTCTATCCACTTCCTGTGATCACGTATGGGCTGCTGACCATATACGTTGTATGAGTTCAGGATGTATCCTATAAATAGTCCTTCGCCGCTCAACACAAACTGATTCTCGATATCTCGTGCCAGTGCCCTGCCTGTGTCACGCCAGTTTATTTTCCATTGCTCGTAAATATTACCGAGGTTTTCGATACCTTGCAGGCTGAGCGCATCGGGCATGAGCGGTACTACAAAATAATCTGTTCCTAGGAATATCACGCGATTTAGTAATCCGAGGGTTGGTGAAGTGTCGATAATGAAGATGTCAACTTGTTCGCTCATACCTTTTTCTCGCAAGAAACGGTCCACTGCGCTGGTAGTGAAGTACCCTATGCGCTGACCTGCTGCCGCAGCGTTGTATGCCGTTGAAAGTACATTTTCGTATTCACTCAGACGCATGTCGCCGCGTAATACATAGAGGTTATCGGCACCTTTAGCGGGCTCAAACTGCGCAGTAGTGTCGATATCGGCACCTCCCTCTATGACGCCCTTGAGTACGTCATAGATAGTCTTTGAGGTTGCGGAGAAGATTGTATTTTCAAAATACTCTTCACCAAGAGCGAGTCTGGTTAGATTGCACTGCGGGTCAAGATCTACGAGCACGGTTTTGTAGCCCTTGTTCGCGAACTGCACGGCAGTGTTGTATGCAAGCGTAGATTTGCCTACCCCACCCTTGTTATTTACAAACGAAAGAGTCTTTGACCGCGTATACTTCATAGCTTAAGTGTAGCAAATTTTACTTACGTTCGCTATCTGATAAGGTTAGGTAGTGATTGTAAACCGTATCTCGAATAGTCGCTCCTGCTTCACTTCACCCTCGCTCGCCTGCTGCGCCAGCGTGATTTTGTCATCGATATCATCTTCCATGTTTTCTTCAAGGTCAAATACTACCCGCCTGAGTTCACGAATCTTTTTACGCAGTACTTGTTTTTCTCCAGCGATACGAAGGCGCTCTTCTGTATTGGCTGCTTGCCGTTCCTGCTTTTCAAGTTCGCGTACTTTTACTGCAATTTTATCTATCTTAATCTCATACTCCACAACACGATCTTTAAACTTTCGCTCCAACATATCCTTCATATCTAGATGGGCCTCTGTGTTGCGGCCTTTAACTTCGTCATGAAGTTCGTCAGTTAACCGCCGAAGATAGATGTCTAGTACCTCCGACTCAGACACCTCTTCTTGCTTGACGCTACTTACGCTTAGTTCCAATAGGCTTTGGCACGCTTCTCCATCCAGCATCTCTCCGTTGTCTAGCTCAGCGGCTGCAAGAACATAGCTTTCGCTCATGTCGGACAGACCAGCTTTCATTTCAAAGCTAATACGCTTTACAACTAACGTGCCTGACTGACCGCGAAGCTTCTTTATGTCTGAGCTTACTCGCTGAGATGACTTCATATCAAATGTAAGCCGAGCCGGGGGCGTGTCCGCTTCTTTAGCTTCTTTAAGAACGAACTCTGCCAAATCACCAGCGTATTTATAGCGTCTCGCATGAGGAACGCGATCAGTCTTATAAAAATATAGTCCCGGCTCTATTCCTTTTGCTGGAGCTTCTTTGAGATCAAAAACGTGTTGATCTTCAAAGTCTGCTATGTCTTTAAGTTCGTAGCGCGTCAGTCCCATAAACATGCGCTCAAAGCTATTAAACGCCTCTTCTGCCTGTTCGCTATAACGCTGAAATCGGTCCTGGACGCGCGGATCAAGACTGTCAAAAATACGAGCCCTGGCGGCAATTTGCTCACTACTGATTTCTTCTTTAAACTTCTCCTGGAACTGCTCAAAACGTTGGCCAATTTCTTCATCAGTGCGGCAAGTGTTAAGAATTTCACTAATGGTACGTTCAAAATCAACACCACTTTCAATGGCTCCAAGCACATCGTTACTAGCGCCGAATGTACTCTTGAAGAGATCAAACTTATTGGTCAGCAAATCGAGAATACGCTTCTCTGCAACATTCCCTTCATTACTGAAGTTCACAACCACTACGTCGTACTGCTGGCCCATACGGTGCACGCGACCAATCCGCTGCTCAACACGCTGGGGGTTCCATGGTAGATCATAGTTGATAAGCATCGAACAAAACTGCAAGTTGATACCTTCGCTAGCGGCCTCGGTGGCAATCATGATTTGCATATCGTCTTCTTTAAACTTATCGATCAAGGCTTTACGGCGATCTGCCGACTCAATGCCGGTAATAAGGTCTGTGTCTTTATTTTTCTCTTTCCACTCACTATAGATTTTGTTGGCTTCAGGTGACCCGTTGGTACCATTGAACAATATATACTTACCAGAGAAGCCTTTTTGTTCAAGTGTTCGGGCAATATATTCCTGAGTAAGTGTTGATTCGGTGAATATAATGGCCTTGCGAGCCGCCTTTGATTCAAGAGCACTAAAGCCAAGGCTAATTGCTTCGGCTAAATGCTCGGCCTTGACGTTACTTCTAATGGATTCAGCCAACGCGGCATAGCTCTTGAGCTCATCTATTTCTGCGCGAAATTCAGCCCGCTCCTTGGCAGAACCAAGAGACACTCCGTCAGTTGCATTAGAATTCTCGTAATATTCAATTTCCTCATCTGTTAGATCATCAAACTCAACAAGCCCGCCACGATTATCACGAACTTTTCCGTGAGCATATTCATCCTCCATGCGAGCGATAATCTTACGAAGTGTGCTTGCTACAGCAAACGATGATGATCCAAGCCTCTTACGTATAATTAAAGCTGCAAGATGTCGTTGGGAAGAGGCAAATGCATAGAGCTTTTTTCGATGAAGATAGTCATCAATTAATTCATACAGTTTCTGCTCATCACCACTAGGGGTAAATGTTACTGTACGTGCAATACGATCTGTATATTTAATGTATTTTTGCGCCTCAGACCGCAAAGTACGTTTAGCGATTTTACCCATCCGCTCTCGAAGATCATCTAGAGCATAAGGATGATTCGACTTAATGTATCTCTGCTTAAACACATCTAGCGAGTGGAAGTACTTTGGGTTCACAACATCCACAAGTCCATATAGCTCAAGAAGATTATTCTGTAGTGGCGTTGCGGTTAGCAGGAGTGATTTATTAGCGCCTTTGGCAATATCAGAGATTGCACTGGCAACACCTCTTTTATTTTTGTAAAAATTTCGTAGTTTATGCGCTTCATCGAGTACTAGCAAGTTCCAACCTGTGGTAAGTTTTTCGTTATTACGATTGGCAAATTCATAAGAACAAATATAAATACCGTATTTAGCGAGAGACTTCCCCTTGATAGTTTTTGAATCAATGATATTTGCGAAAAGATTAAACTTCTCTTCAAGCTCTTGCTTCCATTGCTGGCGAAGACTTGAAGGCGATACAATTAAAATCTTACGTTTGCGTTCCGCCCAGTACTGCATAATAACAATCCCTGCTTCGATAGTCTTACCAAGACCTACCTCATCAGCCATGATGACACCACGAGCATTTGGGGAGTTAAGTGCAAAAAGTGCTGCGTCTATCTGATGGGGTGTCGGAGTAATCTGAGCATCGAACATTAGACCCGATAATTTTGCCACATCATCATTTGCATAAACACGCTCAAGTTCGTGCACAACATACTTAGCCTGATAATTAGAAGATATCATTAAAAGGAATTATACCATTCTACCTCTATGTAACAATTCAATCTATTATGGCATGGGAATCCTTAGCTAAAATAAGGTGATATTTAACCGAGATACCGAGAACACTGCCGGATTCTATAAGACGCAGCGTAACGGCTCTATCCTCTTCGCTAGCCTCTATGCTTCCGCTCGGATGATTGTGGGCTACAATAATACTCGCTGCACGATCGATTATGGCTTCAGCGAAAACCTCGCGCGGGTGAACAAGGCTAGCGGTGAGTGTGCCGATGGTAATGATACGCTTGGCTATTAAGCGGTTGGCACCATCAAGTGTGAGGCAGGCGAAGTATTCTTGCTTTTTGTTTCTGATATCGGCAAGCTGAGCGACTGCTTTTTCTGGCGAGTCAATAACTGGGCGCTCGGGGACTTCAAACTGACGACGCCAAAATTCGTAACTTGCCATGATATTAGTAGCTTTTGCCGGACCGAGACTCTTGATCTGCAAAAGATCTTTATACGTCAGCTCGCTACCTTTATCGGTAATCAGCTTTCGAACATCGCGTGCTATTTTTGTCACATCGGCATATTTGTTACCGCTGCCAATTGTCGCTATCAAAAGTTCGTAATCAGAAAGTGCCACCACACCTTTACGAGCCAACTTCTCGCGTGGACGATCACCTTTGGGACGATCTTTCATCCTACTCATGGATGGATTGTAACAAGCAAAAGTTAAATAACTCTTAAACATCGAGGGCTATTTATTTTGTGAGTAGCCAGCATACTCTTCTGGCACTAAAACCATTTTCTATGAGGACATTGTCTACTGCTTAATGGTTGATGGCATCTCGGGACAATCAGGGAATTCGCAGTTTGGCCCTTCGCGGCCGACTCCAGAGCCATCGGGACAGATTTTAGCGTCCATTGTGCAAGGAACACCTTCTTCAACTGGATTCCTCGAGGGATTATGGACAATCGTTCCTAATACAAATCCAGCGAGAAAAATGAATACTACACAAAGTGCAGAAATTAAAATGATAGGAGTTTTTTGATTGATCTTCATACAATTACTATATCATCGATTATAGAACATCACCTTCAACAAGGAAGACGGCTCCAAAGCGCAACGAGACAATTATAATAGCTAGTGATCCACTCGTCCTGTAACTCTTGGTTCTTCACCTCCTTATGAGTACGTATGGCTTTTCAAGGAAGAGGGCAAACTTTGACTTTTTATTGTTGGTTTTTATGAGATGTGTGTGTTGGTGATCTGCGACAGATCGCATAATGCTACCTACACCGCGAGCATAGATGTTATAGCCTTTCGCTTCGTACTCAGCCATTACTTGCATGATTTCCTGACGTGTCGCAGCCGTAAGCCCAGCAAGACTCTTAGCGTGCTCTTTCGGAACCAGTAGTAGATGATCAACTACATCATTCAGCTCCCAAGCATCATAAAAGACTCTGTTTGGTATTAAAAAGGTATGTTTACCAATCTTTAACGACCTTTCAGCTATTTCAGAGGTGCAAAATGTGCACGTAGTGGCAGAAGTTTGATCTCTCTTATTGGCTTTTACGTAACGTCTTCTAGTTTTACGATATTGATACATAGCAAAGATTTATTATACCGATCAATCAGAGTACCACCAACCACTACCGCGGGAGAGGCCATCGCACGCACCTGATACCAGGCACAGGTGACAATTTCTCTATAACCTCACGATGTGGGGAATGGTATAATTACTGCATCACAACAAGAAGGGTATTAAGGTGTCAGACACAAACCAGCACGCAACTATTAAAGTACACAATGTTACAAAAAAGTTCGGAAGCTTTACGGCGCTCAATGGACTTAATTTAACGGTGCACGAGGGTGAAGTGCATGGATTTCTAGGACCAAACGGTTCCGGCAAATCAACGACTATTCGTATACTGCTCGGTCTGCTTAGAAAAAACGGCGGCGAAGTGAGCATGCTTGACCAAGACCCCTGGAAGCATGCTGTAGAGCTGCATCGTCACATTGCATACGTGCCGGGTGATGTGAGTTTGTGGCCGAACCTTACCGGCGGCGAAGTGATAGATCTATTCGCCCATCTGCGTGGAGGTATTGATATAAAGCGAAAATCGCAGTTACTTGCCGACTTTCAGCTTGACCCGAAAAAGAAGTGTCGAACCTACTCAAAAGGCAATCGTCAAAAAGTAGCATTGGTTGCCGCGCTCGCATCTGATGCTGAAATTTATATTTTAGATGAACCAACCAGCGGGCTTGATCCGCTTATGGAATCCGTCTTCCAAAATTACATTACACAGCTGAAAAAACAGCGTAAGACAGTTTTGCTCTCCAGCCATATTTTGGCAGAAGTTGAGGCACTGCCAGACCGCGTTACCATTATTCGCGATGGTCAAACCGTGGAATCCGGCACGCTCACCGAGTTACGACATCTCAGCCGCAACACCATACATGTTACTACTAAAAAATCTCTGAGCGGTCTTCGCGGCGTTAAAGGGATTCATGACCTTACATTAGATAAAAATACTGCTGTTTTTGATACCGACCATGATGAAATCGGCCATATTCTTTCGTTCCTTGCACCGCTTGGCATCGAACACCTCACCAGCGAACCGCCAAAACTTGAAGAACTCTTTATGCGACACTATAACGCGAAGCAGGATAAGCAATCGTGAACGCATTCAAAGGTACCTGGCGTTTACTAAAACTCAATTTTCGGCTTGATAGGATAAAACTTTTAATCTGGATCCTCGCCATAGTTGGCATCACAGCGATCACGTTACCGGAACTTGAAAAGGCCTATGGTACACCGCAAAAAGCAGTCGGCTACGCAAGCTCAGTCGCCCCGAGCATGGTCTCGCGCTTGCTTGGGGGTGCCGTTACTGGACCCACCCTCGGTGAAATTGCCGTTGTTGAAACCTTTGCGCTGATTGCCGTCTTAATTGCACTCATGAACATCTTCACCATTACCCGCCACACCCGGGCTGAGGAAGAATCCGGCCGCGGCGAGTTAGTTGGTTCTATGAGAGTTGGCAGACAAGCGGCGCTCACGGCTGCGCTGATAAAAGCGTTGTTTATAAACAGCGTGATCGGCATATTGCTCTACTTTGTTTTTGTCAGCCAACACTTAAGTGCAAGCGGCTCGCTAGCTTATAGTCTTGGCATTACTGGTGTTGGTATTTTCTTCGCTGCACTGAGCGCAGTAACCGCGCAACTCTTTGAAAGCTCGCGCACCGCTAATAGCCTTGCTGGTCTGGTGTTTGGGATCAGCTTTTTACTCCGTGGTCTTGGAGATGCCTTTGGCACCGTTAACAAAGATGGTCTGGGCGTAACGACCAGCTGGCTCTCGTGGCTGAGCCCGCTGGGTTGGGCAACAAATATGCTCCCCTTTAGCACAGCAGAACGATGGTGGCTGCTTAGTTTATTCGGCTTAGCCATCATTGGCCTTATAGCCCTTGCCTACCTCCTTTTAAGCAGACGTGATATTGGCTCGGGTATTTTCGCCGAAAAGCCCGGAGCCTCACAGGCTGCACCAGGTTTACTCCGTAAGTTTGGCTTGCTTTGGCGACTCAATCGTACGGCCTTTATTGCTTGGCTGCTTGGTTGTGTGGTTATGGGCGGTGCGCTTGGTGCTGTCGCAAATGAATTTTCAGATCTTATTGCTGGCAATGAAGAGATGCAGCAGATGCTGGCAACCTACGGTCAATCAACCAGCCCTGCTGATTTGATGTTCGCCGCAACCTTCACAACCACGGGTATTCTGCTGGCAGCATATGGGTTGCAGCTCCTCCTTCGTATGCGAAGCGAGGAGACTAGCGGTCGGCTGGAAGCGACCCTTGCCACTCCGCTGGGCCGTACCAAATGGATGCTCCGCTCAGTCGTTTTTACGCTCACAACCGCGCTCATTATATTATGTGCAACTGGTCTGGCAGCCGGTTTTGTATTCGGCCTGGTTGACGGAGATGTCATTGGCAAGACACTGCGTATGGGGGCGGCAATCATGGTCCACGCACCAGCACTGCTTGTTATTCTTGGCTGTGGCTTACTCGTCTTTTCTATCATGCCCCGCTTCGCAGCCCTAATCAGCTGGACAACACTCGCGGCCTGCTTACTTATTATTCAATTGGGCACCATCCTCGGTTTGCCGCAGTGGATTATTAACCTCTCTCCTTTTAGCCATACACCAACCGCACCGGCAAGTACCATCGCGCTGAAGCCGCTATTTATTTTGAGCATTATTGCTCTGATTATGAACGTTGTCGCCCTACAGCTATTCAAGCGACGAGATATGACAACCGAATAGGCTTTGGGTCTTTATAATAA
>CAZXUE010000013.1:0-21263 GCA_964643895.1 uncultured Candidatus Saccharibacteria bacterium
AAGTTCTCGACATCGAAGGCCGCGTAGATAAGTTTAAAGCGCGCGCCGAAGCCGCCAAAAAAGCTCTTGAGGCCAAGAAGGCAGCCGCTGAAAAAACTGCTAGCAAACCAGCAAAAAAGCCTGTCGAGAAGGAAGAAGATCTTTCAACTCAATCTGGCAAGTAATAGTTGCCAGGAACACCGAAGTACCGAACTTACATTCAGTAACACTCTTTTATCATGAAGCAACTTACCCGATTCAAGTTTTTCAAAAAACTTACTTCAGGTAAGTACAGAATGGCCAAGAACTAGCTAAAGCAATAATGTAAGGAATTCGAGGGTGGGCGGGGTGAAGTCTCTGTGCTTCATACAGGATAAAGCCATTAAAATCACCCCGCCCGGGTACTACATCTGCTCGACCCAGCCGTCCGAGTGCACGAGGTAACGCACATCCGTCTGGATGTACACACCGTCGAAGCCCCCGAAGGTGTCGAGGTTCACGTAGACGAGCTCCTCGTCCAGGTGGGCCGACTCGTCATAGACGAGCCCCGCGACCTCATCGAGATCGTGGCCCGCCAGCCGGCGGAAGAACTCTCGCGCGAAGTCACCCTT
The DNA here is from genome assembly GCA_964643895.1 of uncultured Candidatus Saccharibacteria bacterium. Classification (GTDB taxonomy): domain Bacteria; phylum Patescibacteriota; class Saccharimonadia; order Saccharimonadales; family UBA7683; genus UBA7683. The sequence continues at coordinate 591 of CAZXUE010000013.1, forward strand.
GTCGAGCTCCCGCTCCTCGAGGGTTTCCTCGTCGAGACCGGCGGCCCAGAACTGGTCGACGACATCACTGAGGATGAGTCCGCCGGATCCGGGGACCATCCGGGACGGCACCCGGACGATCTGGGGCTTGAGCCCCTTCTGGAGCAGCCTCAAACGAGCCTGCTCGTACTGCTGGGAGGTGACGCTGCCGATGACGAGCAACACGTGCGCCATGGTAGGCTTCCTTTCGCTCATAGTCAGTAGATCTGACCAGGCATCTCAGCATAGATTTCCTATACCAAAATGCCGGGCCAGATTAACATAGCCATTCTGTAAAAGATCGTACGGATCAGATATGTAGATCAACGTACATTTACTATGTTAGCACTAAATTAGCTTTTAGTCAATAGTACAACACAGCGACTATCCCCAGGTATGCATAAGATCACCACACCTGTTATACTAAAACTCAATGGAAACTGAACAGAAGTTGCGAAATGAACTTACTATTCTACATGAGGCGCTTAGTGCGCCGGATGCTTTTTCTGATCCTAAAATTGGTGAGAAAAATCGGCGGCGAGCTGAGCTTGAAGAGATTGTTGGTACGTTTGATGAAAAGCGCCTGTTCGAAAAGCAGCTTGTGGAAGCCAATGAAATTTTGCGTGGCAACGACAGCGAGCTTTCTGAACTCGCTAAGTTGGAGATACCTGAACTTGAAGAAAAAATTGCGTCTACAGAAGAAAAACTTACAGAACTACTTACCCCAAAAGATCCGAATGATCATAAAAACTGTGTGATTGAAATTAGAGCCGGTGCAGGTGGTGACGAGGCTGGTCTATTTGTGGCAGAGCTACTCAGAATGTATCTACGTTACTGCGAAACTCACAACTTAAAAACCGAGATTATGAGTGAAAACACTAACGATGCTGGCGGCTACAAAGAATTTATCTTCATGGTTCGCGGTGAGGATGCTTACAAACAATTGAAGTTTGAAGGTGGTGTTCATCGTGTGCAGCGTGTGCCAGCTACTGAGAGCCAAGGCCGCATTCATACCTCAACTGTTACCGTTGCTGTTATGCCCGAAGCCGAAGAGACCGATATAGAAGTTAAAGAGGCAGATTTAAAAATCGATACCTACCGCGCCTCCGGCCACGGCGGCCAAAGCGTCAACACCACCGATTCAGCCGTGCGCATCACACACCTTCCCACCGGCATCGTAGTAACCAATCAAGATGAAAAATCCCAAATTAAAAATAAGCTTAAAGCCATGAGCGTACTCCGTTCGCGCCTGCTTCAAAAGCAAATTGATGAAGAAAACGCCAAACTCTCAGCTCAGCGTAAATCTCTGATTGGGTCTGGCGACAGAAGCGAAAAAATCCGTACCTACAACTTCCCGCAAGACCGCATCACTGACCATCGTGTAAACTATTCTCGATCCAGCATTCTACAAGCCATGAACGGTGACATCGATGACATCATCGCCAAACTCCAATCGTACGAAAGCCAACTTGCACGGGATAACCAATGAAACTAGAGATTGCTAGTGCAAGTAACCCGAAAATTAAATGGGTAAAGAGTTTACATAAAAATAGTACCCGGCGTAAGGAAGAGGTTTTTTTAGTTGAGGGCGTGAAAGAAATAGCTGCCGCACTGGATGGCGGCTATCTGCCCCGATGCCTGTTTCTCTGCCCTGAAATTTATGTTGAGGAACTAGTTTTGGAGGAGACAAGTTCTGAGATCTACACTGTCAGTAAAGATATATTCGAGAAGATCACATACCGAGGCAGTTCAGACGGACTCTTGGCGGTATTTGAGGCAAAGCATCTGATGCTCGATGGGTTGAACTTTGGGGAAAACCCCTCTTTTATCATCGTAGAAGCCATTGAAAAACCAGGTAATCTGGGTGCTATTATTCGCAGTGCAGACGGTGCAGGTATTGACGGCGTAATTGTCTGCGACCCTGCTTGCGATGTATTCAATCCGAACGTCATCCGAGCCAGTCTTGGAACAGTGTTTACAAAACAAGTCGTGGCTGCAAGCAATGAAGATGTGGCTGACTTTCTTGCCAAGCACGAGATCCCTGCCTACGCCGCCCTGCTTTCAGACAAATCCACTCTTTACACTGCAGCTGATTTTACGCTACCAACCGCGCTTATTCTCGGCACCGAACACGAAGGTTTAAGTGCATTCTGGCAACAACGAGCCACGCCTATAATTATTCCGATGCAAGGGAGTAATGACTCTCTCAATGTGAGCAACGCTGCAGCAATTCTGGCGTATGAAATCGTTCGGCAACGGAGTTCAATCTAGATGAAGATTCTTATAACAGGTTTTCCTGGTACTGGAAAGTCTACAATTGCAAGAACGCTTAAGAAACGTGGTTATCATGCATATGATCCCGAACGAATGCACGCATTCATGCATCTCGAAAACAGAATTACAGGTAAGCACATAAAACGGCCGCCGAACACACCGAGGGGATGGTACGATACCGAAGGGGCCTTCAATTGGAATATCCCCGCCGTAACAAAGCTACTTGAGAGTTACGAGGAGATTTATATCTGTTCATTAGCGGATAATATGCAGTCGCTTTACAGCGATTTCGATTTCATTTTTATTCTAACTGCTGATGACTTTTTGCTACAACAACGTCTTGAAAAGCGAAATAGCGGACTGAGCACTACCCCTTCGCAAATGGCTGATATTCTCACCCTGCACAGGCATTTTGAACAGAGCCTCATTGAACAGGGCGCATACCAGCTTGACGTGAAGAAGTCAGTTGAACAGCTCGTTACAACTATTCTGGAAATCGTGCATGAAGACCACAGTTGATAATTGGCTAGATATGCACTCTAAGCAGTTAAGAAAAGTTGGGATTAATTCGGCCCGGCTTGATTGCTTCGTACTTCTTGAGCACGTCCTTGCAAAAGACCGAACATGGTTGATTGCGCATATGGAATTTACGCTCGAAGATCACCACTTGAACAGACTGAACACCTTAGTTGCACAACGCTTTAAGCATACGCCGCTTGCATACATTGTTGGTTCAAAAGAGTTTTATGGTCGTGAATTTCTGGTGAATAATGATGTGCTCATCCCTCGTCCGGAATCAGAGGCCATTATTGAACTCTTGATGAGACTTTCTGAAACACATGAGGTTAATACGGTTATTGATATTGGTACCGGGTCAGGCTGCCTCGCGATAACCGCTGCTCTACTACTGCCCAAAACCCATATTACAGCATCTGATATATCACCTGACGCTCTGAAGGTAGCTCGCCGCAATGCCCGCACATACAGTGTACGGATTCGGTTCCATGTGTCGGATCTTCTCACTGATCTACCTGGCATGCCATCCACCCGCCACTATGTTATTTTGGCCAACTTACCGTATGTACCAGCAGATCTCATAACTTCTCCTGAAATCACCCGAGAGCCTGGCCTTGCACTCTTTTCCGGCCGTGATGGCCTGAATCACTATCGCCGGTTTTGGCAACAGATTACTGGCCGTAAAAATAAGCCCTTCGCTATTATTACCGAGAGCCTCGCTACACAACATCAGGAGATAAGCAGCCTTGCCCAGGAATCTGGATACCGGCTTCAAACCACTAAAGATCTAGTCCAACTCTATACCCTTAATTAGGTCGCAGAAATATACTAAAAAACGTCCGATTGGATACTTTTTAGTATTTTACTCTGATAAAACCGTTGCTGGGAGCGGCTACTGGGTTGTAGGTGATTCGGCAAGTGTCACCTTCGCTTTTATAGTTTTGCCATCTCGCAGAATGCTTAGTTCAACTATATCGCCAACCTTGAAACGACCAACAACTGAAACAAGCGAGCTAGCTTCGTTCAACTCAACCGAATTAACAGCAGTGATGACATCCCCCGGCTTCACACCGCCTTTCTCGGCCGGGCTGCCAGCTACAACCGAACCAGCATCGTTGCTGATATATGCACCCTTTTGAACAGTAAGACCAAGCTCTTTGGCAGATTCCGGATCAAGCATTACGTACTGGACGCCAATATATGGCCTTACAAGCTTCCCTGTTGTTTTGACACTCGCAATAATCCCCTTCGCCTCGTTTACCGGGATAGAAAATCCTATGTTCTGAGCATCAGCAGCCACGGCTGTATTGATGCCTATCATCTCGCCATTAAAATTAAGTAGCGGCCCACCAGAGTTACCCGAATTAATCGCCGCGTCGGTTTGGAAGAGATTAGTAAGTTGTTCGCTTGAACCGCCACGCTCGTCTGAAGCGTTAATAGGTCTTCCGATTCCGGAAATAATACCCGAAGTAACCGTGTTCTGAAACTGACCAAGTGCATTGCCGATTGCGATTACCTTTTGGCCAGTTCGCACTTTATCAGAATCACCGAGCGTAACGGGTTTAAAATTGCTCGGATTACTCACCTTCAAGATTGCCAAATCGTTAAGTGGGTCACGACCAATAATCTGTACTTCGCTGTATCTTACGCCATCAGAAGTTACCACCGAAACCGCGCTCGTACCCTCGGCAACTACGTGTTTATTAGTAAGAACCAGGCCATTTGCGTCAATAATAACTCCCGTGCCAGCAGCTTGACTAGTACGAGTTCTGGTGCCGTAAAGCGAACTCCGAAGCGTCGCCTGCTGTTCGGTAACAATTGACACCACGCTAGGACCTACTTTTTGGGCAACATCAGCAATAGCCTCGCCTTCTCGCACCACAGTTTGTCTTACTTCTTCTATGTTATTTTGTGCATTGGAACTCTTACCAATTAAAAACGTGGCCGACATTCCGCCAGCCGCAATGAGTAGCACAAATATACTAGCAATAACGCCCCCAATGATGGCCGATTTCAGCCGTACACGGCGCGGCTGCTTTACGCTCACAGGCGACGGAGGTAGATTTGGGATATTAGGAATGACTGATTGATTATCTTCTTTCATGCACACCCTCGTTTATTTACTTCTTAGTATATAAAATTAAATCAGAAAAATACCTACTCTACAGCCGCGCCGACCAACGTGCGGTTAGTAAAATCACTGCCAAAAGCGCAACGGCAAATAGCCCATTTTCAAGCAGAATACCCTTATGGAGTGCTTCTTTCTTGTACGCATGATAGACGCTGCCAAGACTTGCCGATACAATAGAAACAACAAATACCACAAGCGCCAGCTTCATGTTAAAAATAACGTAGTATTGAAGCCAATGAAGTGACAGCCACGCAAGGAGGCTACTGAGAAACCCCCACGTTAGCCCAAGTGTACGATAATGAGGCTCTTCATAGTTGGTAAAAAAATGACGAGCTGCAGACCACGCAATAAGCCAGGCAAAGGCACACATAACTAAGGGGTGCTTTACGAATGTGGGGACGGCAAATATAGCAAGCAAACCTATAAATTGAGCCCAGAATGCCTGTGCCCCAACCCAAAGCTCTCCAGATTGAGGCTTTAAAAAAAGGAGCCAGATAAGATATAGGAGCGACCACACAATAGCCAGCCACGCGTGAGGCGCCTGAAATATCATAATGACGCTACCGATGCCAACAATGATATCCACAAGATTCGCTCGAACATTCGGCAGCCAAAACCGCGGTTGCACTGCAAACACGCGCCACTTACTAAGGAGAACTAAGATGGTTGCAAGTAAAACCAGTTCCCAGTAGGTAATCATGGCGTAAATAACAGCTACAAAAACAACGTTTACTCCAATATGAAGCACATCACCCATATCAAAGCCCGGCTTTTTACCCCAAAATCGTTTTTTTGCTTGCAACATAATTCCTCACAAGTATAGCATTTTTTGATACAAAGTATAATAAGTAACAGATTGGTTAAGCCCCAGAATGTTTAGTTGCTAGAGGTAGGTTTTGATCGGTCTTTGCCGATCACAATCACAAAATCTGCGCTATAGCCTGCGGCTTCAGGCACGGCAGCCTGATCTGACGTAATAGTTACGCCTAGCAGTTTTTCTAGATACCTTTTAGTACTGTTCTTGCTTGTATTTTTTGAGAAAATGGCCGTAGTTCCGCGCGATGCTGCATTGCCCACACCCTGTACACTCAGGCCTTTTTTGGCCAACTCATCTGCCTGTGTCTGCGCCAAACCCGCTACTCCACTTGCATTGAGCACTACAACGCTTGCGCCTTCTCGAACAACAGGGTCGGTGCTAATAAGCTTATTGATATAATTTTTAATCTGAGTAAAGTTAGTAACCCCGGCAACTGGCCTTACGGCACTCTGTCCATTAGCCGAGGTGAATGTTTGCACCAAATTAACATCTTCGTCAGTGAGGCCAATTGAGGTGATATTTTTACTATCGATCTTTTTACCAACCTCGTAGAGCCGGCGAAGTTCGTTTGTTTTAAAATCAGTAGTAACGTTATTACCAGCAGCATCAAGCAGACTACTTAATTTTGCGGGATTTGAAAGAATGCCAATACTGAGCGCCTTATCTTTAAGCGCGAGCAACATTTGCCGTTGCCGCTCGGTTCGACCGAAGTCATTGCCCGTACCGTATGTTGGATAGCCGGTGAAATCACCTCGCGCACGCGCCAAATCAAGTGCTTGCTCGCCTTTAAGATGTAGCGGACCATTTGGATACTTCACTTTGTAGCAACGATAGTTACACTCCCAGTCGAAGATACGATCTAAAATACCATTTGGACTATCAGTTTTTAAGGTAATATCGATTCCGTCCACGGCATCCACGGCATCACGGAATGCGGTGTAATTAATTTTGGCATAATAATTAATATCAAGGCCAAAGTTGTCTTCAATTATTTTTTCAAGAAGGCCGATGCCACCCTCGGCATATCCCCCTTCGTTAAATTTAATCTGCTCGCCACATGTATAGGCTGCATTAATTTTACCCTGGTAGCCTACTGAGCAGCTCTGCGTTTGATAGTTCACCCATAAATCACGCGGAACACTTAGCATGAAGGCATTGTTATTCTTGGTGTCTAAACTGACGATCATGATTGAATCCGTAAGCATCGCACCATCATGACCTGGATCATCCTCAGAGGTACCTGCAAGTAAAATGTTAACCCGGCCTTGGTCCTCGCCTCTCAGCTTTGTGCTGTCAAAAATACCGAGAACGCTCCCATTAAAAACTTTTGTTGCATTTTTAAGAACCTTCCATCCCAAAAAACCAGCCACTAACAATCCTACGAGCAGCAGAATTAACAGTGTTCTTTTGATGATTTTTTTACGGCGCGAAGGCTCCGGCTTTCCTTTATTAATACGACGCTTCTTAAAAATCTGCCAGAAATGCGGCTTTTTTTGCCTAACATCACTACCGTTATTTGCATTCTCTGACAGCACCTCCCGGAGGTTGCCCTCCTCAAGTACAATCGTGTCTGGATCATTATTCACCCAGCCATCCTCTTCATGAAGCCTCAATGGTTGCGATGAGTTCGCGCCTTGAGCCCGAGATAAGCCTCGAGCTTGACGCGGCCGCACCGAATCCTTGTCAAGCGAGGCACGCCGCCGAACGGCATGATTTCTTGGGACAAAGCCATCTATCGCATTACTTGGTCTACGTCGTTTTTCCATAAATTACTTCTGCTTAGTATAACCATATTGCCCGGGAGGGTAAAGGCCGGTTTTGTGCAAAAAAGCTACTTTACACAGCCAAGAACTGCTATACTTTAGCCATATGCAAGATGATCCGAACCAACCCAATACAGAAAACAACACAGGAGCAGCTTCAAGCCCAACAAGTCCGCCCCAGTCAGCCACACCGCCCCCACCTCCTCAGGATATTTTAACCGCACCAAACTCTGCCAACCCCACCCCTGCATCACCTCCTGTGCAGCCACAACAAATTAACACCGAGCAGCAACCCACCCCCCAAGTAAACCCAGGACCAGTCGCTGCCACCGAAAAACCAAAGAAGGAAGGTGGTCTCTTCTCGTTCGTCGGCACCCTGATCGCTGCATTCGTGTTGGTGCAAGTCATCAACCTTTTTCTCTTTCAGAGCTATAAAGTTTTTGGCAGCAGCATGTTTCCGACACTCCACGACGGTGATCGTTTAATTATCTCTAAGGTAGGAAAAACCAGCGCAAGATTGCAAGGGAAAGACTACGCTCCAAAACGCGGCGATATCATTGTATTTGTTGATCCGCAGCGTTCTGACCTGCAACTTATCAAGCGTGTTATTGGTCTGCCGGGTGAACGTGTGGTAGTTAAAGAGGGCAAGCTGACCGTTTATAATGGTGAACATCCTCAGGGTTTCAATCCTGATGATGCAGAGTATGGCAAAGATCTTCCGCGCACAAGCGGCGAAACTGACGTTACCGTGCCTGAAAACCACATTTTTGTAAGCGGCGACAACCGTGAAGGCAGCAACTCGCTCGATTCGCGCAACGAACTCGGCACCGTTCCCGAAGAACTCATCATCGGCACTCTGCAGGTCCGTGTCTGGCCGCTCGATAGCGCCAAGTTCTTTTAAACTTTAGAGAAGTTCCCTCATTAAGTTTTCAAGATGTCCCTCATCTTTAAAATCAATAATGAGTCGGCCGCCTTTAGCCATGTGCTTAACGCTAACCGTGGTGTTAAGGCGTTTGGCCAATTGTTTGGTTTCCGCAGTTTCGATCTTAGTTAAGCGCAGGCCCTCTTTGGTTTTATCTTCTTGGTTCTCGGACTTCTTTTTATGCCCAACTACGTATTGTTCAGCCTGGCGAACCGTCCAGCCATTTTTGATGATAAGATCAAGTAACACTAATTGTTCGGCTTCTTCTTTGAGGGCCACAATCTGGCGTGCATGGCCTTCGGTAATCACGTTATTATTAAGCGCCTCTTTGGCTTTTTGAGGTAAACGTAGCAAGCGAATAATATTGACGACTGCGGATTCACTCCGGCCAACACGAAAACCGATTTCTTTGTATTCTAGATTAAACTGATCATGAAGTTTCAAGTATGCGGCAGCAAGCTCAAGCTTAGCCAAATCTTTACGCTGAATATTTTCAATCAGACTGATTTCAAGCTTTTCCTGATCGCCGAATGACCGAACAATTGCTGGAACCTCCTGCAGGCCCAGAAGTTCAGCAGCCCGGAACCGCCGCTCGCCGGCAATAATAATATATTCACTCCCGTTTTTTGCAATAATGATTGGCTGAATAATACCGTGCTGTTTGATTGACGTGGCCAGCTCAGCCAGTGATTCCTGATCAAAATGTTTGCGCGGTTGTTGCGGATCAGGTGCCAGCAGCTCAAGAGAAATATGTTCAATTTGATCAGAAGCCGAACCTACTGCGAGCGCCTCGGAAAGCATATCATCCGGAATTAACGCTGAGAAATCTTTACCCAGGCCCTTCGCGCTCATCGCTTTGCTCCCGGACTAGATAGCCGCGAGCCGGGAATGACAAAATCTGACCTCATCGAAGACCAAAGATCTAAGATCCAAGATCTATGTGCTATTTGCTGATATCTGCTATTTTGTCTCATCTGTCTCACTTTAGCCGCTCCATCACTTCTTTGCTTAGCGCCTTATACGCCTTTGCACCTTTGCTCCATTTATCGTACTCGCCCACTGGCTTCCCGTGGCTTGGTGCCTCGGCTACTCTAATATTACGCGGAACAACGGTTTCAAACAAACGATTCTTAAAGTGTTTCCTCAGTTGTTCTTCTACCTGAGCGGAAAGTGTCGTACGTGAATTATGCATCGTCATAACAACCCCCAATATTGCAAGCCGCGGATTAAGCACCTTGCGCACCAGCTTCATGGTTTCTAGCAGCTGACCCAGCCCTTCAAGTGCATAATATTCGGTTTGTACAGGAATGATCACAGATTGTGCAGCCACTAAAGCGTTAACTGTCAATAAACCAAGGCTCGGCGGGCAATCGATAATCACCATATCGTACGCTGCGCTGGTAAGTACTTGCTTTAAGCGAATTGCGCGATCTTTAGCCGATGCAATTTCGGTTTCAAGCGTTGCAAGCTCTGCATCTGTGGGCAGCAGTGAAAGGTGCTTGTATTTTGAGGGTTGTACCGCATCTTTCAAGTCTACTTTTCCAGCCAACACATCACGAGTTGTTGAGCCGCTTTTTTCAAAGCCAAGACCACTGGTGGCATTACCCTGAGGATCGAGATCTATAAGCAAAACACTTTTACCCTCTTTCGCCAGATTATAAGCTACATTCACAGCAGTCGTCGTTTTACCAACGCCCCCCTTCTGGTTTGTAACCGCTATGACACTCGCCATGTTTTGATTTTCCTCCAAATCTACCCTTCATTATACAGTAAAAACACAAAGAAAAACGAGCCTTTCAGCCCGTCTCTATTTGCTATTTGCTGTTATCTGCTATCTGATCACTATCCGATCTTTGTAATCTCAATAATCGAGTGTTGCTGGCGATGACCGCGAGTTTTATTCACACGCTTTTTCGCTTTGTAGCGGATAGCTGTTACTTTATCGGCCTTAACCTTTGCCTCAAGAACCTTGGCTTCAACCGAAGCATCCGCAACAACTGGCTGGCCAACCTTCACATCATCGCCATCAATTACCAAAAGCGGTTCAAACTTGAGTGTTTTAGCATCACCAACTAACTCAACTTCGAGCTTTTCTTTTTCGGCCACAATATACTGATGACCCTTTACTACAATTACTGCTTTTTTCATTCTTTTCTTAGCTTCCTTATCTTCGCCCTGAACTTGGTTCGCCCGAGTTGACTTTCGCGCCAGTCGGGGGCCAGAACTAGATACATATATATTAAAACAAGTCGAACAACATTGTAACAGATGACATTACTCCTGTAAAGCGCCTTCTTTGGCTATCTCTACATCGTGAACAATGTCAATGAGCGAGCGAATAAGCTGCTGATCGTACCGTGGTATACCAATGCGCCTGAAGAGCGGAGCATCATCCCCTCTTTCGTTCAAGTTCACAAGAAATTCTTTCGTTCTCTGAAGTTCATCTTGAAGCAATACGCCATTATCATGTCGTAAAACGAGCTCCAAGATTCGCCTAAGCGGATCTGCATCTTTTTTAAGTAATGACACCTGTTTGTATAATGCTTCATCGGAAGAGTTTAGAATATCGAAATGAGCCTTCAATAGCTGCTTTGCTCTTTCGGAAACATCTTGAGCCCTCTGGGCTCTTTCGTCCTGAGCCATGCTCTGTGCGGTACCCATAATCTGTAGCGCCTCTTCACCTAGTTCTTGCCTGGATGTATTCCGTTTTTCTCCAGACGGATGCTTTTGGCCACTTGTTTGATTAGCGCGCCAGCCACCCCCGGAGCTGTACGATTCAGAGGCAGTTCCCATGGCTCTGTTTGGCGGCGTCGCATCAACAATATACTGCGTCCCCTCATGAGCCATCATGACCTGCACATGACCTACGTTACGTATATTGCCATCGCCTGCCACAGTATGACCCGATATCGTAGCTGCCCGACTTGAAGGCAGCGCTATTTTTAGCATATGGCACAGAAACGTTGCCGACCCCGTGCATTGCACCTGTAGGCGACCACTCTCATTAACAAGCTGTGCGAAATCCTCATCGGTTAATTCTGATTTTTTGTTGGTAAGAATTTTGTACTTTTCATCAAACGTATAATCACTGTGGTCACTGATGAGAATGGTCAGCTGCGCCAGGTTCAAGTCTGTAGCCTCGGCTATCTCGTCAGCCAGGGACAGGAGTCCCATAGATCGAACACGATCCGCAAGTATACTTTGATTATCTTTAGCTATCTCCACCTCCGCTGAGCCACGATACGGATCAACTTCTGCACGCTTGAAATACCATACACCGTCATCAGGGTCATAGGCGGCCGCCTGATACCCGGGGATAAAAGGCCCTAGATCTTTAATGCTATAACCGCCACCGAGATGGTCGTCAAGGTCACCGTATAAGCACCACTCGCCGCCCTCATCTCTATTAACATAAAGCATGCACGCATAATCATTGATGTGCCGAGGCAGATTAATGCTTGCTCGCCTTCCGGTGGTAATCACCCGCCCTGCAACATCACGCACCACACTGCCAACAATATAACCGACGTTATGCCTTTGCCCCTCCTCAATATCACTCGGGCTTACCACATCTAAACGGCTCTCCTTACTAGCACTGTTTGGGTACCATTCTCTGTGCCGCACACTCCGCTCTTCCACAAGAGGTATATCAGTTTGCCGTAAGTAAGCTGTGAGCCCAGGGCGGATACCGCCCTGCTCAAGAACACTGTGGTATTTGCAGACTTCGGTTGCCGCATCTAGTATTTCCAGCAGATCACCTCCCTCACTAGCACCTCGTTCAACAAGCCCTTGCGCCAATGCCTCCAGTAAACTCCCGCTCTTATCATATTTTTCAAGCCATCGCACCCCATTCCCTCCAGGCTCAACAACCCAATCATCCGAAAGTAAAAATATGTCATCACCCAGACGTTTTTCTCTTCCATCTACCGTCATGCCCACGAGCTCATCCTGCTTTACGCCCGTTAGAGCCACTATCCTTTCATCACCTTCATACCCATGATATATGTTTAGTTCGTTGACAATGTATTGCAACAAACGCTGCATAGGGTCTCCCTGTGCTTGCTTGATAGCTAGCATGCGTTCATCGTCAAGTTGATACACTCGCCGTTGCAACTCGCTGTGCGCATTATAGTGAGATCTCAGAGTATCCTCTCTTGTTAAACCATGGGATTTTCGTACAACATCTTCCTCTTGAGACTCCCGAATCATGCGCCATGCAAGCGTAAGCGGCGCATCGTATGCATGCGGGGTTTCGGTAGCCAATGCCCTAAGTAAGGCATAGGCCAGTGTCTCTTTTACGACCTCAGAGAGGAGGTTATTAACTTGATTTCGCATCTCTTCGCTAAAATAATTTGCTCTCTCGGTCATAAGCTCTATCAACGGTTCTCTTAGGAGATAACTTCGCACATAGGGATGGTAACGCTCGAATGTATCAGATACGAAAGATAGCTCGTGATCATCCGCCAGGGCAACCCCTTCGGGCGGTGGATCGTCAGTGTCAGAAAACCACTCCCACTCAATAAGTGTTGCTACCCGAGTTATAAGCTCCTGATCATCTGGGTCAACACACATATCAAGCTCTGACTGAATTGCTTGGCGAAATCGTTCTCGCCAGTTCCGTTGTAACTCTTCTGGGAATCTAATTGCCTCACGCAGCTTCTGCTCGGCGGGCGTAAGGGGCAGTTCGCTTGTATTTAGTGAAGTTTCAATAACCCCTGACATCTCAAGAGTTGGGTCATTTGGCAAAATTTCTGTATTTTGCGCACTCATCTTTTTATTATAGCATATTTTATACTATTTTGTCAACACCCTACTACTGTTTTTTCTCTAATTCGTGGATTCGTTCGTGGTCAAGGCCAAAGTAGTGGGCGATTTCGTGCCAGAGGGTGTGTTTTATTTGAACCTTAAACGCCGTCTCGTCCCCCGCTGCATGGTAGAACAAGGGTAGTTTAAAAAGGGTTATTTTATCTGGCAGAACGAGATTGTAGTTGCTGCCGCGCCTGGTAAGCGGAATACCTTCGTAAAGGCCGAACAAGCTCTGGTGGCCTCTTAATTTTAGTTTTTTGCGCTGATGCTCGTCCGGTTCGTCAGCATAAGTAATCACTACGTTTTCTAGCCGAGAAACGTATTTTTCGGGCAGCTCATCGAGCGCCTGAGCTATGATTTTTGAGAATTCTTCATCTGTTGGGATTTGCATATGCCATCGCTATTTCGGACCTGATCTGGAATCAAATTTATTCATTGGATCCTGAATCGAGTTCAGGATGACAAACTAAAGTTTGTTAGTTTTAAGTATATACTTAAATTAGCACTAGCACAATGCGAGTGCCAATCCAATCCGTTATGATCTTGCTTTTTTGAGAGAAATTACAAGCTCTTCGCCTTCAACCTTCACTGTTATCGCAAAACCGTTGCTTACCTCATCTAACTCACTTGCAAGAGTTTCTACTTTGATGGTTTCAAGATGCTCTTTAATAGCAGTTTGCAGTTGACCATCCTCAGTTGCTAGATGTAGAGTTATGCGATCATCAACGTTCAAGCCGGCATTTTTACGAGCTGATTGTACATGCCGAATCACCTCGCGCATTAAGCCCTCACGCTTGAGTTCTGGGGTGATCTCCGTATCAATCGCAACCTCTCCTCCAAAATTCACGGCTTTGACATTGAGCTCATCAAGTAAGATCGGCTCGAAATCAACATGCTCGCCCAAAACCGGAACAGTCATACTCGCTAATGGCTGGCGGACCTTCAGCTGGGCCTTGGCTCGCAAGCTTAAGCCTTCGTTTACATACTCACGAGCAGTCTCCATGTCATCCATCACTAATTGATTGATATGGCCGGCCGACATCCAATCTTTTAGGTGGACCGATTCTCCATCGCCAGTGAGATTTTGATACAGTTCCTCTGCTAAAAATGGTGTGAATGGTGCAAGTAGATAGGCCAGACGAACCAAAACATAATGAAGTGTCTTATATGCATCGGACTTATCGCTATCATCCTCGCTCTTCCAAAAACGGCGACGACTGCGACGAACGTACCAGTTAGAGGCATCGTCCAAAAACGGCAAGATTGGGGCAACTGCATCTGGTAAATTGTACTCGTCCATATGTTTTTCCACCTCAGCCACTAGTTGATGGAGTCTTGAGACTACCCAAATATCAAGTGGGTTTTTGAGATCTTCAACCGGATCACTTAAGACCCCGTCATAGTCCCAGCCATCAACTTCGACATACATCGTGAAGAAGTCATACATGTTCCATATCATGGCAAGCTTACGTGAAACATCGCTGACATCTTTATCTTGCAGGCTAAAATCTTCAGCGTTCATTACTGGCGAACCGAGCAACAGCAATCGTTCGGCATCAGCAGAATATTTATCCATCACTTCATTCGGATCAGTATAATTACCGCGTGATTTACTAAGCTTATAGCCATCATTACCCATCAAGTTTCCTGTTACAATCACGTTTTTAAATGGTGCCTGGCCAAACAAGCCGACGTTGACCGCGTGCAAATAGTAGAACCAGGCCCTAACCTGGCCAACGTACTCTACGATAAAGTCGCCCGGGAAGTTAGCCTCAAACTTCTCTTTATTTTCAAACGGGTAATGGAACTGGGCAAAGGGCATTGAGCCGCTCTCGAACCAGCCATCCAACACCTTATCGATTCGTTTGTAGTGTACACCGTCTTTTTCAAACTCGACTGCATCGATCCACGGCCGGTGGTAATCTTCCAGCCGTTTGCCGCTGAGTTCCTCCAGCTCGTCGTAACTACCCACCACAATTTGATGTTTCTTGCCTTCTTCATCAATACCTTCCCAGACCGGCATAGCCGTTGCCCAGAAGCGGTCGCGTGAGAGATTCCAATCTGGTGCAGCCAAGATGTTTTTTTCAAATCGTCCGTGTTTTACATGTTTCGGGAACCAATTAATTACCTCGGTATTTTGCGCCAACATTTCCTCTCGCTGGCCATCAATATTCATAAACCAGCTTGGGTGAGCTCGGTACATAAGACGTGTTCCACAGCGATGACAGTGAGGGTAGCTGTGCCTGTAGTAATCAATCTTCCAAACAACCCCATCTTCGTGCAGCTTTTTAGCAATTGGCTTGTTAGCCTCCCAAACATTTTCGCCTTTCCAATCGCTCTCAGTATACAAACCGTTTTCATCAATTACATGCACTACAGGGATCTTGAGTTTCTGCGCCAACACAAAATCTTCCTCACCATAGGCTGGTGCAAGATGCACGATACCCGAACCTTCCGCCGCGCTCAAATCAGGATACTCCCATACTTTGTGAGCATTCTCGCCGCGATCTAATCCTAGAAGTGGCTCGTATTCTAGACCAATGAGTTCTTTGCCCCTAATATCATCACGAATAATTTTGTATTCAAGCTGCTGATGTTTTTCATCAGTCAAAACCTTCTCGACTAAATCTTTGTGCAAAATTAAATGCTCGCCTTCAGCCGTTTCAACTTCAGCGTAGGCTTCATTTTTACCAACTCCAACCGCAGTATTAGCCGGAAGTGTCCATGGAGTTGTCGTCCAGGCCAAGAGATATGCATTTCTATCCTTCAGTTTAAACTTAACATAAACACTTGGGTCAGTTACATCTTGATAAGCGCCCGGATCCATTGTCACCTCGGCCTTAGAAAGTGGCGTGGCATCGCGCGTACAGTACATTAGGACTCGCTCGCCTTCGTAGATTTTGCCCTTCTCGAAAAGTGTTTTGAAAGCCCACCAAATGCTTTCCATATACTCTTTATCCATGGTTTTATAAGCACCCTTAAAATCTACCCATCGGCCTATTCTATCTACATAATCCTCCCAGAGACTACCGGTTTGCACCATGTTTTCGCGTGCTGTTGTGATGTAATCCTCAAGACTGATTTTAGTTCCGATATCCCGGCGATCTTTAATACCCAACTTCTTCTCAGTAAAAACTTCTGCTGGCAAGCCGTGACAATCCCAACCCCAAACACGCTCCACTCGCCTACCTTTCATAGTCTGATAACGCGGGATGGAATCCTTCACGATCGAACTCAACAATGTCCCATGGTGGGGCACACCGGTAATAAATGGTGGTCCATCGTAAAAAACAAACGAATTATCGGCTGGTCGATTTTCTACCGACCTTTCAAACGTCTTATCTTTCTTCCATTTTTCCACCCAAAACTTTTCATATTCCAACGCCCGCCTTCGTGTTCCATGCTTAAACTTCATCGCTCTCTCCTTTATTTGCAAAATGTACTTTTGTTGTGAATGTTCCGTTCTGTATAGATTCGAGTTCGTAATCAGGGGTTCCGTGTTGAAATATACTTCTGTATAGTTTCTCTATCTCTACGTCACCCTCTTTGCAGCTGAACTCTTCCCAGCCACCATTGGGGATTTCAACAACATCAGATCCACCTAGCCACTCTTCATCAATCTTGCCAATATAGTAATCGATCGTCTGGCCACTCATATTCGCACCAAGACCATATAGAAAATCATTTGGATACTGCTGGCGCATCTCGTTCCAAAACTTTTCAAGTTCAGCAATCTGGCCGTAGTTCGCATCAACCCTGACTACTCTTTTCTGCCCAAAGAATTTCATTCTACTCTCTTCCAGTAACACCTGTACTCATCTGACTTATTGAATCCGAGATCCATGTATCTCTGATTTAAACTTTGATTATCTGAGTCGGTGTAAACGATAATGCTGCCGTGACCTCTTTCTTGAGCAATTTCCTGCGCCTTCTTGGCCAGTAACCCACCGACCGTAAGCAAGTCTTCAGCTTCGGGATCAATGACAAATCTAATTAACCAGAATGTGTGTGGATTATCTAAAATTATGAATGATCCGACAATCTCGCCTGAGCTGTTTTCGACGACATACAGATCACCTGCCCGAGCAGTCTCCCTTAGCTTCGACGGCGTATCCCTACTTTCATCGTAGTTGCCACCATAAGATGCTTTGTTCTTATACAAAGCTATGAGTTTTTCGAAGTCAGAACCCTGGTATAAACGAACTTGCATTGCTTCCTCTCGTGAATAAAACAAATCACTTCTTTTGACTGCCAGATCCCAATTTGGGAGGTACCATCTGGCTTCCAAAAGAAGTGATTCTTTTAGCACTTAGTTGCTGCTATAACGGGCTTACCCGAGAGGTTCTACTTTCTGATCCAGATCCTTCGACTTACGCTCAGGATGACAAAACAGAGTTCTTCCTCTTCCGTTCTCGTACGAGATCGCAGCTGATAACTGCTCGAACGGATATATGCTTATAGTACTCGCTTACAGATGAAAAGGCAATATTAGAAACTATACTACCTCTCTAGCGATAATAAGCACTGGATACCCGATCAGGCCGGGAACGACAAGGGCCAGGGTTAGTTATAAAAGCTAAGCTCGGATATTGTGGGCCACTTACTGCGTTCTTGCCAGGTTTCGATAAATGATCCATCTTCTCGCATGGCAATAATGGCTGGGAATTGGACAACATCGTAGAGCTGAGCAATTTGTACGCCGGAAACCGTGGTACTATCAATCAGCTCGATCGAGCGACCTGTTTCGCGTTCAAACTCGCGTATGTACGCCTGCACCGAAGTCTCACCCTCACTGTTTGGTCGATAGAGAATAACCGTTTTCATTCATTCAAGTATAACAGAGTTAGATGGTGGATCTTAGCTATCAGGGCCTGACAAAAGGAGAAAAGAGACCCGTAAAAAGTCTCTTTTCTTCTCAGATCTATTTGCCCCTATCTGTTATCTCCTAAGAGCAGCCGCTCGTGGTTCCACAAGATGTACACACATAACAGCTACCTGCGCGCTGTGTTTGATTGCCGCAGTTATCACACAGTGGCGCAACATCAGCAGTGGTACTGTGCTTCGGCGCAGCAGGCTGTTGATAGACTGGCACCACTTTCTGGACTGGTTCAGCGGCAACCACAGGATCCTCAGTTAGTAAACTTGCTTGGTTACTTAAGGCATCAGCCTCAAGATCATCCAAACTTACCAAACCGAGTTCGAGCTGATCATCAATGCTCAGGTACTCTTTTGCAAGACGCTTGAAAATGTAATCAACTATTGAAGTGGCCGTTCTAATCTCTGGATCGTCGGTCATACCAGCGGGCGCAAACGACATATTCGTGAGTGCATGTACGTAGCTCTTGAGTGGTACGCCATATTGCAAGCCGTAGCTTACTGAAATTGCAAGCGCATCCATGACACCGGCTAGCGTTGAACCTTGCTTAGCAATCTTGAGCCACAACTCACCTGGTGTGCCATCTTCAAATTCGCCAACTGTAATAAATCCCTTGCTGCCCGCTACCTTAAACTCCATTGTTTTAGAATTACGAACTCGTGGAATTTCGCGACGAACCTTTGGCGTCATTGCCACTAGCTGCTCAGTAATTTGTTCAGCTGTTTGAGCCTCATGAGCCGCAAGTGGCTCATCTTTTTCTTCTTTCTTGTTAGAAGAAAGCGGTTGCGCAACTTTTGAACCATCACGGTAAATCGCTACGGCCTTTAAGCCAAGCTTCCATGAAAGCAAATGGAGCTCTTCGATATCTTCAACCGTTGATTCTACTGGCATATTAACAGTTTTAGAGATTGCACCCGAGATAAACGACTGTACCGCACCCATCATCTTTACGTGGCCATTGTAGTGAATTGAGTTCTCCCCCACCGCACAGGCAAAGACATCATAGTGTTCCTTTTTAAGATGCGGCGCATTGATAACATTGCCCTGTTCGTGAATAAACGCGACAATCGCCGAAATTTCGTTTTGGCTGTAGCCAAGCGTTGTAAGTGCTCGTGGAATGGTCTGATTTACAATCACCATGTTGCCGCCACCTACTAGCTTTTTGAACTTTGTCAGACTGAAATCCGGCTCAATGCCAGTAGTGTCACAGTCCATCATAAAGCCGATGGTGCCCGTTGGTGCCAAAACTGAAGCTTGTGAATTGCGAACACCATAGCGTTCGCCTAGCTCCACTGCTTCGTCCCAGCACTCAGCCGCAGCCGAAAGAAGATCTTCTGCCACCAGACGGGCATCAATATCCCGCACAGCGTCTCGGTGCTGCGAGAGTACGCGCATCATGCCTTCGCGGTCTTTATTAAAGCCGGCAAATGGACCAACTTGCTTGGCAAGTCGGGCCGAGGTTGCATACGAATGGCCAGTTAAGATTGCGGTAATCGCAGCGGCCTGTGCACGACCTTCATCGCTATCGTATGGCAAGCCTTGCGCCATCAGCATAGCGCCAAGGTTAGCATAACCAATACCGAGTTCTCGGTATGCACGAGCATTTTTAGCAATCTTCTCAGTTGGGTATTCGCTATAGCCAACTAAAATCTCTTGTGCCGTGAAGATTACTTGAATAGCCTGCTTGTAGGCCTCGACATCAAAAGTACCGTCTTCATTCAAGAATTTCAGCAGATTGATGGAAGCAAGGTTACAAGCCGAGTTATCAAGGTGCATGTACTCAGAGCATGGGTTTGAGCCGTTAATGCGGCCGGCGTTTGGCGCGGTGTGCCAGCGATTAATAGTTGTGTCGAACTGTAGGCCAGGATCAGCACACTCCCATGCGCTTTCAGCAATCTGCCGCCACAGGTCTCGAGCCTTAACCGTTTTATACACTTTGCCATCGCTGACACCAACTAGGTTGTAGTCGTCATCGTTCTCAACTGCACGCATAAATTCATCGTCTACACGAACAGAGTTATTGGCATTTTGGTACTGCACGCTGAAGATATCTTTTCCATCAAGATCCATATCAAAACCGGCTTCTTGCAATACTCGAGCTTTGCGCTCTTCAATTGCCTTACACCAGATGAATTCTTCTACATCGGGGTGATCAATATTCATAATCACCATCTTGGCAGCACGTCTAGTTTTACCACCAGATTTAATGGCGCCAGCTGAACTGTCTGCACCACGCATAAATGAAAGCGGTCCAGATGCCTTACCGCCACTTTGTCCTAGTGCTTCAACAGATGAACGAATGGTACTGATGTTAAGCCCAGAACCAGAGCCACCTTTGAAGATCATGCCTTCTTCTTTGTACCAATTTAGGATTGATGGCATGGTGTCTTCAACAGCAAGAATAAAGCAAGCGCTGGCCTGCTGAGAACGTGATGGTGCGCCAATGTTAAACCATACCGGTGAATTAAATGCTGCACGTTGCGCGGCAAGTATATATTTTAATTCTGCGTTAAAGACTGCAGCTTGTTCACTTGATACAAAATAGTCTTC
>CAZXUE010000014.1:0-7158 GCA_964643895.1 uncultured Candidatus Saccharibacteria bacterium
GATTAGCAAAAGCACCCATGTCGCTTACCGATTGTTTAGTCCCGAACAAGTAAGACCTAGTGCCGACTTTGCGAATACCGATGAGGTCAGCGGCAATGAGTTCTTTAATGTGGTTCGAAACAGTAGGCTGGTTAAGCTTTAGATCTTTTGCAAGCTCACCAACGCAGTTACCAGAAATACTCTTCTTGTTATCAAGTTCACATTCACAGGCTTCGGTCAGTATTCGCCGGTATATCTCGAGTCTTACAGGATTACTCAGTGCACTAAATAGTTTTGATAAATCTCCCATGAATTCAATTATATCAAACTTTCTATATATTTCAATAGTTAAATGTGTTATGATGATTTCATGAGTAAAAAGATGTTAATAATTGGTGGCAGTGTACGGCAAGAAGAATCAAAGAGTAACTTCATAATTGACGTTATTGAGAAGCAGGCTATCGATCTTGGCGTACTGCCAGTGATCTGGAAGTTAGGGTATAAGCCTTTACCGCTTGCCCAACATGCTTGGCACAAGAACCCAAGTTTGAGCAATGACGGAAATGTTGAAGGGCTTGCGGTCGCAATCGCTGAAGCCGAAGTTGTTTTCCTGGTGAGCCCTATTTATAACGGTTCGTACACGGGCGTTCTAAAAAATGCTCTCGATTGCATGCTTGGTGACGCTCTTGAGGGTAAACAAGTAGTACTTGTTGGTGTGGGTTCTGGATCTACGGCACTGCTACCATGCGTACATCTTCAAGATGTGGCGCGAACTATGGGTGGCGAGGTCTATCATCGTTTTGCCGTCGTTACGAGCAATGACCTGGATTTTGAGAAAAAAATTGTGGACGAAACGATGACCACGAGGTTCACGGAGATTATAGAAGCAGTTACGGTGTAGTTGGTCGTGTCTAAGATTAGCACTCTGGTCTATTTAGTCTTGGGGCCACCGTGTAGTAAAAAGTCCACTGAAACTGTTGTAATTTTGTAACGCTTATGGTATACTACTAGGGTAATGGCAAAAAGAAAAAAGGCATCCAAGAAATCTGCGAAGAATGCGCCACCTAAGGCTCAGCATCTGCTGCCAAGTGGTTGGTGGGAGCAGGTGGTTAGTATTGTAATCGGGTTAACTGCGGTGCTGCTCATTTTGGCAATTTTCAATCTGGCAGGCCCATTCCCTCAAGGGCTGCTTGATGCCTCCCGAACACTGTTTGGCTATAGTGCTTTCGTGCTGCCGTTGGTACTCATTGTACTGACGGTACAAAAGATGCTCTCGGAAGATAATCGTCTCTCGCTTAGTGTCTACTTTGGTGCATTTGTATTTATAGCAAGCTTAAGCAGCTTTCTGCATCTGTTTGTTGATAAATTTGAATCTGCTCAGGTAGTAAATGCAGGTAAAGGTGGTGGGATGGTTGGCTCAACGCTCGACCAATTTTTGGCTGGTTTTTTAAGTCCAATCGCTGCTGGTGTTGTTTTGTTTGCACTCATTCTTCTCTCGGTTCTGTTTATCTTTAAAATTCCAATTAAAAGTGTCTTCTTGGCGTTCTTCGGCATCTTTAAGCGTGATGAGTTGCCTGAGGATGGTTTGCAAAAGAAGGATGTCGGCAAAGAGCCAGAACTCAAACTTAATACCGGTGGGTTGCTGGAAGAGGACGCCGACGGGGGTAAAGAGGAGGCTAAGCCACGTCTTTCTTCTTTAAAAAACTCAGTTGTGCAAGATAAGATTGAAGAGAACAAAAATGCGCTTACCATGGCAAGCGATCCTAATTGGAACCTGCCTGAACTCGATCTACTAAGCAATAAACAGAGCAAGGCTGACGCGGGCGATATTAAACACAACGCACAGGTCATTAAAGATACCATGGCGGATTTCAAGATCAGTGTTGAGATGGAGGAGGCCAACGTAGGGCCAAAAGTTACTCAATATACCTTGAAACCACCATCTGGAGTACGACTTTCCAAAATCTCTTCACTTGATGGTAACTTAGCCTTGAGCCTTGGCGCAGAGGCGATCCGTATTGAGGCTCCGATCCCTGGTAAACGTGCAGTTGGTATTGAGGTGCCGAACAAAAAAGCGGCAATGGTCAACCTGCGCAGCATTTTAGAATCGAATAACTGGAAGAGCAGTGGCTCACCACTTGGTTTTGCAATTGGTAAAGACATATCTGGACAGGCGGTCATCGGTGAGCTTGAGAGTATGCCGCATTTGCTGATTGCTGGTCAAACGGGTTCTGGTAAATCGGTGATGATCAACACATTGCTTACCAGCTTGTTGTATCGAAATTCGCCGGCCGATCTTAAGATGATTCTAGTAGATCCAAAACAGGTTGAGCTCGCACCGTATAACCATATGCCACACCTTTTAACAGAGGTTATCACAGAGCCAGAAAAATGTATCTCTGCACTGAAGTGGGCGGTGAATGAGATGGAGCGGCGCTACACACACTTGGCCGAAAAAAAGCAGCGCAATATTGCTGGCTATAATGCTGCTAATAAAGAAGATCACATGCCCTACATTGTGATTGTTATCGATGAGCTGGCGGATTTGATGATGCTGGCGGCTCGCGATGTTGAGGCGCTCATTGTCCGCATTGCCCAAAAAGCTCGTGCTGTCGGTATCCATTTAGTGCTTGCAACTCAACGTCCAAGCGTCGATGTTATTACTGGCTTGATTAAGGCAAATATTCCGGCTCGTATTGCATTTACGGTAGCAAGTCAGATTGATTCACGGACTATTATTGATCAAGCAGGGGCCGAAAAGCTTCTCGGCAAGGGCGATCTACTTATCACAACGGCTGCCAATCCAAAGCCACGTCGTGTGCAAGGTGTGTTTGTTGATGATCCCGAAGTAATGAAAGTAACAGACTTTATTAAGATGCAACGACCTCCAGAATATAATGATGAGGTAGTAACCCAACCAGTTCAGATTTCTGGCAAGGGTGGCCTTGTTATGGATAGCGACTCTGGCAGCGATGACGCGATGTTTCAGGATGCTGTTCGCTGCGTGATTGAAAGTGGCAAAGCCTCCGCTAGCTTGCTCCAGCGTCGCCTCCGCGTAGGTTATGCCCGCGCTGCCCGCCTGATTGAAGATATGGAAGAACAAGGCATCATCGGCCCCGCTGATGGCGCCCGACCTCGAGATGTATTGGTTTCCAGCCTTGATGATGTGTTCGGCGGTGGTGAAGTGGCGGATGAAGGGGAATTGAGCGGATCAGCTTAGTCTTTTTGCTGGTTCTAGACGAAGCAAAAAGTGCATGCAGATGATGCCCCTTTGGGGTGCAAAATTGAAAATTAGGGAATGAAGGTTGATTTGACCAACAGGGGTAGTTTTGGTATAATCATGCGTACAATATTAACTCAAGCGTAATTTAGAGAGATTACGCCCCCACGTTGCATGAAGCTATGAGGGGACCGAAGGGAGTTCTCGATGGAGAAATTGTACGAATTAACCGTACTACTACACCCGGATCTTGAAATTGATCTGGAAAAACCACTGGCGAAGGTGGAAAAAATCATTACCGATAACGGTGGTAAGGTTGTCTCTAAAGACAACTGGGGTAAAAAGAAGCTTGCCTACCCAATTAAAAAACAAGATTTTGCGGTGTATGTGCTGTTTGAGGTTTCAATTGCACCAGTAAATGCCAACAAGGTGCAGAGCTTGCTCAATATTACTGACGAAGCTGTTCGTTACCTGATGGTAGAAAAGGATCTTAAAGCTCCTGAAGCTGATGAAAAAGCTCAGGACGTAGAAGCTACGGAGGAGTAGTTATGGCAAAAGGGTTTAACAAAGTAATTTTGATGGGTAACCTGACACGTGATCCTGAAACGCGTCAGACGCCAAACGGGCAAAGTGTTACTAACTTTGCGCTCGCAGTAAACCGTACTTGGAAGGGCCAAGATGGATCTACCCAGGAGCAAGTAAGCTTTATTGACTGTGTTGCTTGGGGGCGGACCGGTGAAGTTATTGCGCAGTACATGCAAAAAGGTCGCCCTATCTTAGTTTCCGGTCGACTCGATCAGCGTAGCTGGGATCAAGACGGTCAAAAACGCAGCAAGGTTGAGGTCATTGTAGAAGATTTCAACTTTGTCGGCGGTGGCAACGATGGCGGCGGCTTTAGTGGCGGATCATCAAGCAGTTCGGCCGCAGATAGCAGTGCGTCTTCATCCTCTTCATCAAAAAAGAACGATGATGTTGTGATTGAAGACATCGACGACAAACCAATTGATCTAAGCGAAATACCATTCTAAGAAAGAGAGCTGATGCCCGATGTCAGGCGTCAAGAGCTGCCATTCTGGGCGCAGTTGAAGGCTCTAGCTAGATTTCTCAACGAGCTTGAAATGACAATAACGAAAGGACAATTATGAACGGAAAAAGAAAACCAGACATTACATATTTTGATTACAAGGATGTTAAAACCATCCAGAAGTTTATTAACCAGTTTGGTCAGATAGAGCCAGCTAGCAAGACCGGTCTATCGGCTAAGCAGCAACGAGCTCTAGCAACGGCTGTAAAGCGAGCGAGACACTTAGCTCTTTTGCCTTTCGTGGCAAATAGCTGAGGTGTAGAAGTCTGATATGTACCAACCAACTGATCTGAAAAAAGGCGTTGTGGTCCAGATTGATGGCAAGCCATTTAAGGTAATTGAATATAGCCAAAAGGTGATGGGCCGGGGCGGTTCAATTGTAAATGTGCGCCTTAAAAACCTGATTGACGGTAACGTGCTCGCCAAAACCTTTAAAGGTGCCGATAAAATTGAGCCAGCCAGTGTGAACACGCAAACAGTACAGTATCTGTACACTGACCAAGAGTATCACTTTATGGATCCGGAAAGCTTTGAGCAGTTTTCAATTGCGACTGATATTGCTGAGGATGCTAAATTCTATCTGAAAGAGGGTGATTCTGTTGGTCTCCAATTCTTTGATGGTCAGGTTATTAATCTTGAACTGCCGAAGAATATCTATCTTGAAGTAACGTATGCCGAAGACGTAGTGAAAGGCGACACCGCCAATGCCATCACCAAAGACGCAACAGTTGAGACGGGCTTAATCGTTAAAGTTCCAGCCTTTATCAAACAAGGTGATATTATCTCAGTTAGTACCGAAGACGGTAGCTACCGGGAGCGGAAGAAGTAATTGTCTCTGTCATTCTTAGCTAGACTGAGAATTGAGTATGTACAATCCGAAGGGTGCAAGTATGAAGTATAGACTCGATCATTTATTAGTTCAAAAACAATTGGTGCCAACACGTAGCCAAGCCGAAAGCTATATTCGCCTTGAGCAAGTCAAGGTAGATGGCAAGCTGATCAAAAAGCCTGGGTACTTCGTTAACGAAGAGGCTAAAATCGAATTCGGGGCTAAAGAACAATATGTTTCGCGTGCAGCTTTGAAGCTTGCCTCGGTAGCACAAGTACTGAACCTGGACTTTAAAGGTAAAGTTGTGCTTGATGTTGGCTCGAGCACGGGTGGCTTCACTGATTATGCACTACAACATGGTGCTAAAAAGGTGATTGCAGTTGATGTGGGCACCAATCAACTGCATCCGCGGCTGCGCGAAGACAAGCGAGTAGAGCTGCATGAAAAAACTGATATTCGTGATTTTATAACAGATCAAAAAGCTGATATTGCGGTGATTGACGTGAGCTTTATCTCCATGACGAAAGTACTGGAAAGCGTGGCCAAATTAATTACACAGAAGGGTCAGATTGTCGCCATGCTTAAACCTCAGTTTGAAGCTGGCAAAGACCAGCTCAATAAAGGGGTGGTAAAAAACAACGCTCAGCGCCGCGATATTCTGCAAAATTTTGAACAGTGGGTCAAGCAAAACGGTTTTGTACTACAGAAAAAATCAGACAGCTCAGTAGCCGGTGAAAAAGGTAATTTAGAACGCTTCTACCTACTCAAATCGAAATAACTCAACGTTCTTTTCGACTTCACCTGATGAGAACAGGCCACCATTCATACTTAAGTACACGTCCTCAGCAATGCTACTAAATGCAGCAATTGCAAAGCCTAAATTGAACCCAGCATCAGAGCCCCAAAGCCGATAATTGGAATCATCGATCCTGTTAGAATAATCTTTTTTTCTAAACCTTGTTGAGCGAGATAGCTCGCAGTTTTCGCCATTGTAAAAGTTCCATGGGTAATTAAAATATTTATTGTGGAGTTGTACTAATTTCTTTGGCAAGTTTCTCAATATCTTGTTCTGTGATGTCGCTGCTATCTTTTTCGGTTACAGTTACAGTACTAAAGTTAAAATGAGGTTGAATTAAGTTCTGCAAGTAGCTCTCAATTGTGCTGTCAAGTTTTAGTAATTTAGTATTAAAGGCATCGTATGCCGGATCGATAAACTCGATCGTGCCGCCCATTTTAATTATGTGTACATGTGTTTTTATGCAGGTATCATTGCATATTGTATACTTCTCTGTCGAGAGTTTTATAAGAGTTCGCGGAGTTTTGGCTCGTTGATGATCTCGATGAAAGGGGTTGTTAGATCGATGTAGCCACCGCGGGCAAGGGCGGAGAGTTCGCGGCTGGTGCTTTCTCTTGAGGCGTTGATGGAGGCGGCGATGTCAGAACGTCGGATCGGGGCGCTTAAGGATTTGCCTTTCACACCTTGGCTGCCAAAACGGTCAACATGAGTGAGCAGAAAGCTGGCCAGGCGTTCACGGACAGTACGGTACTCTAGTGTGTTGACGCGTTCGGAATGGAGTCGATATGCCTCTATGGCCATATCTAAAAGAACGGGCACCACATGCTCGTTCTTTTTTAAGAATGCTAGGAACTCGCTCCGGGCTACCCGCCATAGGGTCGTATCGCTCATGGCTTCGTAGGTGATATCACGATGTAAACCAGTGAAAGCCCAGATTAAAGGGAAGATATCACCATTCTGACGAACGATTAACGCGTTTTCCTCGCCGTACTTCGTAATGGCGTAGGCTTTCACAAAACCTTTGGTAATGTAGTAAATGCCGCGGGGTTCATCGCCGGAATGAACAATAGACTCGCCCTTTTTGTAATTGAGCTGTGTGCCAGTTTGAAAAAACTCCACTAACTGATCGTGCGCTGCTTGATCGGCTAACATGATTTTATTATGACAGAACAGATCTGCCAGCGCAAAGCCTAAATTAAAGTAGCTTATAGTGATAAAAATCACAGCGCTTTGTGTAACACCGCACAGCA
>CAZXUE010000014.1:7168-11697 GCA_964643895.1 uncultured Candidatus Saccharibacteria bacterium
GAAAAAACTCCACTAACTGATCGTGCGCGGCTTGATCGGCTAACATAGCTTTATTATGACAGAACAGATCTGCTAGCGCAAAGCCTAATTGAGAAGTAAGGCATAGTGATAAAAATCACAGCTCTCCTGTGTAACAGCGCACAGTTCATAAGCTTGACAGGGCCTATACTGAAGTTGTAAGCGGAGGATATGTGATGGCACAGGTGACAAGTTACCCAACACAAGCACTAACTCGATTAAATTTCTTTTCAAAACGAGAGATGATAGAGCTGCCTCGTCTGCTGATGCGCGATGAGCGAGTCCTGACGGTTATCAGCGGTATTTATACTGCGGGAACGGCCATTCTCTGTGTAACATCAAGGCGGATACTTCTGGTTGATAAAAAGTTGATGCGCTCCAGCTTTGAAGATGTTCGCTTCGAGTCAATTAAAGAAGTAAACTTTAGCCAACAAGCTATCATGGCTTCCATTCGTTTTTACTACGCGGGTCGCGAAATGCAATTTCGTTCGTGGCATCGTAAAGAACTCAGGCTGCTTGCACAGATGGTTCAGCAGAAGATGTTCGAAGTACAAGAGAGGAAACGAACTGCTTCTCATGTGGTGGATCCGAACTCTATCCAAACGACTGTGTTTGAGCAAGAAGTGGTACGGCCACTTTATAAAATGAACCCGCAGCTCGAACAGTATCTTGCCAACAGAATTGCGCGCTGGCGCCGTGCTTCGCGCTTCGTAGATGTAGCCTCACGCTCAAATAAAGCAGGCCGCCAGATATTAAGCCTTGAGACTGAATAAGGTTTCAGCTAACCCTAGACGTTCACGTCCTGATAAGGAGATGGTTGCTATTAAACGTTGAACCTAAATTCAATAACATCATCACTTTGGACAATATAGGTTTTGCCTTCGGTGCGAACCTTGCCGGCATTTTTGGCGGCAGAAACTGAGCCTGCGGTGAGGAGCTCGTTGCAGGTTACTACTTCGGCGGCGATGAATCCGCGCTCAAAATCGCCGTGAATCACACCAGCAGCTTCAGGAGCAGTAGAGCCTTGCTTGATGGTCCAGGCTCGCACCTCTTTTTCACCAGCTGTGAGATAGCTCTGAAGCCCAAGAGTAGAGAAGGCAGCGTGGATAACCTTTGCGAGGCCAGATTCGGTTTGGCCGTAGCTCTCTAGTAGTTCTGCGGCATCGGTTTCGGGCATATCTTTGAGCTCAGCCTCTAATTGGGCGTTTACAAACAAACTTTGAGAGGGAGCAACTAATTGAGTTAGCTCTTGCTGCTTCTCGGTGTTCGTTAAGTTTTCCTCATCAATATTGAACACATAAATTACTGGTTTTACGCTCATCAGTTGTAGTGAGCGAAGCGTCGTCCCGGATTCCGATTCAGGATCCAGATCTTTTACCAGCCCGTGAATACCAATAATATCGCCGGCTTCCAGAAGTTGTTGCAGTTGGGTAAGCAACTCAAGAATTGACTTAAACTTCGGATTGGCTTTGGCTTCTTTGGCAATACGGGGCAGACTTTTTTCCACCGTTTGCAGATCTGCCAGCATCAGCTCGGTGTTAATAATTTCAATATCTTCTTTCGGGTGGATGCGATCATGAACGTGAACAATATCATTGTTCTCAAAAGCCCGCACTACATGGACGATGGCAGCGCACTCGCGAATATTAGCCAAGAATTGATTACCAAGGCCCTCACCCTTGCTCGCACCTGCAACCAAGCCTGCAATATCAACAAACGTAACTGCGGCCGGTACAATCGGCGCATTATTATACAGCTCGCTTAATTTCTGCAGCCGCTCATCTGGAACCGGCACAATCCCTGTATTCGGCTCAATCGTGGCAAACGGGTAATTGGCCGCCAAAATATCATTCTTCGTCAACGCATTAAACAACGTCGACTTCCCAACATTCGGCAGACCTACAATTCCTATTTCTAAACTCATAGTACAACGTAGTATAACAGATAAGTGCTATTGACAAAATACCCATAATTTGCTACTGTAAACACAGTAAAGAAAAAACAAAAAATGAAAACAGGAATTCTAGCACCATTTCATGAAGCACTAGACGAAACTCTTTCTAGAAGAGAAGTTACACCTGATGCTATTGCTGACCCACAATTACGTCACGAGCTTGCAACTGAGTATACAGGACATCTAAGAGAGGCATTTGCGGTTGCGGAAGATCCTGCTGCCAATAGCTCACTTGAGAATCTATCGCATGCCATATTTAACAAAGAAGCCCCGCTTGAGCAGCGTCGGGAATATGCAAACCATGCGCTGGATCTTTTCAAATCTGGAGTAATAAATCATGCACCAGTCTATGAAGGTTTTAATGTCCAGGCGGTCGCTGAGCGAGCAGAAGAGTTGTCGGGCCAGTTTGTAGAAGGTGTTATTGCTTTTGCGGAAGCTAGCTCTGCTCCAGATGATAATTCAAAAGAAGGATACAAGGAAAAGATCTCCTTCATGTTCCCTGAACATAAAACACCTGAAGACCAAGCAGTCATGGCTCTTACATTACTTGATGTTATGCAGCCATATCTAGTGGACAGGCTGCTTGAGTTTGATGTATATGATCCTACACACCTTAGAGAGCAACTTGCAGAGATTCAAGCTGACTGTGCCTTAATGGCTAATTTTGGGCGGAGTGCTGCAAACTTCTTAGAGTTTGCCTCCACTGGCAGAAGGCGGAAAAGTGATGAAGAGATAGCAGATGAACTCTTTAATATTGGACCACTTTTTGCGCAGATAGGCCAGTCATTTTCAGTAAAAGCAGAAAAAACAGACGATGATCCAGAGACACAAGCTACGGTAGCTAATATTGCTCGAGCTTTTCAAGAAGGTATTGCAATGCCAAGTCCTGAACAGCAAACGCAATTGGAACAGGGGCTGCCTGGCGGTCTGAGGCTGGACAGGGTATTTAGTAGCGCTAAGATTGCATACGTTGCACAGACTGCCAATGGCGATCGAGAGTTTGCCACTAAAATTAAGCGCCCAGGCGTAGAACAAGCCTTACAGGGGAACATCCGTACATTTTCAGTAATGGTAGATATTTTACAGAGATATTTAGAAACTCATGCAGGCGGATCCACGAAGGTTGAGCAGTATGCACTCATTAAAGATACGCTTCCGTACGTGTTTGCCACTCTAGAAAGAGACATGCTTGAAGAGATGGATTTTGAAAAAGAACGAACGCTTCAAGTAAGAGGAGGTAAAGTACTAGCCAGACATGCAGGAATTGTGGTGCCAGGTGTGGACGAGAGCTTATCTGATGAAAATCATATAACGATGGATCTTGTGCCAAGCGAGCGAATTGAAGATCTACCAGCTAACCCAGATTTCTTAAAAAACATGATGGTGCTTGTGCTTGAAGGAAGAAGAAGTAGGTTCCTGCATGGAGACATGCACGGCGGTAACATTAAAGCCCTTGAAAACGACCCCTTAGGTAGACTGGTAGCCTATGACTGGGGTAAATCCATTGAGCTACCAAAGGGTTTTGAAAAAAATGTGGTAAGCATGATGACTGCTATCCTCAGAAAAGATCCAGAAAAAATGGCAGCAGCATTCTTAAAGATTCAAGATCCAGGCAACCCGCACGTATCACCAGAACAAGTGGCAAAAGCGGCTCAAGCAGCACTGACAGAGGTCTTTGAGAATCAGAGCGAAAGCAAGCAGCAACGTATGGCACAGAAGAGTGCAATAGAACGTAGAATGCAACAAGCCTCGGACGTACTTACGAATTTTGGTTTCCAAATGATTGAAGGACATCAAAGCGGATTAGATGTTCGCTACGTTACTTACATGAAATCAATGGTGTCATTGGCGGCAATTGTTAAGGCAGAGCTGGCAAAACCCGAATATGCCGATAAAAAATACCGTAACAGAACAATTCTAACGAGTGCTGCTAAAGCGCTTCGTGAAGTATACGGACGATCTAAGAAAAAGTAAGTTCCTCTAACTTATTTATTTTTTCGAGCAAATTTGGTTACCACGGTAAAGACAAGCAACGCCAGTGAACTTACTGTGATCGCTATACCAAGCAGAGCTAATAACCCTGCTCCAATGTTGGGGCCGATAACTGTTTCATTTCTGATTGTGTACCAGTTGAATGCATAGGCGAGCAAAACAATAATCACCCCTATTACAACACCGAAAAGCGCTACTTTTTTTGCTTTCATATTGCTAATATACTACTTAAGGTTTGCAAAAAATACTTAGTTATAAATAACTCTGCGTAAGTGCGACATATTCATCAGAATAGCCTTGTTTACCTTTATCAGTCGGGGGCATGGTCAGTTCTAGCTCAAAAGGTTGTTGGGTTACGTAATACGTCTACCAATAGACAAACCTCATAACTGGTAGTTTAACAGGTATGAGAGTAGAATAAGAGTATGAAGATTGTATCTACCAACCCAGCGGATAACTATAAAGTTGTTGGAGAAGTTGAGTGTTCTACAATGGAGGAGATCGCAACTAAGGTTGCGGCTGCTCAAAGAGCAAAAACCGCTTGGAAAGAACTGGGAGTGGAGAC
>CAZXUE010000014.1:11707-13046 GCA_964643895.1 uncultured Candidatus Saccharibacteria bacterium
CTCGTATCAAACTACTTGAGCCAATTCGTGATGAGTTTGCAGCTCGGGTAGACGAAATTGCCGAGCTTATCACGCGAGAGATGGGTAAGCCAATTACCGAAAGTAGGGGGGAAGTGACACGTTACACAAACGGTGAACTAACATGGTTCTTGGAAAATGGCGTGAAAGCACTGAGTGATGAGGTGACCTTACAAGATGATGAGTCAGTTCACAAGATCAAATATGAACCTACTGGGGTGGTGGCTGCAATTGCTCCTTGGAACTTTCCGTTTGGTATGGCAGTCTGGGGGATCTTCCCGAACTTGATAGCAGGTAATACCGTGATTTTTAAAACATCTGAAGAATGTCCGCTAACTGGGAAGTTAATTGAACAGATAATTAACAGCCACAATCTTCCCGAGGGGGTCTTTAGCGAGGTTCATGGCGCAGGGGATGTGGGGAAAATGCTGGTTGAAAGTAATATCGATTTAATTTGGTTTACCGGCAGCACTAGAACTGGAAAAGCTTTATACAAAACAGCAGCCGAAAAGTTTATTAAAGTGGTACTTGAAATGGGTGGCTCAAGCCCTTGTGTTGTTTTTGATGATGTGAATCCTACAGAAGTTGCCCCTGTTGTATTTGGTGGCCGATTTGCTAACTGTGGCCAAGTCTGCTCAGCGCTTAAGCGATTAATTGTGCATGAAAATATAGCAGATGAACTTCTTGCAGAGCTTAAAGATATAATGAAGGCTCAAAAAGTTGGCGACCCTCTGGATAAGAGTACGACAATCAGTAGTCTGGTGGCTGAGCGACAGCAAATACTATTGAATGAGCAACTTCAAGATGCACTTGATAAGGGGGCAAAAATTGTAGCTCAAAAACCAGTGCCCACAGATCTTAGGGGTGCGTTTGTGCCGCCAACCATCCTTACCAATGTGACGAAAGATATGCGGGTATGGAAAGAGGAAGTTTTCGGCCCAGTGTACCCAGTAGTTACTTTTAGAACTGAAGCTGAAGCGGTTGAACTTGCAAACGATACAGATTACGGTCTCACTAGCCGAGTCGTAAGCGCTGATATTGATCGGGCACATAGAGTTGCAAATAAAATTGATGCAGGGTCGGTTGCAATAAACACAGAGGCTCGTTTTGCGCCGTGCGATCCGTTCGGTGGTTACAAAAACTCCGGTATGGGTCGTGAGAGGGGAGTTCACGGGCTCAGAGAGCTTTGCCAGATAAAAGTAATCCAAGAGAGTATCGAGAAAACGAGTGCTTAAAGTATGAAGATTGTATCTACAAATCCTGGCAGAAATTATGAAGTTCTCGGAGAGGTCGAGGCTGCATCAGAAACTGATGTTGTACA
>CAZXUE010000014.1:13073-20348 GCA_964643895.1 uncultured Candidatus Saccharibacteria bacterium
GGTGAACGGAGTGAGAAGATTCGTAGCTTTTTGAAAGTATGCGAAGCAAGACTTGAAGATATTGCACAGATTATGAGTAAAGAGATGGGCAAGCCTATCAGCTCATCACGTGATTCTATAACTCAGACATTCAACGAGTTTGAAGATTATATGCAGCAGGCTGAAGCCGCCATGGCACCGAGTGTGGTGTTTGAAAATAGTAGCGAAAGGCACATTCAGACGTTTGAGCCCCGTGGTGTCATTGCTGCGATTACTCCGTGGAATTTTCCGTTTAATAATATATCGTTTCAAGTAGGGCAGGCTTTGATTGCCGGCAACACGGTGATTATGAAGCCATCTGAGGAGATTGTTCTATTTACCCAGCTTATCGCCGAGCTCGTTGCTGAGTCGGATTTGCCTGATGGCGTGCTGGTGCCAATTATTGGTGATGGGCAGGTTGGTGAACTGTTGGTTCGTCAAGATGTAGATATGATTTTATTCACCGGCAGCACACAGACCGGGCAGCGTATTACAGAAATTGCCGCAGAACGTTCAATTCCGGTTCTTACGGAAATGGGTGGTTCAGCCCCAGGCATAGTGTTTGAAGATGCTGATATCCCTAAGGTGATTGAAATGCTGGCAGGCGCCCGTTTTGATAATACTGGCCAGTACTGTGATGGGTTGAAGCGGGCGATTGTGCATAAGAGCAAGTATGACGAAGTGATTGAAGCTCTTAAAGAGTATGTCGCTAATACTAAAGTTGGCGATCAGCTTGATGAAGACACCAAGCTTGGCCCGCTGGTGGCAAAGCGCCAACTGGAAAAGCTTGAAGTGCAAGTTGCTGATGCGATCGAAAAAGGTGCTGAAGTAGTAGTAGGCGGCAAGCAGCCGCAAGGGCTAGAGGGGGCATATTACAAAGTAACGGTACTGACAAATATCACACCAGACATGCGGGTTTGGAAAGAAGAAGTTTTTGGCCCGGTACTGCCTGTAGTGACATTTGAAACCGAAGAAGAGGCGATTCAGCTGGCAAACGACACAGAATACGGTCTAGGTGCCTATGTTTTTACTGAAGATCTTGAACGATACCGTAGAGTCGCAAGGCAGATTCAAGCTGGTAATATCGCCCATAATACCGCCTGGTATTTTAGCCCTAAAACGCCATTTGGCGGCTACAAAAAATCCGGCAATGGGCGTTCGCAGGGCACAGTTGGCTTCCATGAAGTCTGTCAGATTAAAGTGATCGCGGAGGAAAAATGAAAACGATCTTAGTAGATGCGATTAACGGGCTAGTTTTGGAGGACGGTAGCTTGCTGCAATCTATGCTTGATTTGCTAGAGGCTTACCCAAATCAAAAGATCGTATTAACTGGCGCGAATGATGAACAGTTTAAGCATTTTAAACTCGATCAAGTGCCGTACGAAGTATTTACACTCAAGCATAATCCTGAAAAGACTGATCCGGAATACCATATAATCTTACTTAACAAGTATGGCTTATCAGCCGATGATGTGGTCTATTTTGAACACAGCCAAGAGGCAGTAAAAAGCGCTGAATCAGTCGGCATCAAAACCTACTTTTATGATCACACCAAGCAGGATATGGCCGCACTTAAAACATTTTTGGATGAAGCTTTACAGTGAAGCAATACGTCAAAAATAGGAACGGTGTAGACCTTGCGGTAGTCGTAGAGAATAAAGGTGGTGTCTCTGGTCTAGCCTTTATTGTGCATGGCCTTGGTGGCTTTAAGGAACAAATTCACATCCGTACGTTTGCGCAGGCTTTTCTGGATCACCATTATGTTGTCGTGACTTATGATGCTGCTAACACTATCGGTGAAAGCGCTGGTCAAATGGAAGACGCCACATTGACAAGTTATTTTGAAGATCTTGAGGACGTGACTGAATGGGCGAAATCGCAAAGCTGGTACAAACAGCCATTTCTGGTCTGTGGCCATAGTCTGGGCGGAGCTTCATCAATTATGTACGCCGCAAAGTATCCAGAAAGAGTAAAAGCAATTGCACCAATCAGCGCTTTTGTAGCCGGGCCACTTTCTAAGCGACTTGAAGATGCCGAAACAATGGCTCAATGGGAAAGCGATGGCTACCTTTTGGAAGAAAGTAAGAGTAGGCCCGGGGTAATGAAGAAAATTGGCTGGGGATTCATTCAGGATGCACTAACGCACGATATGCGTCGCATTGCTCCCAAAATCACGTGTCCAGCTCTATTTATAACTGGCTCAGCGGACGTAAGTTGTTCACCTGAAGCCGAGCAAACGATAATTGACGCCATGACCATACCTGCTAAGTTAGAGGTAATTGAAGGCATGGGCCACAATCCACGAACTAAAGAACATAATCAACAACTGAAAAGTTTAGTTTCAAATTGGTTACGTGCTAGATAAGTAAATTGTGGCTAGTAGCGCATAGTGTTAGGTCAAGACATGTTACTTGCAGTAGTAATGCCAAACTTCTGAAGCTAGGAATTAGAATTCTCGTGACTTATTTGCGTATTTAGATCTTGGGCGCTACACTTATAACCATAAGCATAGGTAGAGTGATCGAGGCGTTGTTTGAAGTATGTTCAAAAAAAATAGATCTAACAAAGTTGCACAGGTTTTAACTGAAGGTACTGTCGTTGGGACAGGTAAAAAACCGTTCTTTAGTTGGAAAAAAATACTCTTGGTTTTACTGGTTCTGGTTATAGCCCTCAGTGGCTCGACTATCTACTTCAGAAGAGATGAGCTTTTTAATAACCAATGTAAAGGGACTAACCAAGGTAAGATTTACGATGAAGCTCAGTATTCAATGGGCCAACTTTTCCAAGACAATTTAAAGCTGTTTGTTGAAAAAGTAAAAAAACAGAAAAATTTTGAATCTGATGCGAGCTGTTTGTATCCGATGGTTGTGTTCTATATTCGCTCTGGGGATGGGAAGAAGGCGGAAGAATATTATATGAAGATGCAGAAGAGCTATAAAGATGACGTCGGTTTTGCAAAGGCTTATGGCCTGCAAGGCAGAAAGACAATTAGGGAGATGGGACCAGCGATAGTAAATTTGGTTACAGAGGAGAGCTCAAGTGAGTTACCAAAAATTCAAACCGTTTTTTAATAACCTGACACAACAGTCACTTCTAGCCCAAAAACCTCTTTTAGTATTCGTGTTTGTTGTACTTAGCTGTACGCTGTTTCTTGCAAAATCAAATTCCGCCTCGGCTGCAACTTGCGCAATGACAGTGTCGCCAAGTAGTGGGCCGGCCGGGACGACAGTAAGTGTTTCTTGGTACTTCTCTTCTGACGCAACAAAGTGGGGCACAAGCAGTGCAAGTGTTAATTCTGCGGGTGGCAACAGTCAAAGGTCGGGCTCCACAAGCCTCACACTTAGTAGCAGCTGGAGCGTCTCAGGCAGTTTTTATGTCGGCTCAAAATACTATGGTGATGGTTGCAGTGGCTCGTTCACCCTAACAACACCGACAACGCCACCCCCGCAGACAAACATCAGCTGTGATATCTGGGCAGATAGTACACGTCTTGATTATGGTGGCTCGACGAAAATTAAATGGTCTAGTTCTGGAGGCTCTGTTGTGAGTGTTGAAGGGCCAGGAGTATCTTCTTCTGCGGCAAATAATTCTTCTGGTGTATCGACAGGGGCGCTTACCAGCTCAGCTACGTATAAGATTACCGTTAACTGGACTAACGATTGCAGCAAGACAGTTACAGTAGCGGTTAACGAGGCACCGCCTGCTGGAACAAATTCCTGTAGCTTGGCGGTAAATCTGCAATGGGATAGTACCTATAAAATGACATGGAATTCAAATACGACTAACTGGTTGGGTGAAGGGCGTTCGAAACTATTCAGAAAGAGCACAGGAGAGAGTAGCTTTACTGAGATCGCCTCTGGCCTCTCACTTAACAATAACAGCGGAAGAGCCGTTTCTCCTCCTACCGGCAAATATACCGTGTATGAATTTCGTGCCTACGACGATACTGGCAAGCAATATCTCATGTGCAATGCTGGTGTTGACCTCACTCAAACAACTGGAGAGCCAGAAACGCCAACCGGAAATAATTGTGATCTAAAGATATCTAAAGAGGGCTCAAAATTTATTGCAAAGTGGAAGTCAAGCGCAGCCATCAATAGTTCGTATAAGGCGTGGCTTTATCGAGGGACGCCCGCAGATGAAAATAAGGGACTTGCCCTCAATGGACAGAAAGAAGTTAGCCCACCAACAGGCACCTCAACATACGTAATACTTATTTACAATCCTGCAAACAATGCGATGATAACATCCTGCAGTGCGCAAGTTACAAATGACGGTACCGGCTCTGAGACAACTGCATTTAGATTTATTAACAAT
This sequence comes from uncultured Candidatus Saccharibacteria bacterium, assembly GCA_964643895.1. GTDB lineage: Bacteria > Patescibacteriota > Saccharimonadia > Saccharimonadales > UBA7683 > UBA7683. The sequence continues at coordinate 17,409 of CAZXUE010000014.1, forward strand.
GGTGGCGGCATTCCGTTCGGGCCTGTTTCGGGTGCGGATTGCCAAAACGGTACAGCCAACACCTTTTTGCACGCACGAGACTACTGGTTGACTGACAGTAGTGGTAGCCGGGGTCCAATCACAGGTGGCGGTGCCAATTCAATTGGCTTAAAAGTTAATGGCGCTGGTTGGGTATGTGAGGGGGCTGGCTATACAAATGTGAATGCGACTGATGGGCGAGTTAACAACCAAACAATCAATGGCGACGCCATTTATATTGAGAGTGCGAGCGTGAATGTGGCGGGGCTCAGTATCAGTGGTATCGTTGGTAAATCAATTGTATTAAGTCGTGATGCACAGTATGCGAATAGACCTGGGCTTACGCATACTGGAGTTGGAAATTTCCCCTTTACATTGAACGGCTTAAATAACCTTGACCCAAATATGCAGTATATTGTTACTATCAATACAACCGCTGTGCAAACTGCACGAGCAAACGGTGCTTTAGTGTGTGCCAGTCCAGCCTTAAAACCAGCGGGTAGCCTGAACGACTCTGGCTGTAATCGATCTTCAGCGACATTTTCAATTGTAATTAGTGGTACCTGTACGCCGCAGACTTGTCCGCCACCAAACTGTAACCCAAATGACCCAACTGATCAGTGTCCACCATCAAACCTACAACAGTGTCAAGCGCTGAGTCCTGCTGGTGCTATCGGAGCACAGGTTTCTAAGACGATATTTAAGGGCCAGAGCACACTTATTAAGTGGAAGACTATCGGCAGTGGCGGGAGTAGTCTGAAAGCATACGCCGAGAGCGGATCGGAGTTAAGTGGTGCTATTGGGGAAGCGGCCGCAGGTATTACTATCAAACCCGACGCAACTACTACTTACTATCTAGCAACCTCACCAACCACTAATCCGGCGGCTCGTTACTGCGTGATCACTATTTATGTTGAACCTCCCGCTAATCGTCCTTACCTTAAAATTGATGGCTCGGATGTAGTTAGCGGTGCCACCTTTAGTACGCCTGACCCTGCTACTAGCTGTAAACCAACTGGCGCGGCCCAAAACGCTTCCATTCAAACCAATGGTTTCCTTGAAAACCGAAATACGTGGGGCACTTCATCTGCTCAGTATGGCGCATACGCCAGTGGTGTGGTCGGCAGTCAGGAGCCGAATACTTTCCTTGCCAACAACGGCTACTTACGAGGCTCTGGTAACATTAAAGATCTGTTATTTGCCAATGTCTTCCATGCAAGCCTTAACGAACCTGTCGGTTCAGCAGGAAAGTTCTACGGACTGAGTGGTGATGTCATGCCTGTGCCTTGCATCAATCTTAATCCAGATGAAATCAAGGCTTCTGCGTTTGCCGAAGGCCCCGCTGGCTCGTTCGGGGCCATAAAAGATGTGATACTGAAGGCGCCTGGATCCGGAAATGTGGTTCTAACCGGTAACCTTACGTTGAGCGGAACGACAGAGATAGCTGGTAACAAGACAATGGTAGTGAAGGGAAATATTACTATAACGGGAGATCTCAAGTACAAGTTGTTGGCTAGTAGTGCCACCGAAGTTCCGTATCTGCGTATCATTGCCAATAATGTCTACATTGAGCGTGGTGTAAACCAGATTGATGCTCAGTTGATTGCCTACCCTCGAGTTTCAGGAGATGGTGTGATTGACACTTGCAGTACAGTTGGTGGTGCTGGTCAGTGGGGAGAGCGACTTACTATAAACGGTGCTGGCAATTCTTGCAACAGAGGAAGAGCATTAGTAGTGAACGGCTCCCTTACGGCCCGTCGAATCATATGGAAAAGCACGTATGGTACTGTTGGGATAACAGAAGGGGTAATTGATGGCAGTTGTCTCTATAGTAAGTCCTCAACTGATTGCGCAGCCGAGCATGTAATTTTTGGCGCAGAAGGTTACTTGGGGCTATTTAATAACCAAGCTAGTCAACTTGTGAGCAACCCGGTTTCGACTGTTGAGCTGCCGCCGGTGTATTAAGTTGCCACTCGCTTCTTTCATCACTCGCTGTAATAGGTTAGAATAATAACCAAAAGAACTATGAGGGTTTAAGATGCAGAATAAGCAGGAGAATGAACGGATTTCCGACACTGTAGGTGGCACAGTTGTCTATAAAGCTGATCAATCGCTGCACGGACGATTGAAGGTGCGGCTTTTCGGTTCTCGGCGCGCAAGACGGATATTGCTTGGCTTGTTTTCCGTTGCAACCTTGGGCGCTTTGGTATACGGAGCGGTTGTTATTATCGGCAAACTCCCTTTTAAGGTCGGTGATTACAAAGTTACACATAGCGATGTTGATCATATCGAGAGCGCTTTGGAAAAATCACGCGGTAAGTCAGACTCGAGCGATAAAGAAGAGGCAATGGACCGCGCTATCATGTTGGCTGCACTGAAGACCGAGGCTGATAAACAAAAAATCCCGTACAGCCATGACCTTATTGATAAAAATCTTGAGAGTATGTACCAACAGTACGGCGGTAAAGAGGGCTACATGAAATATATGCAGCAAACCCATGGCTGGAGTGAGAAAGATGTGTATACGCATCGTACCACCGAATACCTCAAAGGTAAGCTCGAGGAAAGCTTGGTTGCACGTAAGACGTTTACTGTTGCGTACGTTAGATGGGACATGGTTCGGGGTAGAGTTGAGGGTAGTGGGTCTGGAAATTTTGAACAAGAAATTGCTGCGCGCGAGGAGACTTTACGTGCAACATTTAAGGAAAAACTGGAATCCGGCGCCCCATTTGCCGAAATTCAGAAGCTTGCAGAGTTTTCTGATGCCAGTCGCGGAGAGCAGGCTGAAAAAGCGTTTGCTACTGTCAAGGCAGGTCGCGAAGCTGTCCGCAATATCCTGGATGGCACTGATCCCCGCCTGCTGGTAGTGGTTGGCCCCTGCTCTATCCACGACACCAAGGCCGCCATGGAATATGCCGGTCG
>CAZXUE010000014.1:20358-20830 GCA_964643895.1 uncultured Candidatus Saccharibacteria bacterium
GTTTACTGCTGCCCAAGGTGCGCCAACAATTGTGCAATCTGAGAACCCATACGAAATAACGTACAGCAAAACGCCTTACGGCGGTGGCGTGGATGACAGAGACTTTTTTGCTAAGGCTACAAAAAAAGGGCAGGTGATAGGTATCGAGAGGCTTGCTGGCGGAAGATCTGTGTTGGCGCGGCTTGAGAGCATGAGCGGCGGTAAGTATCAAAGCTGGGATGATTTTTTGAATAAAGCCCGCGAAAATTCAGGCATACCTCGTTCGAAACAATGTGAATAGCAATCTTGGATCAGAACAATATTTGCCAAGGTTGGGTCTGCTATGAACGAGTTAAACCCTTTGCGTGCGCAGGCCGCACACGCAGCATCTTCGGACATACGCTGTGCTGATCACGCAGTGCCGGTTGCTTATAGTTTTAATGCAGTAGATGTCGACACAGGAGTCTCTCTAAACGCTGGGTCCTTCTATGCT
>CAZXUE010000015.1:0-20635 GCA_964643895.1 uncultured Candidatus Saccharibacteria bacterium
TTGGAGGGCCAGGAGGGACTCGAACCCTCGACACCCTGCTTAAGAGGCAGGTGCTCTAACCAGCTGAGCTACTGGCCCAAGTGCAAAGGTGATAATATCAAATCTCACCCCTGTTTTCAATGGTACACGCGGTAGGACTCGAACCTACGACCCTCTGTTCCGAAGACAGATGCTCTAATCCACTGAGCTACGCGTGCGCGTCGGTTATTATAACAGATATGAATGACGACTGGTATACTAGATTTGATATGAATGTTCAATATAACGCACCCCTTGCGCCACTTACTTCTCTTAAATGCGGAGGGCCGGCAAAAGTACTTATGATCACATCAAACACAGAAGAATTGCTTGAAGGGCTACGTGCAGCCAACGGTAATCATTTAAACATATTAGGATATGGAACTAACTCGCTTATTTCAGACTACGGACTAGACGGCACAACCATCATTACACGCGTCGGCAATCTTTCCTTTCAGGATGACCTTGATGTTGCTGATACCGGAGCCTGGTGGGATGATTTGGTGCAGCTTTCAATCGAAAAAAAGCTTTGGGGTATTGAGCTAATGAGTGGCATACCTAGCAGCGTTGGTGGCGCCGTCATGGGCAACATAGCTGCATATGGTCAGCAAATCAGCGACACATTAGCTTGGATCGAAGTGTTTAACCGTGATACTGCTCAGGTGCAGAAACTGTCAGCAAACGAGATTACATTTAACTACCGATCGAGCTCGCTACAAAACCAGCTAAATTTCGTAATTCTGCGGGCTGCATTTTGCCTCTCGCCTTATAGCACCACTCATCTGGGCTATGCAAGTGCACAATCAGCAGCTGAAAAACTTGGTCTTGATACAGGGAGCCTGCATAACCGAAGGTTGATTATTCTTGAGGCACGGGGCCAGGCAGGCTCTTTATGGGACCCTAATGACGCAAACGCCCAACATACAGCTGGCTCATTCTTTAAAAACCCTTTAGTCAGTCAGACGCAAGCTGAAGAGATTGCGACGTACGACGAAACTGGCAAGTCGCTGGAGCGCTTATTGGCACAGAATAGAATTCACGGCGGGGACACTCGCCGCTCTTCTGCCGCTCACGTTTTACTAGCAGCGGGTTTCGAGAGAGGCCAAACTTGGGGTGCGGTTCGACTACATCCCGATCATATATTAAAGATTGAGAACACCGGTGGTGCAAAAGCTCAAGAAGTTTACGACGTTGCGCAGCTTGTTATTCGGCGCGTAAGAGAAGAACTGGGTATCGTGCTTGAACCCGAGGTTACATTCATCGGGCAATTTGATGGTGTAGAATAGAGCATATGCAATCTGACATGTTTACGCTTCTTCTGTACGCTATTCCCGCTCTTGTTGTAGCAATTTCCCTTCACGAGATGATGCACGCGGTTGCCGGCTACTGGCTTGGGGATGACACCGCGCATGCTCACGGTAGAATCAGCTTTAATCCACTCAGACACATCGACCCGCTTACTACAGTTGCACTGCCCTTGATATTAGTGCTTTTTGGTCTTCCGCCATTTGCGGCCGCCAAGCCGGTGCCGATTAATATGTATCGATTAAAGTTTCAAGAATTTGGCATGGCACTCGTTGGGCTTGCCGGACCGCTCACTAACCTGCTGCTTGCTATCATCTTTATTGGCATCTTAAAAATCATTGAACCGGCGGCCCTAGGCGTGTTGGCTGAAGGTAGCATTATTGTGAGTGGATCGTATCTAATCGGCTTCTTGGGTTATAGCATTCTGTTAAATATCGGTTTGTTTGTATTCAATATGATTCCCTTTCCGCCACTGGACGGCTCACGCGTGTTATATGCCATCGCGCCTGAACCTGTACAAAAAGTGATGATGCAAGTCGAACAAATGGGCTTCTCAGCCATTCTCCTCTTTATGTTCATTGGCTTCCCGCTGATTAGTCCGTTCATTCGCGGAGCACAGCAAATGATCGTTCAAGTTTTAACATGATACCCCGGCTTGTAGCTTACGTGGTTCGACCGATATAATTACCATATGAAAAATAAGCCTGTAAACAAAAAATCGCTGGCATATAAAATCTTCAATCATAAGATAACTGAAGAGGTCGTAGTCCTATTACTTGGTATATTGCTCGTGATAATGGGGCTCGTGGTACTGCCTGACATCTTGAAAGATAGTAAGGATAGACTTTTTTACATCGGGACTGGGCTGCTACCTGGGTTATTTCTTATGTACATTTCACTTAGATCCTTACTAGTGAAGATCGAGAAGCACTAAGCCTGGTCGCTTGGCAAAGGGAAGTTCTGGCAAAACTCTGTGATAGCTTGATGAATTTTACTAAGCTGATCTTGTTCTTCAAAGCGTGTTAATACTTGATCAATCCAGTCGGCTACTTGCAGCATCTCAGCCTCCTTCATGCCACGACTGGTTAGCGCCGGCGTGCCGAGACGGATACCAGATGGGTCAAAGGGTGAGCGAGGGTCGAATGGGATAGTGTTTTTATTGACCGTTATGCCGGCCTTACCTAATGCCGCTTCAGCCTGTTTGCCGCTAATATTTTTGTTAGTAAGATCCATCAGCAGCAGGTGGCTGTCAGTACCTCCAGTTACCAGTTGATAGCCTTTTTCTAATAAAGCCGTGGCGAGAGCCTGGGCATTAGCAAGTACCTGCGCACCGTAAGCTTTAAAGCTTGGCTGAGAGGCTTCTTTCAATGCTACCGCGATCGCCGCGGTCTGGTGATTGTGTGGCCCGCCTTGCAAGCCTGGAATCAATGCCCGGTCAATTAAGGATGGGACGTTTTCGCGCGTACGTTCAACCTTTTTTAAAGGGTTAGAAGGCAGGCCATTGGCTAAAATCATGGCGCCGCGCGGGCCACGCAAGGTTTTATGGGTTGTTGTAGTGACCACATCGGCTACACCAACTGGGGTTGGGTACACGCCAGCAGCTACTAATCCAGCTACATGGCTCATGTCAGCCAAGAAGAAGGCGCCGACGCTATCGGCTACTTCTTTGTATTTCTCCCATTCGTAGAACCTCGGATAGGCGCTGCCGCCGCCAATAATCAGCTTTGGCTTATGTTCTTTAGCCAGCTTGTACATTTCATCAATATCAATATAGCCATCAGGGCGAGCGTGATACTGTACGCTGTTATAAAACGTGCTTGAGAAGTTAAGCTTTAAGCCATGCGTCATATGACCGCCATGTGTTAGGCTCAGGCCCATGATAGTGTCACCCGGATCCAACAACGCATAATATGCCACTAGATTAGCCGGGCAACCAGAATGCGGCTGGACATTGGCATGAGTTGCGCCAAATAATGTCTTAGCTCTATCACGCGCAAGATTTTCAACTTTATCAACAAACTCGCAGCCACCATAATATCGTTGCCCTGGGTATCCTTCAGAATATTTATCCGTCAAACAAGAGCCAAGCGCCGCCATCACATCTGCCGAGGTATGATTTTCACTCGGAATCATCTCGAGTCCTGAAGTTTGTCGATCGTGTTCCGCCTGAATTAAATCACGAATTTCATCATCATTTTGCACTACCATAATTCCTCCTAAAACTACATTAACTACTGCCGCACATATCTGTAATAAGAGGAAGTAGTTAGATCATATAGCTATTGTAGCATGCTATACTTTTGCTATGCCGCATATTCATGAACTTATTGATTTTGTAATCACCGCGATCATTGTAAGTCCTGATAAAAACAGGGTGCTTCTCGCTAACCATCCGCGCTACCAAATGTGGATACCAATTGGCGGGCACATTGAGCTTGAAGATGATGCGGATGTAACCCTCTCGAAAGAAATTGCTGAAGAAACCGGATTAAGTTTTCATCCACTCGGAGGAAAGCCAAATTATACATCTAAGGGGGTAAAGCCACTCATAACTCCTGATTATGTTGATATACATGAGGCAAATCCACCACATAAACATCATGCTTTTGTTTATTTTGTCATTGCTACTAGCGATGACTTTCAAAAATCAGATGAGCATACTGCCTTGAAGTGGTTCACTACCCAAGAACTTCGCGAGCCTCAATATAATATCAGTGACCATACATTCTTTTATGCCCAGAAGGCTCTTGAAAAAGCCCGATCAGTGTAAGTATTGTATATCACATGTGATATGTTATGATGTAACATATGCAAGAATACCAGCAAAAAATTGGTGAATTGATCGCACGAGTTCGCAACCAGCGCGGTCTAACTCAAAAGGAGTTGGCAGATAAACTGAGTACTTCTCAAAGTGCTATTAACCGAATAGAGGCTGGGAAACAAAATGTCACCCTTGAAATGCTTGCTAGAATAAGTGATGTGCTTAATAAAGAACTTATTTCGCTTGGCGGTAACTCGCTCAATCTGAAAGTTGAAGGTGGTCACAAGCTCCGCGGTGTAGTTGATATTAAAGTAAGCAAGAACGCTACGGTAGGCCTCCTCTGCGCAGCGCTGCTCAATAAAGGTACGACGACACTTAAAAAAGCGCCGAAGATTGAAGAGGTTTTTCGCTTACTTGAAGTCCTGCAAAGCATTGGTGTGAAGATCACTTGGCACGATAATGGTGATTTAGAGATTAGGCCACCAAAAAAGCTGGTTCTAGATAAGATGGATGTGAAAGCTGCTCGCCGTACCCGTAGCGTTATTATGTACCTTGGGGCACTCATGCACCGCTATAAAGAATTCAGGCTACCGTATGCCGGTGGCTGCAAGCTTGGTAAACGAACTGTCGCACCGCATCTGTATGCTTTACAAGAATTTGGCGTTCAAGTAGTCACAAAGAATAACTATTACCAAGCTACCATCAAAAAGCGGGCTGCACGCGAAGTAACGCTCTACGAAATGGGTGATACCGTTAGCGAGAATGTGCTTATGGCCGCCGCCCTTACCGAAGGCAGCACAACCATTCGCAATATCAGCAGTAATTACATGGTGCAAGATATGTGTTTCTTTTTAGAAGTTTGCGGCGTCAAAATTGAAGGTATTGGCACAAATACACTCATTGTTCACGGTGTGAAAGATATAGATAAAGATATTACCTACGCCCCAAGCGAGGACCCGATTGAAGCCTTCAGTTTTCTTGCAGCTGCCATCACCACCAACTCGCACCTCACCATTCGACGCTGCCCTATCGATTTTCTGCGAGTAGAATTGCTTCGGCTTGAAAGAATGGGTTGTAAATTCCGTATTAGCAAACCTTACGTGGCAGAAAATAAACGCACCCTCTTAGTAGATATCACCAACCTTGAGGCAGATAGCTTAAAAGCTCCTGAAGATAAAATCCACGCACTGACCCACCCGGGTATCAATATGGATAACCTCCCCTTCTTCGCTCCAATTGTAGCAAGATCCAGAGGTACCACACTTATTCATGACTGGAGCTACGAGGATCGGGCAATTTATTTAACCGAACTACGAAAACTCGGGGTAGATGTTCGCCTTGCAGATCCTCACCGTGCCTATATCAGTGGCCCAAGCAAATTTGAGCCAGCCGACATCAACGCCCCAGCAGCCCTAAGGCCCGCTGTCATCATTCTCATCACCATGCTCGCCGCTCCTGGCACCAGCATTCTCAGAAACATCTACTCTATCACCCGGGGCTACGAAGACTTCGCCGAGCGCCTCAACTCCCTCGGCGCCCACATAACTGTTCTGCGAGATATATAAAGTCACTCAATCCTGTTTACCAAAAATGTGTATTTCTTTGAGGAGGTGTCGGATGACTGCTTCTAAGGAAGGTTAGTTGTATCTGTCGTAGGTTGTCTTATCCACATCTTTCCATTTCGACCAATTACCATGGGTACACTTTTCCCTAAAACCATCCCAATCATTCGAGCGTTGTCTTAGTTGGTAAACTGTGGTTCCGAAAATATTTGGCCAATACTTAGTAGTAGTTCTCGTGTCGTACTCCCTGGCTGGACAATTTCTTCTGGGCCGAGCTGTCGCCATGACCACCCATGCGCTATGTCGCTTCACACACCTGCCGCTGGAATTTTTAATCCAGCTGTATGTTCGCTGATATTTAGTAGTAGCATCGGCGTAGTACTCGACCCCATCTCTGTGGCCTAATAAATAGCAGCTTTGAGTGTTGTTGCTTGTATTTGCTGAACCTGCCGTGCTTGAGCCTCCAACCTGTCCGCCTCCATTATCGCTTGGTGCCGCAATGCTAGAGTTGCCAGATGAGGTACTTGAACCTCCAGATCCTGGCCCACGGCCTGGGTTAACCGGCACGGTAGCAGGAGGCACATTACAGCCACCATTCCAAGTTGGTGTTCCGCCCTTTGCTCGACAGTTGGCCTGTTGGCGCTGAGTATCGGCAAGCTGATTAAAGAATCCTAGATTTGCTTCATACGTTTTATTCGCACGAGCATAGTCATTCTCGATGTTCTTCAGGTAGCCGCTCAGTTGCTGGAGGCTGCTAGCAAGAGACCTAGCAATGGTTTGGAACTGAGAGGTTTCGGCTGCGCCAATGGCAGCAGCCTTCTGAGAGCTGTCATTGATAGTACTGAGGCCGCTGTTAACCTGACCGATAGCGCTGCGGACAGAGCCAACACGCTGGGAGATAGTATCGAGGTTTTCTTTGGAAACGACAGTCTGGGTAGAGAGCTTGTAGGTTTGGTCATTGTAGGTCTTGGCGTTGGTTACATGGGCGTCGGCTAAAGTCTTCCACGCCTGGGCTTCTTGAAGTTTGGCCGCAATGTTTGTTTTAAAGCCTTCACTGCTTTGCTGAAGGTGGGCCTTAATTTGAGCAGGGGTCCAGGTTTTGCTTCTTTCTACCCAAGAATTGATCTCGGATTGGCTTGGGTCTCGGCCCAGAATCTCTTTATACAAAGCGACGACCTGTGCGGAAGTCATGCTAGCACCCTGGGCATTTGGACTAGTCGAGTTGCTTGAACCCGATGTTGCAGCTGGCACCTGATTAGAGCTAGATCCTGAGGTCGCCGCGGGTTTCTGTGCTGTAGTACTGGTAGCCACAGGAGCCTTTGAGGTATTAGGATAGTTGCAAGATGTAACACCGGCTCTTTTCATAAAATCAGCAGCGATAGTCCACTCGCTCTTTGGGTATTTGTCTAGCTGGCCAGCCCAAGTATCAACAGCACTTTGAGATTCGGGCTCACGGTTAAGACACGTGCGGTACCATGATACAACCTTAGCTTTATTCGCACTTGATGCAGCAAAGCTCTGGAAAACAAACAAACCACCAATTAGCGAAACTACGACGAGCACTGATAGGGCTCGCTTGTTTTTCAGTTTATTAGCAATCTTGAGCCCACCTGAACCAGAAGTAAACTTACCTTCTGTATCACGAGCTGGACCTTTTTGTTTGTTCAAATGCTTCTTGAATTTTGCGTGCAGTGCTTTTGTGAGCCTATTCTCCATTTCTTTTGAAGACTTAGCCGGTTTCTTATTGACTTCAGAGAGATCTATTTTCATAGGAGTTTCCTGTTTATTTTAGATTTCTGGGTTGATAATACCACAAGCGTTATAGAAAATACAATACTTTTCTGCCTGAGTCTCAAAACCTCCCGTTCGTCATTCCCGCGTAGGCGGGAATCCAGTTTAAATACTAGATCCCGGATCAAGTCCGGGATGACAAATGATGGGTTTTGAGAGTCAGGTTTTTTCTAACATATTTCAGGTTAGTCTATCTCGATGTGGCGGAAGATTTTTATGCAGCTGATAATTGCAGCCACTGCAAGCCACAAAAAGAATGCTTTTAGGAAACCGTCCAAAATGTTGCCGAGTGTTCTCTTATATAAAATGGTGTCTACTGCTAACGAAAGATTCGGCACAAATCGTGTAATTACCGCACCCAGCAGATAGAGCCCGATGAAGGCCAAAAGCACTCTTAAGATAACTGCAACCATAAAGCTTTGGTTCCACTGACGGGCATCGGCATTAAAATTTTGAAACTTCTCTACCAGTTTATGGTTTGCGAAGCTTGTCTTTGAAGCTCCCACCGCCCAAGCAAGTACAATAACAATTGCCGCAATTACTCCCCAAAACAAGAAGTCGAGCGCTCGATCTACCCACATTGCCCATGGTGTATAAAAAAGAAATCTTGCTAATGGGTTTTGACCCGCAGTCTCAAAAGCACCAATACCCTCTCGTTCTATAAATACATCGGAGTACTGTGCTACAAAAAAGTACGCGATTAGCAGCACCACTACACCAGCAACTCCTGCAAGCCAAGCACTACTTGGCAATAACGCATGCAGATAATTCTTTACTTTTTCATGTGTTTTCATCTTTGATGCATTCCTTAGATGGAGTGTAGCATAAGCATTTAGCGGGTGCAAATTATGAAATTCAATCTGTTCTGGCAACATTGCCATTTTCATCAACTTCACCCAGTGGTTTGGCAAAAAAGACTTCCCGGCCATCGGTTTCGCCCTTGAGTGTGCAGGTGTAAAGCGTTAGTCGCGCTGGCTGGCTAGATGAAATCTGAGCCTCGATTTCTACCTGTGCTGGCTTTACCTCTTCATGGGTGGTGATTTCATAGCCATACCGCCTGCCATTGAAATCAAAGATAATTTGATCACCCACGCTTAATTTATCAATGTGGTAAAACGGTGACTTTTGACGTGTTTGGCCAGGGGTTGCAGCGAGACTAAACCGATGTGCACTGACAATAAAGTTGCCTCCCTCAATAGGATCGCCGCGCTCAGGGAACCGATGCCAGGCCCCCTTCTCAAGCGCTTCTGCACCACCGGTTAGTAGCGGTACATTTACGCCGATTTTTGGAATATACACCCTATTTTCAGCTGGTTTCGGAAGCTGCTTGGCGCTAATCTCTTGAACCGGGAAGAGAAAAGGAATATTTGGCGTAAGCACAAGGATAAGTAAATATATGCCTGCTGCAAAGGCAGCAATTGAAACAAAAAGCAGCACACCTCGGCTCACCTTGCGCGAACCGCTCGTAAGTGAGCTGCCTTTTTGATGTCTAAAATGCATATGGTATTAGTATAACAAATTAATCTCTGCTCGTTTGTCTGATATAATGACTGCGATGCGGGTGTCGTACAACGGCTAGTATATGAGTTTTCCAAACTCAGGACCAGGGTTCGATTCCCTGCACCCGCACCAAGCCTCGGTAGCTCAGTGGATTAGAGCAGCGGGCTTCTATCCCGCGTGTCGCAGGTTCGAATCCTGCCCGAGGTACCAAGTAAAATCGCATCTGTAAAAGAGTTTGGACTTACACCACAATGTGAACGTTCGAACTCTTTTGCTATATTAGAGGAATGAATGCAGATTACGCAGAATTTAACGAGCAACTGCTAGCGGATATCTACGACGCTTTTTGTCCTTTGGATAAAGATAGTGATTTCTTTTTGAATGAAGTCAAGAAGATTGCACCTTCGACATTATTGGACGTTGGTTGCGGTAGTGGTATCCTTACGGTTGAATTAGCAAAAATTGCAGAACGCACTATTGGTGTAGAGCCTGCGGCGCCAATGATAGATATTGCCCGCAAGCGGTTGGGTAATGAAACAGTTTCATGGATACATGGATTTGCACAAGATATAACTGACCAAGACCTCGATGTGGTTATTATGACCAGCCATGTTGCACAATTTTTTCTATCTGATGCAGAGTGGGGGTCATTACTCAAGCACCTAGCTAAGTTATTAAAGTCGGGTGGGAAGCTGATATTTGATAGTAAAAACCCTTTACCTAAGCCATGGTTATTGTGGGATAAGGCAACAACCCAGAAGACGAGAGAGACTAGGCATGGTGAAGTGACTATGTGGAATGAGTTGACCTCTGCTGAATCGAATCATGTTAAATACCAATTGTGGTATAAGTTTGATGACGGGAAAGAGCTAGTTTCAAACAATGAGCTGATTTATCGTTCGAAAGACGAGCTAATCAACTCTCTCAAAAATGAAGGTTTCAGGACAGATGTTGTTTACGGTGACTGGAATGGTGCTATTGCCAACAATCAAAGTGAAGAGTTGATATTTATTGCTACTAAAGAATAGACTGCTCTACACCTTTCATAGCTAGGGTTCTAACTTCGTTAACTGCGTTGTAGCAGTTTTCATTTTTGTTACATTTCACTATTAAATCGAATAGAGCTCTGGGCCTCGACCTTGATAATACCTATCGTTAGCTTCTTTGGCTAAGTGCGGCTTGCAGCTCTGGTGCGTCGAGTTCGATGGTGGTGCCGGGCATTGCTTGGTTTGAAAGGAGTTTTTGGGCCAAGATATTTTCGATTGAGCGCTGGGTCACGCGACGCAAAGGGCGAGCACCAAGGCGTGGGTCGTAGCCGGTTTCTGCTAGGAAACGCTTGGCTTGATCGGTCAATTTAACCGAAACTTTCTGTGCAGCAAGAGTTTTGTTAATGCCAAGAACAATCAAATCGACAACTTGTGTGAGCTCTTCGACCGTTAAAGGTCTAAACAGCACGGTTTCGTCAAAGCGGTTAAGAAATTCCGGGCGGAAGATGTTGGAATCTATCAGCTCGTTAATAAATTGATCTTCAAACTGTTCTAACTGCTCGCCCGCTTGAATATGCTGGCGGATTTTATCAGCTCCGGCATTACTGGTAGCAATAACAATAGCATCACGAAAGCTGACTGGTTTGTTCTGACTATCGCGCAACATGCCTTCATCCAGTAGCTGCAGCAAGACATTGAGCACGTTTGGGTGTGCTTTTTCAATCTCGTCCAGAAGCACCACTGAGAACGGTTGTTTGGCAATTTGTGCCGTGAGGCTGCTGCTATTAGCTGAACCTACTTCTAACAATCTTGAAACATCAGAATCCTGCGAGTACTCATTGAGGTCAACCCGAATAAGACGGTCTTCGCCACCAAAGTACACCGCTGCAAGGCTCTTGGAAAGCTCCGTTTTACCCACACCAGTAGGACCAAGGAATAGAAAGGTACCGATGGGCTTATTTTGATTGCGCACACCGGCCCGAGCCCGGCGCAGCGCATCACTCACCACCTGCACAGCTCTTGTTTGATTAATCATGCGCTCATGAATACGACCCTCAAGATTAAGCAGCGTATCTCGCTCTTCGCTACTACTGGCTGTTTGCACCTTTACGTCAAAGCTTTTTTCTACTGCTTGTTGAACTGACTTTTCGGTAATGAAGTGTTCTTGCTCAGCAAAACCTGCAGCTGCCTCAAGCAAGCGAATAGCCTTTCCTGGAAACGCTTGATCACGAATAAATCGTTCAGCAAGTTTATAGGCTTCTTTAAGGCCTTGATGCATATATACAACCGGGTTTTTGCCCTCCAAAAGCAGTATCTGGTCTTCCATCACCCGCATTGTGTCAGTCTGATCGAGCGGACTGACAACCACCCTATTCATAAGCTGCGCGAGGCCCGGACTTACCTGGCTGAGACGCAACCATTGCTGATCGTCCATCGCCAGAATAATCTGCAAACGGCCGCCTTCCAGCACTGGCAAAAGAATGCTGGAAAGATCCACCGAACCAGTTCCATCTTGCAAAAAGAGCTGTGCTTCATCAAGAAAAATAATGATGTTATTCGCATGAATAGCCTCGTTAAAAAGCCGTATTAAAAGATTTTCAAGTTCTCCGCGGCCCTTAGCGCGTGAAATAAGGCTTGATGCATCAAGCTCAATAATTTGACGATAACGTAGTTGCGGATCAACGGCTTTGGGTGCCGCTAACAGTCGCTGGGCCAACGCATATACCAGTGTGGTTTTACCAACGCCGACTTGCCCCACCAAGGCTGCATTGCGTCGCCCGGGTTGCGCCAACAGATGCATCATTTGTTTTATCGCATCTTCATGACCCTCCAGTTCGCGATGCAAAATACCACCTCGGCTTACGCCTTCACTGATATTGATACCGACCCGATTAAGAAGTGGTGCCCAGCCAAAACTCAAATCACGGCCCAATCCTCCGGCGCTTTGATGCTCGGAAATCCGCTTAAACACACCTGTGATATGTGCCTGCCAGCCGATCCCTGCGAGAATGTCTTCTTTATCGAGTTGAAGCTGGGCAAGATAAAACTGGTATTCTGGCAAGCTAAAGATTAACGCTGCACTCACTGCCGCGGCTGAAATCTCAGTTTCATGTTCAATACCCGCTGCCAGCTGGCGAGCAGATTCCAGCACCATGTCGACATCCGGCTGTCCTTCGAGCATCTTCTTTAAAAACTCAAAATCAATTGCGTAGCGGCTTGCGAAGAAGCGGCCGCCAGCTAGTTTATTTACCTTCTCCGCCAATTGTGCAGCGGTAACAGATCCAGAAAGTGAGCCAAGCAACTTGCGCTCTAGTAATTGTTCAAACGGCGCCTCAGAGCCAAGATCGGCTATAGGTGGAAGTAATTTCAGCTCACCGTGATACCAAAGAACCGGAATGAGTGTAGAAGCCGCAACACAAAGCAGAAGGTGCGCCAAAGGCATATGCATGAAAATAGCGCTGTAGAGCCACCCAGCCAATGAGCTGAATGCAATCACCAGGCAGGCAACTCTCAGCGGCTTACTATCAAACAACAGACTCATTCGAGCCTTACGGGCACGCGGGCTATGAAGGTTTAGTCGGGCACTCATACGCCGCTCACCTCCATAAGAAGCAATGCCAATGAAACGATCGGCATCAGCGGGAGCAGCGGCCACAGAAGTACCATTGCTATCGCCACTACTCCATTGCAGGCTATCGAAATGAAGCCAAGCACAATGAGCGTTGAGCGAATAATAAGGCCAAAAATACGCGAGATAATGTTACCGCCAAATGCCTGCAGCTTCACTCCCATCGGAGCGCGCTTTGTATCGACTGCATCTTGCCGAAACGGAGAGAAAAGGGTTTTTAGAAGATCGCCCATCGAGAAGAATCGAGCCAACCGACCAGTTTGCACTACAAAAAGCCGCTCAGCAATCCATCCCCAGCCACGTGAATACCACCAGCCTAGCAAGTCTACAAACAACATAAGCGTATTGTATCAGATTGAACAATGAATTGGCAGCCAGTATCCAGCAAGTACTTGTGAGGTTTCTGTAGCAAATCAACAGATAAGTGGTATAATGATCTGGTTCACACTTCGGGGTGTGGCGCAGTTGATAGCGCGCTCGGTTTGGGACCGAGAGGTCGAAGGTTTGAGTCCTTTCACCCCGACCACGCTAACTTGATACCACTTTCGTGGTATTATTTTATTACTTTCAAAGATATTACTTTTCGCCAGTTTGAAATAGCAGATCTCGATCAAGTTCGAACTCTGCACGAAGAAGCCCTTAGAGCTGCTGGTGCTTTTACCCAAAGTGGCAACTGGGATGCTGATCTCAATGATATTCCTGTCAATTACATCAATAACGGTGGCGACTTTCTGGTCGGCCTCATTGACGATCAACTTGTTGCAATGGGTGCGTTTCGTAAACTTCGTGAGGGCATAGCCGAAATTAAGAGAATGCGAGTGACACCACGTCTGCAAGGTCAGGGTATTGGTGGGACTTTGCTCACAATAATTGAAGCTGCTATCGAAGATGTGGGCTACGGAGCAATCGAGCTAGACACTACCGTAAAGCAAGAGGCAGCCTGCGCGCTCTACGAGAAGCGTGGCTACGTTGAGATACGTCGTGAAATCGAAGGTTATCCGTTAGAAGTTATTTTTTACCGAAAAGAGTTAGGTCAAAAGGTGGGGGTAAATCACCGACACCCAATTCAACCCGTAAACGAAACCATGAGACACATAGAAGCTAATCTGAAAAGGCTGCACAACATGTGTGTGAAAAAAGGGCTTAACAGCTCAGTAGAAGACGGTCTGCGTGAAACTCTCGAGACTGAGCTAAAAAGACTCTCGCAGTTACCTGCTAATACAGCTTACGCTGATGCTGTTGGTTTTGCGATTGATAGCGATGATTGTATGTTGGATGCCTTTGATAACCGTTTTTATGAGTAATGTTAGCAGACTAAATAGACAGATAGCCGAGATGCATTCCTTCAGCAATATCACACGTTACTGCTGAAAACATGGACAGATTGTGTAATTTTTGATATAATAGTGCGAAATGAATAGTGACGGATGTAAAATTTCATGAAGTACGCATCAATTTTTATAACAATACTCCTGGTATGGGTCGCTGTGATTCTGATGGCATTTGTAGTGCACAGTCCTGGAGACATGTTTAAGCTGTACATTGCGCTGATCATCTTCACCCTCACCCTCTTTATTATCGGTTTTGGCAAGAACAAATAGGAGCCTTGGCGTGAGCGCACGAACCCTGCAGGAAAAACAGGTTAAGCAATTAAAAAAGCATCGACGTCACGTACTTACTAAGTTAGTGAAAGACGCCTACCTTCTGCATCGTAAAGGGCTTCACCCTGAAATGAACAATTTGATCTGCGAGGAGTTCACCAAACTCGGTGGTGTCTATGTAAAATTTTTACAAGGTGTGCTGCTAAGAAGCAGTCTCATGCGAGACTGGCAGAGTAGTGATCGCCTCAAGATTTTTGAAAATCTTGAGAGTGAACCACTTGACATTCAATCCATATTGCAGCAGGAGCTTCCTGCCACACAACTACAAAAAATCACCAGCATCAGCCCAACTCCATTTGCAGCTGGAAGCTTCGGCCAGGTATATTTTGGCAATCTGCAAGACGGCACACAGATAATTATAAAACTGCTACGGCCCATGATTCGCGAAACTCTAGCCTATGATCTTAAGCTCATCGGCTTCTTCACACGCGCATTTGTTAATAAACTTTCACGAAATATTGACATGAATGTCGTAACCGCCATTGATGAGTTTAAGCGAGCTACTATGCGTGAGACCGACTACATTGAAGAGGCGCGATTTGGCAACGAACTGTGGCAGGCGTACAAAGATAATCCACAATTTATTATTCCTAGAACCTACCTTGAACTTTCCACCGAGAACATTATTGTGCAAGAGTACGTTGGTGGTATTTCAGGCGCTCAGTTGCTACGCCTGAAAGAACAAGGCATTGACCCTGCGGAATACGTCAAACAGCAGCTTGGCTCAGATTTAAGTACGCAGATGGAATTACTCGGTTTTGAATATATCCGTGGGATATTCCTGCTCCCACGAGTACAGGGCGACCCTCACCCGGGTAACGTGAAGCTACTCGATAACAACCGTGTTGCGCTGATAGATTTTGGTATCTCTGCACGCAGCCCTCGCGAAAAAGCGGCATTTTACGGCGTACTCCGTGAATACCAAAGAATGCTCAGCGGCGATATCGACATCCCTATGATGCTTGGTCAGTTCTTGCGCTTTTTTGTGAGCGATCTTTATAAAGCCATGAAGAAGGTAACCAGTCTACTCCCTGCCAACGATAAAACCAACGATCTTACACGACAAATGGGGCTAATTGCTGAAGCCAATTTTGAAAAAGAAATGGCCGATGAAGATCTTGAAACCTCTATTAAAAGTGGTAACATTCTTAGCAGCATCAACCAGGTGGTTAATAGCGGCAACCGTTTTGGTATCATCGTAAAACTTGATGACAGCGAGATGCTCCGCGCCGCACAGAGTTACATTACACTGGTAGATTCGTTTGGACTCAAAGGAAGTGTGTTGCCAAATGCATTTAATCAGGGTCTCAGTTATGTTGCCAAAGAAAGGCCTGACTACACTAAAGAGAGTGATATCAGCATGAGCGCCAACCGCGCTATGGAGGTCATAAGCAAATGGCTCGAGCGCGTCGCCAACCGCGATCCCGCCCTATTCAAGACTTTTGTTAGCAAAATCAAAGCAGCCGAGAAAACCGCCAAACCAGAGAAACAAGTATCTGAAAAGCCTGCGAAAAAATCCGTGACAAAAAAAGAACTTTCTAAAAAGTCATCTGCCGAAGAAAAATCCGAGTAGCGACTATCTGAATATTCGCTTCTATTGACATAATATGATATAATTAAAGGAGAGTATGTTTAAAGATGTGATCTTATTTGTAAAGTATCCGTACACCGCTGGTGTTATTGCCACGATGTGGCTGGGTACGGCATTACTCCTTGCGATTAACCGTGATCTTGACCCAATAAATGTGGTCATCATAAATATGGCAGCAAGCTGCGTAGTGGCTTTACTGGGCTTCCGCGGCGGGCAAGAAGTTTAGCCGGCTGCAGTTTCTTAAATCTTAAGGAGAAGCGCAAAAGCCGTCATCTCGATTTTATGGAGAGATCCGCTCTTAGTATGGAGTTGCAAGGCAGCGAATAGGTATAGGAACTGTTTATCTTATATCTATTTGCTGCCAACTAATTATTCAGCAACATTGATGATCGTCTTAGTAGTGACTTCGCGGTTTTCGCCAGCAAAACGATATCGTTGCTCGCGAATAAACTTGAGTGGAGCTTCATCTTTATTAACCAAATAGACTATCGAGCCCTTCGATTGAGCGCCCGAATCAAGCTTAATCGTATCGAACTTATCGGTGTAGCTTGCGATAGTTTGCGGTGTTAACCTGGCATTACTTGAGTCTTCAAGATAAAATGCAAAGTTGGTAATATCTTTGGCTTTATCTTTCGCGATATTTCCCATCAAGAAGTTGACCTTAACAAGTTCTTTAGTTGAATCAAGTTTGTAGTTTGGGTCGTCGGTTTTGAAGTTACGTTCAATGTTGACTACCTTAAGTACCAGACCGTCGCTTGCGGTAAGCTGCTTGCCTATATCGCCTTCAACGTTCTCGTCGGAGTACTTTGGTTCAACAAGTTCGGTACCAAGGTCAAGTTCCGCCTCGTCATCTTGCTTGGCGTCATCTTCTGCCTCTTGGCGTTGACGGTTCGCCTCTTTCCTCTGGTATTCAGCATCAGCCGCCTTACGGCCAGCAGATTTACCGCTGACATTACCAATAAAGAATGCTCCGGCAACAAGCGCTAATGTAAGTATGCTGCCAATAGCAATTAATATAATGGTCTTGCCTTTGCCGCCAACAGGACCGCTGGGATCAGAAGAAAGATTTATACCAGAATCACCCAGCATATCGGGCGGAGCAGCCGCAGGCGGCATGGGAGCTGGCTGCGGTGCAACCGGTGTTTGTATGACCGGAGCTGTCACAGCTGGCTGCGGTGCAAATACCTGCTGAGCGGCTGGTTGAGTAGCTGGTTGCTGCGGCACAGGGTTGGAATCGAGCCGCGGGCTGGATGGATTATTCCCACCATTTGGATCCATATCGTTACTCCTTGAACTTTCGTTTCATCAATACTGAACTCAAGTATACCAAAAGTTATTATGCTTAACCATCAATTTCGTCTTCTTGATCATCAATGCGGTAATATCTGGTCTCGGCCAACGTCTTAAAGGGGGCCCAGATGAGTTTTGCTTTTTTGTGCGTAAGGCTATTTAGTTTGACCAGGCTCAGCATCAGCATACTGATACCTGCACAGAGGAGCGCCGTAACAACACGGATACTGACCATATCACCTGCATCGATCAGAAGTATAAATATCAGGGTAATTGAAAACAGTACCCCCATAATCATCCATTCGTTGCTATACACTTTGTTGCCCATTTGAAGGTAGAAGTTTGTTCGATTTTGTTGGTTAGCAACCAAATAGCCAAGAAGTGTGTCAACTTCGGCTTTGGAACTTCCCCTATAGGTTATGCAGTGTGTTATAAGATCCTCGTAAATCTGTTCTGCTCGCTTCAGCTTATTGGCTGTGCAAGATGTAAGATATTGGTCAAATTGTTCTTGAAAACGACTTCTTAGTGATTTTGGAAATTTCTTTATATAGAGCACCATTGTGAAGATCGCATTAGCTTCGGCTCGTACCACTTTATGAAGTTCGTCTATGCGAGTTTTTTGTGCAGACAACACAGGGGCAATATAAAAACCGTACAGGAACGAGTTAACAGAAAACAGGGTAAGTGCAGCGCTTTCAAAAGTAACCCGAGGAATAATGCCGAGCAGCAAAAAGTAAGTCGCGAGGAAAAAGATGAAGTACCAACTAAGCCTTACTTTTCGTAGTAGAAAATTCTTCATTACCAGAACAGTACCAGAGCCAGGGGATAATTGTCAATTTACTTATGCTTACACGCTTATTTAGCGTATTCGGTGGCGCGGGTTTCGCGCAGCACATTCACCTTTATGGTACCCGGGTACTGCATAGTGCTTTCGATTTTGTTAGCGATATCACGTGCCAGCTTGATAGCGGTAAGATCATCAACCTTCTCAGGTTTTACAATCACACGCACTTCACGGCCGGCAGATATAGCATAGCTCTTATCAATTCCAGGAAAGCTATTAGCGACATTCTCTAGCTCGCGCATGCGTTCTGCAAAGTTTTCAGCCGAGATATTGCGTGCGCCTGGCCGGGCAGCTGAGAGCGCGTCTACTACACGCACAACCACTGCTTCTGGCGTAGTGGCATCAATATCGTCGTGGTGAGCCTCGATTGCGTGCACAATCGGTTCGCTCATACCATATTTACGAGCCATTTCAGCGCTAATGTGGTGGTGCTTGCCTTCCACTTTATGAGTAAGCGCCTTGCCGACATCATGCAAAAGCGCAGCAACTTTAACCGTCTTTACATCAATGCCAATCTCTTCGGCAATAACCGCTGCAATGTGCGCCATCTCGGTACTGTGCTTGAGAACATTTTGCCCATAGCTGGTGCGGAACTTCAACTCACCAAGTAAGCGAACCATCTCTTTTGGCACCAGGCCAACCACGCCAACTTCGCGAACCGCATCTTCACCCGCACGGTCAATATCTTTATCTATCTGCTTTTGTGCTTTTTCAACTACTTCTTCAATACGGCCTGGGTGAATACGTCCATCCTTCATCAACATCTCCAGTGTCAGACGTGCCACTTGGCGACGAATTGGGTCAAAACTGCTCATAATTACCATGCCAGGAGTATCGTCGACGAGAATATCAACTCCTGTCGCACGCTGAATGGCTTGAATATTACGGCCTTCTTTACCAATAATACGACCCTTCATTTCGTCATCCGTAAGCTTCACGGCGGTAACGGTTTTTTCGGTTGTTACTTCGCTTGCCATGCGTTCCATTGCCTGAGTGATCACAAGCTGGGCACGTTCCTCGGCGTCTTCCGAGGCATCACGTTGCAGTTTAGCTACAAGACCTTCAAGATCTTTTTTTATATCGCGCTCCGTCATTTGCATAAGCTTTTCGGCTGCTTCGGTTTTTGTTAACTTTGCAATCTTCTCAAGCTTTTCTTGTGCAGACGTACGGATAGAACGCACTTCGTCTTTTAGCTTTTCAAGCTCGTCCTCATTGCTGCGCAACTTCTCACTTCGTTTATCGAGCTCATCAATTTTTTTATCAAGTGTTTCCTCGCGCGTAAGTAAGCGTGATTCAGTTTCTTTCAATTCACGGCGTCGCTTTTCTTCCTCTTTTTTTGCTTCTTCAGCAACACGAACGGCTTCTTTCTTAGCTTCAAGCACCAAGAGATCTGAGTCTTTCTTAGCTTTTGTAAGCTCTTTTTCAGCATTAGCCGCGGCTGAGCCTATCTTCTTTTTAGTTGCAACAGTTGCTCCACCAAAGCCAGCAACAATGCCAGCAATCGCTGCCAAAACAACAAATATCATCATAACGATCCTTTCCTCACAAGACGCGCGGCTACGTTTGAATAAAACCCAGGAAGGGATCTTCGGTGCGGCTAAACGGCTTGCGTTTCTCTAATTAGTCAGTACATCAAGGCTACGTTGTTTCAGTCTTTTGAAATGTAGCACTTATAAAAGTGTACTCTATTTACAGACATTTTTGAATACAAAAGAGCTCGAGAAACTACGTGATCTTCGAGCTCTGTCGTAAAGATGCTAGTTTTGCTGACGTTTTCGATACGTCAAGAAACCGTAGCCAAGCGCAGCACCAAGTGCACTGCCGCCAATAAAGACTAATGTATTAGCAACGACCTTGTTTTCACTTGGAGCAATGCCGGTATCAGGTGTTGCGGGTGTCTCTGTGCCGCCTGTTGAAGGAAGCGTGGTAGTGTCTGTTGTGCCAAGGGTAGGATCGTCAATATCAATTGTGCTTTGAGCATGAACTACAGCTGGCACGAGCGTAAGCGCGGCTACTGTTATGATTGATGAGAATATTCTTGCAATTTTTTTCATAGGTGGTGGTTCCTTTTTTTCTTATGCTTATTATGATACAGACATATGATACTTTGGTCAATTATCTTCTTTGCTGTAATTTCTTAAATCTTCTGATTAACATGGTGCCGGCGATTAGCCCTGCTCCAGCAATAAGGGTAATTGGTGCGGATTTTTTGGAGTTACCGGTGTTTGATCCACTTGGAATTGCCGTGAGCTCAACATCATTTCCGTCGCCGCCAGTATAGCTAATGGTATATGCTACGCCATCAACGGTGATAGTTGCACCCTGAGGCAAATCTTTAAACGTACCCTCAATAGCGTCATCACCATCGTTGGCAATAATCACAAACGATTTTCCAGCACTCGGCTTAAAGCCATTAAGATGAATAATGTTAAGCGTACCGTTGCCCAGATCTACGGTTCCGGTTACATTAATTTGATCGTATTGACCAGCTTCATTGCCAGCAATCTCAAAGTCGTATATACCACCCTCTTCAAATTCAAGGTCACCTGTTGAGAGTGTGCCGGGACTGTTACCGGGAGCAATCTTGCCACCAGGCCTTACCGTAACATTACCAACAGTTCCCGAGCCAGCCAAGATACCACCACTAATCCATACGTTCGTGCCTGAACAATCTGCGTTCACAATTGATTTATGGGC
>CAZXUE010000016.1:0-18846 GCA_964643895.1 uncultured Candidatus Saccharibacteria bacterium
CTAATGCTTGGTGCGCCATTTCGTGTGCGAGAACTGCCGCAAGTTCGGATTCACTATTGGCAGCTTCAATAATATACTGTGCCATACAAGCCGGCCCTTGGTGGTTTTTGTATAACGACGAAACAGCACAATAAAAAGCGGTGTCACAAACAATGCTGCAATCAAGAAGGGAGGTGACTTCATAACGCTACTCGTCTTAAGCAACACCTGTGTATACACAGGGAGCGAAGCACCTTCGCCGCCGAGACTTAAGATAATATCACCAATTTTCGGCACAATTGTAGTCATCAGAAAGAAAAAGGCGACAAATGTTATAAATGAGATAACCGTTGGATACGCCATAGCGCTTTTAATTTTACCCCTGATGGCAGCGTCTTTTTCTTGTTGAACCGCTAAGCGCTTGAGTACGTCGTCTAAAATACCACCCTCTTCACCGGCGCGCACCATATTCACGTAAATTGGGGAGAAAGTTTTTTTGTGTTGCTCCAGCGCATCGGCAAGTGATGCACCCCCTTCGATCTTTTTAATAACTGCTGAGAGCTGGGTTTTAAGGAGCTTGCTCTCGGTTTGTGTCTGTAGCGTACTCAAGCTTCGAACGAGCGGAACACCCGCATTCGCAAGCGTCGCCAATTGGCGAGTAAAAATAACGAGATCTTTAGACTTTACTTTACCGCCGATCGAAAATTGCAATATCCCTCCAGCTTTACCAGCTGGCTGCATACTGACAACTTTAAGACCCTGCTTTTTTAAATTATCGAAAGCCGCCTGTTTATCATCTGCCTCTACGACTGCCTTAACTGTTTTTCCTGACCGATTAACGGCTATGTACTGAAAACGTGCCATACGCTACTCCCTTGTTACTCGCAAAATTTCTTCAACTGTTGTAAGACCGCGAAGCGCTTTTACAAAACCGTCCATATGCATAGTTACCATACCGCTTTTAATGGCCGATTCTTGAATAACCTCGCTTGTATTATTATTCATAATTAAATGCTGAATGTGACTAGAGTTCTCAAGTACCTCATAGATACCGAAACGACCTTTATAGCCCGCACCTCCACAAGCATCGCACCCTTCTTCGTTCGCCTTCCATAAACGAGTGATATGCTTGGCATCGGTTGAGGAATCACTGCTATCCGCGCCGACACCCTCTGATAAAGCCAATTTTTCGAGCTCATTGATCTTCTTGAAATCTTCTGCCGTCTTAATACTGAACATTTTTTTAATTTCATCGAGTTCGCCATCAGCTGGCTTATATGCTATTCGGCATTCTTGACACACGCGACGGACCAGCCGCTGGCCCAGCACTGCTCGAACCGTTGAGGCAATCAAGAACGGTTCTATCCCCATATCCAGCAATCGTGGCAAACAGGTAGCTGCATTGTTGGTATGCAGCGTTGAAAAAACCAAGTGACCAGTCAGAGCGGCCTGCACTCCCATATCTGCAGTTTCACCGTCACGAATTTCTCCCACCATAATGATGTTTGGGTCTTGGCGAAGGAGCGCACGCAAACCAGAAGCAAAGGTCATTCCTGCAACCGGATTTACCTGAGTTTGATTAGCACCTGTAATTTTATACTCAATTGGATCTTCCACAGTTGAAATATTAACCGTGTGATTATTAAGGAGCGAAAGCACGCTAAACAACGTTGTTGATTTACCTGAACCGGTTGGACCAGTTACCAATATCATGCCATGTGGCTCAATAATTGCCGTGTTGATCGTCTGCAGCGCGCTGCCCCAAAAACCTAGTTCTTCCATACTCTGCGCTTTGTTGGATTCATCAAGAATACGCAGAACAACTTTTTCACCGTCTGCTATTGGCAACGTAGAAACACGCAGCGCATACATCTTTCCGGCCTTTACTATTTTGAAACGGCCGTCTTGCGGAATGCGTCGCTCGTCAATTTTTAAATTCGCCAGAATTTTTACGCGACTCACCAGTGCTGCCTGCACCTTCTTGGGCAATCTATCGGCTTCTCTGAGAACACCGTCAACCCGATATCGAACTTGCACAAATTCCTCGCGTGGCTCAATGTGAATATCGGAAGCTCCTGACTTAATAGCAAACTCTATAAGTAGCGTTACTGTTTGGGCAATGGGGGAATCTTCGGCTAAATCAGCCTCACTCACATCAATCACTTCGCTTTCTGCTTCGGTATCTTCGGCGATTACTTTTGTCAGCTCGCTACTCATTTCTCCACGATACAGGTCAAGTGCCTGGGCAATATTCTGGTGCGTTGCAAGGTAGAGCGCCGGCTGAGAATCGAGTTGTTTTTGCAAAGAATCGACCGCCTGCAGATCATCGGGATCTTCCATCGCAAGCTGTTTTACGCCGCCTTCTTCACCAAAAACCACCGCATTATAACGGCGGGCGATTCGTTCAGGAATAAGCTTGAGTAATGCGATATCAATCTTCTTTGGGTCAAGTTGAATAAACGGGGTACCGGATTCTTCTGCATACCACTCGGCTAGTTCTTCATCAGTAATAACACCCCGTTTCAATACTGTTTCTTGGAGTGATTTTTTCTGCTTAGTGGCTGCTTGCTCAAGCTTTGAGAGCTCGGCCTCCGCAAGCTTTTTATGGCCACTGAGCAATTTCCTGACTGTCTTATCAGATATATTCATGCTTACGCTTAAGTATAGCAAAAGTCAAAGATATCAGTGAGGAACCCTCGCCCACCCTCATCTCTCGTCATCTCGGGTGTAATCGTGAGTTTACTCGCTACTTTCAATTAGATCTTTCGACAAGCTCAAGATGACGGATGCAAGAAGTTAGCAGGAAACGTGACAGGGAGTAGAATGCACAGATGCACATACCGTACTTATATGAGTTACTTATATCGAATTCAGGTTAATTACAGTAAACTATACATATGCTTCTTCTTGATTCGCAGTTGAAAAATGTATCGGTTATGAGCCTGCAGAGTGGCACCGCACTTGGGTCCACAGCCGCTCCAATTATTGACCCTCGTAAACTTCAGGTTATTGCATACCACGTAATTGGGCCGCGCGTTCAAGAGGAAAGCGTGCTGCATACTGCCGACATCAGAGAAATCGGACCACTTGGCTTAATCGTTGATGGCACTGACAGCGTCATGGCGCTCGACGAAGACTTGGTACGCCTACAAGAAGTCGCTCGCCTTAATTTTAGCCTCATTGGCAAACCCGTTTTTGACGAGAGCAAAAAACGACTTGGTAAAATTGTTGAATATACTTTGGAAAGTGACAGCTTTTTTGTGCAAAAGCTACACGTTAGCCAATCGGTTATGAAGAATTTAAAGTCGGCAAACCTACTTATTCACCGCTCTCAAGTTGTTGAAGTTACCGACACTAAAATCATTGTTCGCTCGGGTTCGGTAAAGGAACAGGTTGGTCTGGCTCAGGTGCTAAATCCGTTCCGGAAGAATGCTCAAGCTCAACTAACCCCCGAAGCACGCTTAGAGCACTAGGATCCGCAGCTCGTTGCCACGCGTCCTGGCCTACATCAGTACAAGCAATACGAATAAGCCACCCTGCTGCACAACTCGGTCTCCATACATAAGACCCTCTGTCGATTAATATTTCAGCGATCCCACGTGCATCATTATATCGTCTCGCTAGCTTCATCTATGTAATCTCTAATATCGTCATAGTCAAATCCTTGGCGGAGGAGGTATTGGGTTAATTTTACATTATCTTGATATTTTGGCAATCTTCTTTTTTTGTTAATGATTTCTCTAAGGTTCTCAATTTCGGTTTCATTTTGATTTTGCAATACTGTCGCAATAATTTCTGAGTCAACTGATTTGGCGCGTAGTTCCTGCTCAAGTTTGCGCTTGCTTGATTTTTTAGTGAGTTGACGTGAATTAACCCAGGCACGTGCGAACACTTCATCATTAATATAGCGCTTCTCATCAAGCCGAGCCATCACCCGCTCAATCATGTTCTTAACCTTCGTTTTATCAATCTCACGCTTCACAAATTGCCGAACACCAGATTTGTCTATATAGATTTTGGGTTTTGGATACAGAAATGTCCGTGTGAGATAATCCTGAATTTCTCGCTTACTCCGGGGCCGAATCATCACATAGTTGAGCGCCCGCTCATAAGCTTTACCAAACGCCGATTCATCAATAAAATCCGTCAATTCTTCTTGCGTAAACTGCTTCCCGACAAACAGCTTTGCGCCCGCTAACTGATACTCACTGAGAGAAAAGCTATATTTTTCATCAATATAAATCGAGTACCGATCCTGTCGCTTTTGCTGCTTAGTTATCTTGGTGATTTTAAGCTCTTTAGAATCAGAAGAATTGTTTTTACTTGACCCTGGACTGTACTGAACAGGCTTGATAATCATAGTAGTTCGCCAGCGACCCTGACTATTTCTTCGCTAGTTTTTGGCAGGTCTACCCATCTATTACTCTGAACGCCACCATGAAGATAACTAACCTGCACCCTATTGGCCGAAGCCATAACCAGTCCTTGGAGAGTCACTTCTCCTTGACGTCTTTGTGCGGCCAAGTAGCCAGTCACTGCCACTTTAGCTGAACCCGACAAGCCACCTCGCGGTATTAGGAGGGCTCTTGATGAAGGTACATATAACGAACTAGGAAGTTCGCGTGTTTCACAAATCGGCGCACCCCCAACTGCTGTGACAATAATAAATCCTGCTAAATCGGATCTGTAAAACCCATATTCAAGTGACCTGCCAGCTTCGCTAATCTCATCATCTTGCTCTGCACCGAGTATCAACAAGCTCTGCCCGTAATCCACAGTGGCGGATGGATCAATATCTAGACTAAGCCTAGCGATTGCTCCGTGGTTACTGTCAACTTCTGCTGTCATGTATCACACCTCAAAGACTTCAAACTCGCCTTCTTTAAGTGCATAGATTGGTAAATTTGCATCACCATACGCTGCCAGCTCAGCTCTTGCCTTCTCCCAATTTATTGGTCCGCGCGGATCATCGTTGCCGTACTCAGAATTAAAATGCGGAATCATCTTTATGGGTAGTATTCCAAGACCGTCTTTGCATTGACGCCAATCGCACGTCCAAAAAGATACAGACAACGCATCTGAACTTGCCGAATTAGTCCCGACAACTTTGCCCTCCCAGGTTTTTGGCAAATCAAACTGTCGAAGCCAGTAGAGCAACAAATGATCATCGCCGCCGTGAATATAGGTTACATCGTTTCTTGCAACCTGCTCTTCAAATGTATCTGGCCATGCAAGCTCGAAGCTAATATCAATTCCTGCTGGCGCCCATTCTTTAAACCCCTCAACATAAGCTGGATACTTTCCTTCCCAGTTTTCTCGTTTCTCCGCAAAAAAACAAAAGAGTACCTTTGGGTTTTCGCCCAAACCCTTCACCAACTCCGCTACAAATTTCTTCGCGCCAGGAATTTTATTTTTAAGCCCGCCAGAATTTAAAACATATTTGGTCATGCAGTGAGACCTCTCTGAAGAACGGTTTCGCTTAGCGGCGTGCCGAGTGGCGAATAATCTGCTCTGTGCCTTGGGACCGCCAAAGCTGCAGCCGAACCTGATGAAAGTCGACAAGCAGCAACCTTATAACCCTCTCTGTCCATCGAGGCCGCCAGCGCCCACGTTGCAACTAAAAGCCGCCTGCTCGTCATATCTTCTCCAACAACCATCCAGTCAACTCGCAGGACTTCCTCTGGTAAATTATCGTCCTCAATCAGACCATCCGCAATGCGAAGCCCCCCTATCCAATCACCAGCATAGGAATGTTTTTGCAATGTACCCGTCGGATCAACATTGGGAATTTAGTAAATCGCGCATCAAGCGAAGTGGAGAAATGCCCACCTCCAGGCACAGCCACTAACTCGCCATCAGTTTCTTGAGAAAGCGTCTGAGCCCCCTCAAGCGGGCACCATGGGTCATTGTTGCCATGCACAAACAACAACTTTTCAGCACTAGTTTTTATTTTTTCAAAATCAAATGCTTGCGTGAATATCCGATCGTGTTGTGCCTCCATGCCTTGAACCATGCGGTCAAATGAACTTACCATCACGGCAGTTTTCACCTTTACGAGCTTCGGTAGAGCCTGCAGTAGATACAGCACTTCAACAGAACCAGAAGAATGCCCGATAATAAGGTTGTCGTGAAAATCCCACTCGTTACGAGCCAGTAAAAATTCTGTCATCTCTTTTGTGTCTGGATGATCGGAATGAGGCAAATCTGGTACCCATACAGCATGGCCTCGCTGCTCCAACTCAGATTTCAGCCACTGATACCAGTGTCCCTGTGAATTTTGCTCCATAGCATGTAAAATAACTGCGCGTTTCATCTAGCTTAGCTCCACGTTCTCGTCTGATTAATCTTTTCTTTATAGATGAACGCTTCGTAGAGATTAACTCCAAGATGGTTGCACAGATCTAAAAGCAGAATAAGAACATCCGCAGCCTCTTCGGCTACGTTGCTTGACGATGTAGTAGCGCTTGTTTTGACTGACGTATGTTTACGAACACCCCGAGCCAGCTCACCTAGCTCCTCAGTGAGAAGCATTATTCGTTCCGCGCTGGTTTGGCTATTAAGGCCACGTTGATCAAGAACTTTTTTTACATAGGCTTGAATTTCAGCAAGTGATGCATTTTTTGAAAGATCCTCAAGATCGTTCATGATTATTCCTCAGTTTTAGCGGCTTCAGCTTTTACTTTTTTGATGATTTCTTCCAGCACTTTTGGATTTTCTTTGAGGTACTTTTTGGCGGCTTCGCGGCCTTGGCCGATTTTGGCATCATTATAATCAAACCAAGCACCGGCTTTGCCGACTATGCCGTACTGCACACCTAAATCTACCGCGTCGCCCGTTGCCGAAATACCTTCGTTGTACATAATATCGAACTCAGCCGTGCGGAATGGGGGAGCGATCTTATTCTTCACCACCTTCACCTTGGTACGATTGCCGATAATGTTCTCGCCTTCTTTAATCTGGCCAATGCGGCGAATATCAAGACGTACCGAGGCGTAGAACTTCAGTGCATTACCACCAGTAGTTGTTTCTGGGTTACCAAACATCACGCCGATCTTCATACGAATTTGGTTGATGAAGACTACCGTACATTTGCTTTTATTAATAATACCCGTGAGTTTACGAAGTGCCTGGCTCATCAGTCGAGCTTGTAGGCCCATATGGCTATCGCCCATATCACCCTCGATTTCGGCCTGCGGAACTAAGGCGGCAACAGAATCTACTACTACGATATCAACGGCGTTGGAGCGCACTAACGTTTCACAGATTTCCAGTGCCTGCTCACCGTTATCGGGTTGTGAAATGAAGAGGTTCTCGGTATCAACCCCAAGGCGCTTGGCGTACTGCGGATCAAGCGCGTGCTCGGCATCAATAAAGGCTGCTGTGCCGCCTTGTTTTTGAATTTCAGCAATTGCATGCAGTGTCAGCGTGGTTTTACCAGAACTTTCCGGCCCGTAAATTTCAATAATACGGCCTTTTGGAAAACCGCCGCCGAGTGCGAGATCAATTGAAAGGGCCCCTGAACCGAATAAATCGACGTCGCTTTTATGTGATTCCCCAAGCTTCATAATGGCACCATCACCAAATTGTTTGGTGATTTGCTCCATAGCAAGCCCGAGAGCTTTATCTCTCCCAGATGCGTCGCTACTTCCTGCGTCTTTTACTTTCGTACTCTTATCAGCCTTTGGCATATCCCCTCACTTTCGTTTATCCACCCAGCTAGCTCCTATTATATAGGAGTTGCGCTAAAAAATGGCCTTCTAATTTGTTACAATAGTTTAGATATGAAGAAACTTTCATTAAACTCACAAGGTTTTACTGTTATTGAGCTATTAGTATTCATCGTCGTGATCGTGGCAATTGCTGTGGTCGGCATCTCTAATGTAAGGACTTTGCGGGCACAAAATCGCGATACAGCCAGTAAAACGGATATTAACGCAGTTTACTATCAACTTGAGTCGTTTCACGAGAAGAATGGCTATTACCCCGAGAAGGTTGAAGCTTCAAGTCTTGCCGGTATTGATCCAGAAAGCTTGAAGGATAAAAACAACCTTGAAATTAATGCACTCGGCAGCACCTACAGCTACAAACCTGCTAACTGCGCCGAAGCTAAATGCAAAAGCTTTGAACTCAGCACCCAATTAGAAAAAGAAGCTCCTTTCATCAAGCAAAGCTTAAATAAATAATCGACCGTCCGCCACGGGCGGATACAACTTCCCCCCCCACCCATTCGGCCACAGCCCGAAACAGCGGAGCCTCTTTTTGTTGAGTAAAGAAAGGACTTGCCCGAACAAACAGATGAGAAGTGGTGAGGGATGCTTGTCATCGTCCTTTCGCAGCAAAAAGAGGTGGAGCGGTATCGAGCTGCGGGTGTCATGGGGGCCATTTTGTCTTACTTTTGTGGGCAAAAGTGAGGAAAGGAAAGATTATTCTCTCCCTCCTTTTTGGCAGTAAAAAGAGAGCAAAAACTGCCAACCAGAACTCACCAAGACGATGTTACGAGCAGTCAGTAACTCTCGGGCTGCTGCGGAATCCTCCTACGTCAAGGCTCCGGAGGGCAGGCTCACACTCTACCCTGTGCATCGTAGTCTTTGGCGAAGATGTATCGGTTGGATCGATGGTTGGAGGGGCTGCAGTGGCATGGGTAGGCTGTTTTTGAGTAGGTGGGGACTAGCTGACCCGCGGGGCGAAAGTTAAGCGATTAGTTGCCGTATTCGACGATTGAGCCTTCGTGCATTTGGATTGTCTTCCGGGCAAACTCATAGGGTTTTTCTACCTGGGTCAAGACGTAATTATTCTGCTCGCCTGAAGTCTCAATTGTTAACGTACCTGTTTTAAATATCCTGTCGAACAGATTTGGTTGAGAGACATTTACATCCTCAACCTCGCCAATATTTAACTGGGAAACTTCGCGGGCAATTAAGCTATGATACTGAATTAATACAACCTTCTGGTTGGTCAGAATAATGCGACTTTTTCTGTATACCTGTATAGCAAGGTAGGTAATACCAAGAATCAGTACCAGAAGAACAAGGCTTACCAGACCGGCAAGAGCACTGAGACTTGCATTGTTTACACCCAAAGAGGCACTAAACGAGCTATCCGTTGCCACAAAAACATAGAGCGCTATCAGTATGAGCGCCGAAACACCACCCATCAAGAAAATCGCAAGCACACCAATTTGGTGTCTCGTGGCCTGCAGTACAATAACTTCACTTGGGTCATGTTCAAATAAATTCATAAACTCCTCAGGAACACCAGCAAGATTCTGACTTGCATCATGGCCGGTATCCTCACCGTAATTTGGTGTCTGGAAGTTGTCGCGCATCTCTTGTTCAGAATCAAACTGAACTGTCTGCCCCGCCGCCTTAAGCGTTGGCTTTGGTTGGTTATAATGCTCCATTCCCGTCTGAGAATCTACTGCCACCGAACCTATGATCTTCTTTTTTTCTGCCATGGCTTTATTATACCAACTTTGCCTGATTATCGGCTGGTCGCTTTTTACCAACATGATCATAACCTTTAAGCGTTACCTTCCGGCCGCGCGGAGTTCGCTCTAAGAAGCCGATCTGCAGCAAATATGGTTCAAAAAAGTCTTCAATAGTAGAACGCTCATCTCCTGTAATTGCCGCCAGAGTTTCTACACCCACCGGACCGCCAGCATGGTTTTCAATAATAGCTTTAATGAGCCGCCGATCAGCCGGATCAAGCCCCGCATGATCAATCTCCAGCATCTCCAGAGCGCGGTCGGCGATAACCGTGTCTATAATGCCATCACCGTTCACATCGGCGTAATCACGGACCCGCTTTAAAAGCCTGTTGGCAATACGCGGAGTTAATCGCGACCTTTTCGCAATTTTCTGAGCCGCATCTGCATTAATCTTTACCCCTAAAATGTCAGCTGATCGATTAATAATTTGCCTGACCTCTTCATCAGTATAAAATTCCAGACGGTGCAGATGCCCAAACCGATCTCTGAGCGGCGCCGCCAATGCTCCGGTTCTAGTTGTTGCGCCAATTAAAGTAAACTTTGGTAGATCCAGCCGCAAGCTTTTAGCACTCGGGCCCTTGCCGAGCATAATATCCAACTTATAATCTTCCATTGCTGAATACAGCACCTCTTCCACACTGCGCGCCAAGCGGTGAATTTCATCAATAAACAAAATGTCGCCGTCTTGTAGATTGGTCAGTAGGCTCGCTAAATCACCAGCTCGACTAATCGCAGGCCCACTCGTAATTCTAATTTGGGCACCCATTTCGTGAGCAATAATGCTGGCCATCGTAGTTTTACCGAGTCCCGGCGGGCCGTACAACAAGATATGCTCCATCGGCTCGCCACGCTTCAGCGCAGCCTCAATCGCCAGCTTTAAGTTAGTTTTTAAACGTTTCTGACCAATATAGCTCGCAAAATCCTTCGGCCTAAGCGTATTTTCAAGGATCTCCTCAACCTGATCCGCCTCGTCCACCACAGTATTCACAATCCGTTCAATCGCCATACACTGATTATCCCTTAATAAGCACTGCTGATACAACTACTAAAATAGCGGCAAGAGCTTTGCGTAAAAAATGGCCTTTTTCTTTTAGAAAAAAGTAGCTTAAAAAAATTGTTAACACAACCTGTGATGTTAAGAGCATTGCGACTTTGGTGGGCTCTGGGGCAGATCGATATGCGTAGTACGCAAATAGGAAATTACCAACACTAGGAAGCGCAGTAAAAAACAACACTCTCAACGCAAATTTCTTCGGGACTCTCGATAAATCTTTGATGATGACGCGGGCCCTGCAGGTAAAAACAACTACAGCAGCACCAAGATAGGTAACGAGAAGATACATTGATGCAACCATCTGTTTGGATATCTCCGCACTCATCAATTGGAATATTGAGAATAGAAATGCAGACAGCACCATCAGTGCAACACCTTTCCCACTCAGCTTGATCCTACCGGTTACAGCAAGAACAATTGCAAGCATAAGCAGGAAGAGCCCGAGAACATTGAGCGGTGTAAGATGTAGGCCAAAAAATAGCAACGCCAAAATTGTATTAAATAACAATATGGAAGAGAAGGCTATTTGAGCCGTGCCGCTTGTTAGATCTTTGATTGCTACAAAATAAATGATGTTGCCCAGCCCGCTACTGACAACCGCTAGAATAATCGCAATGACGCTGACACCCATAAGGCTAAACTGCAGCCCGCCAAGTAACGGGGATACCAGTAACGAAAAAAATGCACCGGCGAGCAGTAGCAGTAGCGCCTGAGTATAAACTGATGCCTCCATCCTACTTGAAAGAGCCTTGGTCATCACCCCATAGACGGCTCGAGAAAAGGTGGATATGAAAGTTAAAGCCAACCAATCCATTTAATTCATCACCTTCGCTCATCCGCACCGCAGAGGCTGTCACCCATCGGTCTAGCTATAGCTCCACTCATTTCGATCCTTTTAGCGCCTGTTTTATGCGCTCTTCGGTTGGCAGGGTAGGGTCTACACTTTGCAGAGCTATGGCGGCGTCAACTTCGGTGTAGCCGAGTGAAACCAATGCCTGCAAAGCTTCATCTTGCTGATTAACGCCCGCTCTGCTGATGAGGCTTTCTGCTGCGTCGCCAACTGGCGTACCCATCTTATCGCGTAGCTCCACTACAATTTGTTCGGCAGCACGCTTACCCACACCTTTTGCAGTTTGCAACAACTTAACATCACCTTCGGCAATCGCCACACGAACCGCATTCAAAGGGCCAACATCAAGCACTGCCAATGCCACCTTCGGGCCGACATTTTTAACACTTAGCAGTTGCTCGAACAGTTTCTTAGTTTCAACAGATATAAAACCATACAGATCATGTGCGTCTTCTTTAATATGCTCATGCACGTAGAGCTTTGCTTCCTGCCCAAGCTTGAGGGCTTCAAGATCACTAGTTGAAACAAACACACCATACCCAACTCCGCGGCACTCCAGCACCACACCACCATCTTTCTCACTCACCAAACCACGAATCGTCGCTATCATGACTTAATTATAACAGTAGGGCAGATGAACTGTCTTGAAGAACTGATCTACTACCCAATTTAGTAAATGCTGCATGGAGAGTTTATTCTAAGCCAACGATTATTCTGCCCTTATGAGCAAGTGCGAGTGCGCGATAGAGTTCGAGATTGTATGCAGCAATTTCAACTGACGACCTCTTGTCTTCATGACGATTACCAATACCGTAATGTATTAAGGCGTTTACACTCTCGTGGCCTACGATCTTCCGTAAATGATTGAGTTCGCCATCATTCTCAGACGGGCTCTTCCAGCTCTCAGGAGGCATAGCAATATGTTGTATATCTGGTGCAGTTTCGCTCATAACAGATTACCATTATACTGCTAGCGCATCTTTTTTATAATAACTCGAATATCTTTTGGTGTTATTGATTTTTGAACCGTCTGAACCGCAACATACGTATGCGTGAGCATCATACGAAGGTTCATGAGCACAACAAGTGGATTGAGCATACTAACCGGCAATCATCAGCAAGGCAGAGGCAGCAATTTCTTGCATGACCTTTTTGCGATGTTGGCGCTCCTTGTTTTTGATGAAGTCATTCAGATACTTCTGAAACTCTTTACTATTTGGGGCATTTTTAAGCTGTTCGGGCATGACGCTCGTTCCTTTCGTTTTGTGTTTTATTGATTACTCTTTTATAATAGCAATAAAGCTTATGTTTGTCAATACTTTTTTCATTATTATTTACTTTATGTCAATTTAGTTACAATTAACCCATTTCTACCTAGTTACTGTTTATGACTTACAATAAGTATATGGATCAATCCCCTCCCCTACCCATCAAGAAAAAGAGGTTCAAACGGATGGTGAATGCGCTACTGCTTGCGCTTGCTCTGATTGCGGGCATGTATGCTCTCGATGTGCAGCAGCATACCGAAGAGCTACCAGCCGAAACATATACGGCTACCACTAAAAAGACCAATGACGAGGCGTTCCAGCAGTATCAAAACGCAAGTGAAGCCCTGAATGCGTTATTGGTAAAAGGGCGGGCGCCCAAGACAGGCTACAGCCGTGATCAGTTTGGAAATGGCTGGGAAGGAACGAATAGCTGCAACACCAGAAATCAGATTTTACAGCGAGATCTACAGAACGTTCAGCTCGGTGATGGCTGCACAGTGCTTTCAGGAACGCTCAACGATCAGTATACCGGGCAGATTATTCAATTTATCCGCGGGCAGGACACTAGTGATAAGATACAGATAGATCACGTCGTGGCACTTTCTGACGCCTGGCAAAAAGGCGCGCAACAACTTGCGCCCGAGCTTCGTCGGCAGCTCGCCAACGATCCGCTCAACTTACTTGCTGTTGATGGCAGTGCCAACCAAAAGAAAAGCGACGGAGATACCCCAACCTGGCTTCCGCCCAATAAACCCTTCCGCTGCGCCTACGTTGCTCGTCAGATCAGCGTCAAACTCAAGTACACCCTCTGGGTTACAGCCGCCGAAAAAACCGCCATGCAAAATATCCTTAAGACTTGCCCCGAACAGCTACTGGTTCGAAGTTAGTGATGGTGCATATGTTAGTGCGGCAGCTAAAGCGTCAGCGCAATCGTCGGGTTTGGGGATTTCTTTTAGGCCAAGCATGATGCGTACCATCTCTTGTATTTGCTTTTTGTCAGCCTTGCCGTAACCAGTAATTGCCTGTTTAATTTGCAGAGGTGTGAACTCAGCAAGCTTAAGTTGATACTGCTCTCCAAGCAGTAAAATCACTCCCCTAGCCTGCGAAACGCTCATGGCAGTGGTAACGTTGCGCGCAAAAAAGAGCTGTTCGACAACCATAACCTGAGGTTTGGCTTGAGCTATAATCTCTTTTAGCTCATTATAAATAGTAAGTAGCCTCTCCTGTGTTGGCTGATGCGCTGGAGTGCGAATAACGCCCGCATCGACCATCATTTTTTTGGCACCATCAACATCAATAACACCAAAACCGACAATGCCCGTTCCAGGATCAATGCCTAATATCCGCATGTTTTTATCAGCTCCAGAAGTTGCTCATGTACAGCACCGTTACTTACCAATATCCCATCACCCCACTCGTTATATTTTCTATCTACACCGTTCAAGTCAGTCGCCTTGCCGCCAGCTTCTTGGATAAGGAGTGATATAGCTGCTGCGTCCCAAGGAGAGCCATACGGCATAAAGGCTGCCAACATGCTGCCTTCCAAAATTGCTAAGGCCATGTAGGTATAACTTGGCATGGAGATGAGCTTAACTCCCATGCTTTTCAGGCGTTTATGGATTTCCGCTGTCGTACTTGAGTTGTCAGTTTTGTCCGCCTGCGCAAAAATATAGCCGTGCTTAAATTCATGTATGGGTTTAACAGCGAGCTTCTCCCCATTCAAATATGAACCGCCACCTTTTATTGTCCAAAACAATCTCTTTAGATACGGGTCGTACACCACCGCAACCTGGACCTCACCACTTTTAACAAGCGAGAGACAAAACGTTGAGTTTGGCATGCCTAAATTAAACAGATTTGTTCCGTCTATCGGGTCTACTACCCAAACGGTATCAAACTCAGGATTACTACTCTCCTCTTCGCCCAGTATTCCATGGTCAGAAAAGTTTGCTCTTACCTCTTCGATCACCATTCGATTAATTTCGGTATCTGCCTCGGTAACTGGGGAGTTTTTCTCTTTCCAGGTTGTAATTAATGCTTCGGAACGAAAATGCTTTGACATTACTGCTCCCGCTTTTTGGGCAATGTTTTTAGCAAATTCAAGATAGTTAGCGAGATCTTCTGTATCCATTACACATTAAGTATAGCTGAAGATAAAGAAAGCCCCGAGATTTCGGGGCGTTGGCTGGGGTTTTAATGTATTAGCCAGGAGGCCGGCCACGTATTTTGCTG
Source organism: uncultured Candidatus Saccharibacteria bacterium (assembly GCA_964643895.1). Taxonomy (GTDB): domain Bacteria; phylum Patescibacteriota; class Saccharimonadia; order Saccharimonadales; family UBA7683; genus UBA7683. The sequence continues at coordinate 14,871 of CAZXUE010000016.1, forward strand.
TCGCGAATTTTGCGTATGTAGTTTTGTAGATCTGCTCTATATTCGTAAGCACCATAGCCGAGCAAGGCTGTGAGTACAGTAAGAATGAGTATGGCGTTGAGCTTGAAACGGCTACCTATGCCGCCACTTGCCTGTTGATCTGCCAGCTGCGCAGGAGTTGATGCAGCTGCCAAAATTTTGCGGCAACGATTGGTTTCCGAGTTGCGTTCCTGGCCTGGCGCACAAGGTTTTAACTCCGTACTGGCAGTTGTAATTTTTCTGCAGCGATTAGTTGCAAGGTTACGCTCTTGGTCAGGAGCACACGGCGTGAGTGTTGTAGCAGCAGTTGTAATTTTGCGGCATCTGTTTGTAGCCGGATTTCGTTCTTGATCCTCATCACATGGCGTAAGAGTAGCCGTGGCAGTCTCGATATTTTTACAGCGGTTGGTTGCCGGGTTGCGATACTTTCCCTCAGGACACTCTGCAAGTGTTTCGCCACCCCCTTTGCCAGCCTCAACCTCTTCAAAAAGCATTGTCTGATTTTCGGCACCCGGGGTTGGCTGATCGCTGACTACGCCTCTATATGAACCTGTCTCGAAATTGGCGGTTTGGCCAGAGTACGCCGTCGGGTATTCGTATACTGTTTGCAAACCGTCAGATTGCACAAGCACGACTGATCCTGCAGTGTTTCGGATGACGCCGCTCGTGAAGGCCATGACTAAGTAAGACCCGGGCAGCATCTCTTGCTCCGGCAATATCCGCTGCGAACCGCCGTTTATACTCAATTGGCAGAGTTGTGCGGTCATGGTAGAAGGGGAGTTATTACGAAATTCAATGTATTCCTGCCCATTCAAGTTTGGCTGGGCTGAAATTTCTGATACTTCAAGCTGGCAGACTTTTATGAGCTGGCAGGTCCCATCACCAATTACTTCATAACCCATAGGGGGCACCACCTGGATACCTTCAATGTTTGAACAAACATCTGGCACATCCTCAACTATTCCACCGCCAGTTGGTGAGGGTGTGGCACCCTGAAAATCCATCAAGTTATTATCGGTATCCTGAAAAAAGCCGTCTGCGTTCACCGCACGCGAAATGGTTTCTTCTTTCGCAACAGCTTGGGCAGCTTGCCCTTCCGGGTGCGCTGCCGTTCCCCATCCAACTGTATCGATAACCTGGTTGTTCAGCAATATTTGTACGTGTCCTCCCCCGTCGCTCAGACCGGAGTTAGCAAAGCTTGCATCGGCTTCAAGCTGATATCCAGACTGCTTGAGCAATAAGTAGCCGTGGCTTTTAAGTGATGTTCCGAGAAGCGATGGCGTAAGCACCAACGGGGATCCGCTACTGTTGGCTGCAGAAAAATACACAACCTGAAAGGAGTTCAGACTCACCGCTTGATCGGTTGGGTTATAGATTTCAATAAACTCTTCAGTTTTTGCTGTAGCCGATTGCGGCTGCACTTCAGTTATCAGCAGCAGCGGCGAAGCAGCCTGAGCATGTACATTCGCAAACGGGATAAGCAACAGGCCGGTAAGTAATACCGCTAACTGCATGATACCTAATTGTACGGCATGCCCCTTTGCCATAGTTCTTATGCTAGCGTGTAAATCTTAAAAAGTTCTTAACTCTCGCAAAATATATATGTAATATGAAATGCCGGGTTCGCATATGCTACCCGATTTCACGGCTTCGTTCGAGATAATACTTTTACTCGGTCAGGAGATCAAAATTACTGTGTACATTGGTTACGTCATCGAGATCATCAAGCGCATCAAGTACCTTCATGATTTTGCGCTCAACTTCGGCATCGGTAATCTCGATTACATTGTTTGGCACATACTGCAAGCCAGCATCGCCCACCTCAAGACCAGCTGCCTTCAGTTCGTTATTTACCTTCGAAAGATCGGTGGCCGCAGTGTATACAATAATTTCCCCATCTTCTTCAACGGCATCTTCGGCACCGGCATCAAGTACGTCCAGGAGTGCATCTTCACCACTTGCCGCCTCTCTGATAACGCCCTTACGGGTAAACTGAAAGGCTACACTGCCTGGCTCGGCCATGGTGCCGCCATTTTTAGTTAATGCGGTACGTACATCAGGATAGGTTCGATTTTTATTATCAGTGGCTGCTTCAATAATAATGCCTATACCGCCCGGACCGTAGCCTTCGTACACCACTTCCTCAAGTTGTGCTGCACTTTTATCGGCCACACGGTCGATAGCTCTCTGAATATTAGCAAGGGGCATATTAGCAGCTTTGGCCCGCTCTATAGCAAGCGCCAAGGCAGAGTTAGTTGTCGGATCGGTACCAGCTCGTGCTGCAATAGCAATTTGGTTACCCATTTTTGTAAACACCGCGCCGCGCTTGGCATCGGTTGCCTCTTTCTGCCGCTTAATGGTAGACCATTTACTGTGTCCTGACATAGCACTCCGTATTTATCTTTTCTCTATTGTAGCAGATAATCGGCCTCTGTTAAAGATTGCTTCTGGCGTCGTTTTACCAAAACCTGTAGTACTCGCATACCGAGCAGAATAAACCCAAAAGCAACCATCATTCGCAGAGCCGATAGAGAGATTGCTAGCTTCGCGAAAGAAAGCTGGCTGAGATACTCGATAATCCATATCTGCAAAGCTAAAAGTGATTGCGGAAATAAAGCCATAGCCGCCGCAAGCGATGGTACGAAGAGCGCTAAACAACCTGCCATAAAAACCCCGAGCATAATGAGCGGGATTAACGGCAGCACTAATATATTAGCAAGCGGCGCAATCACCGAAACTTCACCAAACAGATACAAGACATACGGCAATGTCAGTAATTGCGCACTGAGCGTTTCGATTAAAATGCCCACCAGCATTGGAGGCGGCTTATCATGAAAAAACACTTCGCTCAGAAGCGGCGCCAGCATCAATACACCGGCAAACGCGAGAAACGAAAGATACCAACCCGGATCGCCCCAGATGTACAGCGGATTCGCAAGGCCGGTAAGTGCGCCGCTCAAAAGTAGCAGCACACTTGGCTGAAATCTTCTCCCAAAATACCAGGCCAGCAAGCTAAACACGCACACGACCGCCGCTCGGTTAATAGATGGGCTTCCGCCAGCCACGGCGATAAATCCCGCCAGCAGCAAACCGGCCGCAACCACCGACTGGTAGGCCGAATGCTTGCCAAGAAGCTTTCGCACCGCCTGCACAATAATCGTAAGATTGTAGCCACTCACGGCGATGATGTGTGTCAGGCCAGTCATGGCCAGTTGATCACTCAGCATCTGCGGAATATTAGCCCTCAAACCAACAAGATAGCCAAGACCAAGTGTACTATACGGTTCGTCAAGCACTCCGTTTGTGGCCGCAAAAAACTTGCTTCGGAAACTTTCCAGCCAACTCGTATTTTTCTCCAACACTCCAACTTTTGCTGCCGAAAGGTAACCCTGTCGCGACGTGCCTTTGGCCGAACGCAGCCGAGCACTCACAGCTACCCGATCTCCGCGGTGCACCACAACATCTTGATAGGTTGAAACCTGTAAATTGCCCGGCAACTGGTTTTTACCGAGTACAACACTATCCACCATAAACTCCAGCTGCCCGCGCCGGTTCTTGCCCGCGTCGTCCGCCACCCGCGCAAACACAGTGATTGGGGTATCATACAGCTTTTGGTATTGACCAACTTGGTTAAACAGCATACTACCGCGCCACATGCCAACCGTAAAGCTAACCACCAGCACCGCAAGTAGTGATATCAACCGGCGTTTTGGCACAAACAAAACAAGTGGCAAGACAAGCAGCCAAAACCACTCGAGCTGAATGCCGAGCTGCGCCACATATGTACCTGCCATCAGCGCAGAAAATCCTACGCTCATCAGCGTCGTTCGTCGAAACTCAAGCCGCCGATACAGCACCATAGCTCGATACTACGATCCAATTCTTAACAAATCTTTAACTTTGCTAAAAGGACAGAAGGATCTTGAGAATATAGAGCTGTATCAAACGCCTCTTGTCT
>CAZXUE010000016.1:18856-19294 GCA_964643895.1 uncultured Candidatus Saccharibacteria bacterium
GTTTTGACATTCGCAGCCGCGAGATCAATACCATAGTACTCCGCTATGCGCACTACCTGAAAGATAACATCGACTAGCTCATCAGCAATTTTCTCGTCTGTCGCGGTGTAATTTGCATCGATTTTCTCACGATCGGAGAAGTAATAACCCTCCCGGTTCATCACGAGCGCCGATAGTTGACCAACCTGCTTCGCCAGTTCAATCACAGCCCCTTCAACTCCCCACGGCCTGCCTTCGATTTCTTGAAACCGACTGACAGTTTTGCGAATATCGTTTAACGCACCGTCGAATGATTGAGATTTCATGAAAACTAACTCAGGAGCCTTTTTACATCAGATACCGTGGTATAAACGTGCCCTTGAATACCGACACTTTGGGCAAGTTCAACAAGCTTTTGTTTATCATCAAAATAGATAATATCTTCTGGGTTTTCGCCTA
>CAZXUE010000017.1:0-5120 GCA_964643895.1 uncultured Candidatus Saccharibacteria bacterium
CTGGCCTGTAATTCGTACTCCGAGTTATGTTCGATTGGGTTCCGGGTGTTGACTATGACCGATACACCGCGTCTTCGCAGCTTTTTAAGTACCTCTGCGAGCTCTTCTACCCTCCGGAGTCTAATGAATGGGCTTTCGATCAAAACGCTGCTACGCGCCCTAGAAATGTCTCGAATGAACTGCTTATCGAAAGTATTTTGGTTGTAAAGCGTCGAAGGAGCTACGAGTCTCATTTCACATCTCCTAGGTCAGGCAGATATACGTCTCCGTCTTTTATCACCATACCCAACGCTTTGAAGTTGTCTCTAAGCCTGAAAAGATCATCAAAAAGGTGTTCTAAAAAAATACTCGTGGGCTCACCATAATTGAAATAACAGATAGAGGCTAACTTTCCTAAAAGCTAGTCTCTATTTTTATGATCTACTAACGGGTTAGACTGACGTTTGAGATGATTTATTTAAAACTATTGACAAAGTATAAACAGTATGCTATTATGTGAGTATACGGACGAGAAATAACACTCGTTAACTCTTAATAACAAACCAGAAGGGAAATTATTTAATGTGGTATTTTTTTGCGCTGCTTAGCGCATGTTCATCCACTCTAAGAAGAGCTGGTGATAAACAACTTTCATACAAACTAAACTATTTAACGCTGGGATGGGCGCAGCTACTCTGCTCTCTACCCATAGTTATTCTAGCTCAGATACTATTCGGAACGTTTCATAATCCGCTTACACTCGGTACTGAGTTTTGGCTATCGACAGTAGTATATGCTGCGATACTCTATCCACTATTTCTGTACTTTTACATAAACTCAATCAAGTCCGGAGAGCTGAGTAAGGTGCTACCTATACAAAGCCTTACGCCTATCTTTGTTATGATTACTGCCAGAATATTTATCGGTCAAACACCTACTCCACTAGCGGTGCTAGGCATTTTTATCGTGGTTCTAGGTGTCTACATTCTTAACTTAAAGGGTAAGTATCTTCATAACCCCCTAAAGGTTTTCAGTGGTGATAAGGCGAACGCGTTCATGCTAGCAAGTCTTGCTATAACGGCATTCGCAGGCGTGTGCGATAAAGTTGCTATACAGGCATCTAGTCCTGTTTACTATACTCTCGTCAACACGTGCATAAGCCTCGTTGTACTGTTTTTCATATCTTCAGTGATAAAAGTAAATGTAGTGCCAACATTGAAAAAGTTAACCAAACCGCTGCTGGCATCGGGCACTCTTGCTGGTACATCTTTTCTATTATATGTCTTTGCCTTACAGAGTGGACCGTTGGCCTACGTTAGCACTATCAAAAGCACCAGTATTCTTATGGGTTCAATAGTTGGGTTTATTTACTTTAAAGAGCGCGTGACGAGGGTGAAGATTATTGCCTTAGTACTGATTGCTTTCGGCTCGGTAATGTTAGGATTGGGTGCGTAATCGTATCCAAATTGATCAGCTGAGCGGTTCGATATCATCTTGTACTTGTTCGTCAAAAGATGATTTTATATCAATCACGAATCGTTTTGCCGGTTGCTTGCTTACGAGTGAATCCCAAGCTTTATTGATATCATGAATTTTGATTACTTCAATTTCTGGTAAAATATTATGCTCTGAACTGTACTCAAGCATTTCCTGCGTCTCTTTAATGCCGCCGATTCCAGATCCAGCTATAGACTTCTGGCCACCAATTACGTCGCCAGAATGATAGCTAGGCATTGGTTCTATTGGACCGACGAGGCAGATAGTTCCGTGAATATTGAGTAGCTGCATATATGGCGATAAGTCGTGTGCTTTCGGGATGGTATCAAGCAGGAAGTCAAATCTATGAGCTGCCTTCTTCATGTCTTCCTCAGACGAGGAAACGACAACACCGGCTGCTCCATAAGACTTCGCAGCCGCAACCTTTTCTGGGGAAGATGTTATAGCCCACACCTCTGCACCCATGGCTTTGGCATACTTTACGCCCATATGGCCAAGTCCACCCAGGCCAATGACACCCACTTTTTTACCTGGTCCAACCTGCCAATGCATGAGCGGAGAGTATGTTGTGATTCCGGCACATAAGAGTGGTGCAGCCTTTGCCATATCTAGAGACTCTGGTAGACGTAATACAAAATGCTCAGGAACAACTATTACGGTTGAGTAGCCGCCCTTGGTATTTTCTCCATCTACTGGGTCGTTGGATCCATATGTCCAAATTGTTTCGTTGAAACAGCTATTTTCAAAACCCCTCTTGCAGGCTTCGCATGTACCGCAGCTATTCACCATGCACCCTACGCCAACTCGATCACCTGGTTTAAACTTCCTTACTTTACTGCCGATACGTGTGACAATCCCGGTTATTTCGTGCCCAGGTACGCAAGGGTATCCAGTCTCGCCCCAGTCGCCTCTTGCAGTGTGAATATCACTGTGACATACGCCGCAGTAATGCACTTCAACTTCAACATCAGTTTCGCTCGGCTCACGACGTTCGAATTCGTAATATTCTAAAGGTTTATTTACCGATGGTGCTGCGAAAGATTTTGTCTTCATGTGCCCATTATCTCATATTTTTAAACCAGGTATAATTAAGCCCATGCTTGATCATCATATTCAGCGGCGGATTGTGTATACATTGGCTTTAGCACAGAGATTGCGGTTTAGCGAGCTGAAGCCGGATGACCTTGAGAACAAGTTGTTTACGTATCATCTGAAAAAAACTGTTTCGGCTGGGTATGTTTTGAAATCCTCAGAAGGTTTTTATGAGCTTACCTCCGAAGGTCGGAGATTGGGTGTTCATGCACTTGAAAATAGTAACGCACTATTCGACAGAGCATACTCGGTGCTATTCATGGTTGTAAAAAGTAAGGATACGGCGAAGTGGCTACTGTATCGACGAAAGAGTCACCCGCTTTTAGGTAAAGTCGGTTTTATGCATGCTACACCAAATGCATCAGAGTCGGTTGCTGTCACTGCTCAATCTACACTTCAAGAGAAAACGGGCCTTACGGGTACCTTCCGTGCGCTTGGTGGAGGCTTCTTCAGAGTGTATGAAGGCGAGGCGCTAGAGAGTTTTACCAATTTCACGCTATTGGTCTGCGAGGATGCAAGTGGCACACTTAAGGCTGATGATGAATTTGCAGATTACTTTTGGGTTGATAATCTTGATCCTGAAGACGATAACTTATTGCCAAACATGACCGTATTGACGAAGGGCTACCTCCAAAACGAGTTTTTCTTCCTGGACGAAACGCTTCAGGCTACTGCTGCTTGAGCTTCTCGGTAACTGAAGTGAACGGCGTCTGAGGCGGCTTTCTGCATTTCAACAGTAAACGGCGCAAGCGGCTCAACAAGCTGTATAAGTGAAGGATGGTATCCGGTTTCAGCTCCTACTTCTCGACCGGTTCTCATGGCATTTGTGCAGGCATCTCGAGCAATGAGTTGTGCCTCATCGCCATAGATACCGTAGCTATGATTTGCAACAAAGTCGGCAGCACCAATTATGGCACAGCGCATGGCAGCGGTAGCCATGGCTCTGCCAGTGGCAAGTTTCCGAGCTTGAGCCTGCGCGGTACTTTCGCCGCCATTCACATAAGCTGCGAAACGAGAGTCCGCATAGGCTATAGCAGTGTCAAGCGCGGCTACTGCATTATCACGCGCCGCTTCTGCCCCACCCTCCCGAGTCTGCCTGTCAAGAAGTGGCGGCAGTTTAACGTACCGGTTTTGTACGGCTCTCACAGATATTCCCTGCCCAATTACTTGCTGTTCGCAAAAAAGGTAACCTGAGGCGCCAAAAAGGGCTACTGCGCCGAAAGTACCTATTTCTGCGGCCTCTTGGGGTGTACTGGCAGCCTCTAGCATTGTGCGGAGAATTTGTGCGGCCCGTGGTTCATCAAAAAGTGTGCGCACCCCAGCTGGTTTGCCATGTATTAGCGCATGTACTCTCGGATCGCGCGTTTTGAAAGGTTTGAAATCTCGTACTACCAACGGTCTTTCTTCGGCAGTTGGTACTAATAATCTACTTGGTTTGGGGGTGTATAGTTGTTCGTTCATGCCCTGTAGTATGGGCTGCATGTAAGGTAAAAACAGTGAAGACTTTTTCACTAAGATTGTAGATCTTAAAATAAAAAACCACCCAAGGTGGTTGGCTAAATGATCTTGAGAGTTGTTTCATCCACCCACACTGGGGCGAGGTGCGCAGTAGTACCGCGCTCCTGCCCCAGTGTGGGATGGCGATGAAGTTGAAGGGTTACGCCTCTCGGCGCCGAGGATCAGGCCGGCGTGACCTGGCCCAGCAGGTTGGTGGCGTCGGCCACCGGGTCGAAGCCCTCCGGCGCGGCGGCCCGGACGATGCGCTCGGCGTAGCCGAGCATGAGCGTCTGGGTCTGGGCGTCGATGGTGCCGTCGGTGCCGAGCTTGAACGTGCCCGTCGGGACGTTGCTCTGGTTGTCGATCAGCTTGAGCTCGTCGGTGAGCGGGACGATGACCAGGGTCATGGAACCGTAGTCGATCTGCCAGCCCGTGCCGTCGTTGGTCGGCGTGCCGGCCGTCGACTTGCCGTCGTTGGCGGGCCCGGCGATGGTGGTGAGCTTGCTGAAGAACTGCGGCGTGCCGGCGATGAGCCGGAACACCTGCCCGAACTGCCGGGACAGCGTGCCGTGGTCGGTCACGAGCTGGCTGTGCTCGGTCACGAGCGCCTGGTGGGCGATCTCGAGCCGGTGGAGACGGTCGAGCTCGGCGGTGGAAACGAGGGCCATGGCGGCCTCCTTGATGACCCCGTACACCTGTGAAGGCAGGGGTTGCTGCTATAAAAATATAAATAACAGTAATCCCTGCCCTACTCGGTGTATTCAACTTCATCTGTTAACATACGATCATTAAAAATGACCAAATGCTATATTAACACAGAAAAATAATATTGTCAATATACCAATTGCTTAGACCTCTTTTTTGGCTAAGGTTACCGGCATCTTTCTCACAGCAGCGTTGTATATCACGTTCTTGTTTACTGCCAGGTTGGGGTTCTGTCGGGGCGGATGGCGGTGATCCAGGTTTGGCCGGCTTCGAGCTCTACCTCTTTGCCTGCTGTATCGGTAAAGCTGATTTGTGAGTTATCGTCGGTTTTCTTCCAATTAATTTCTACG
>CAZXUE010000017.1:5130-15927 GCA_964643895.1 uncultured Candidatus Saccharibacteria bacterium
ACTCCATCTTGAAAGAGCCAGGCTTTGCCGCTGGTGTTTACGTCAGGATACGAGTAATTGTTTGAATCACGGATGACATCGTGCGGAACTTGCATAGCAATCACAACTTTTGGTGCGATCTGACCTTGTTCGCGGTCGTTATGTGCGGCTCCACCAATGGCTCGAGGGTAGGTATTGGTGGCTTGATCCCATGTGTAACTGACGGCAAAGGTGCCGGTAGAAACGGGTATGTTTATACTGCTTGCGGTTGGAGTTTCTGCCGGAGCTTCCTTCTTCTTGCGTTTCCAGCTGGTAAAATTACTACTGTTATAATTTTTTGCTCTGTTGAGAGCCTGAAGGTTCTCATCGGTTGTATAAACATTGTGCGGCGCGGCGCGATTGGTAACACGGGTATATGCTCCAGCGTTAAAGAATTGGTCAAGATCTTTGATTTTACCGGAACGTAATTTTTGGAGCGGAATATCACTACCGCCGACGTGTGCCAGGCCAGCATCAAACGCAGCGACCCAGCTGGCGAATTGCGGACGGACGCTTCTAACCGGTCCGATTTGTGCTGGTTTTGCCTCTTGATAAAGTAACAAGAACCGTGTGATGCCACCTTCGGCAACACTTTCGAATACAACGCCAGCCTCCTTCAGGCCACTTTGTGGACGAGCTTCGGGGCTGTTTTCTACCATGACACCCGTAACTGGACGTTTGCTGTCTTCTTCGCTCACTTCCACGCCGGTTAGCGGTGAATAGATCTTCTCGACAACCTTCTTTTTCGTGATTACCTCTGGAATTGAGGCGAATTCAAGGCTGTGAAAGAGATAGATGATGCTCCCGCCAATAAGCAGTATGAATGCAATGAGTGTGCCAAGTACGAGTTTGCGGTGGCCGTGTAGCCAGGCATTTATCTGCTTTATGCGACTACCTTTTGGCCGATCAATTGGCTGGTGTTGTGGTTGATAACTTTCAAAAGTATGGAATTCGGGGTTATTTTTGTTTTGCCTTTTTTTCATAGTTCTTATGGTATCACATCATGTAGAGTGTTGCAGCAACAGATGTGGCAAGATTGAGGCTACTTACGCCATCTTGCATTGGTAGCTTAATGATACCGTCGGCACTATCAATAAGTGTCCGACTGACGCCTGCTCTTTCACTACCGAATATTAGTACGGCATTATTCGAAACGTGCTTTTTGTCGAACAATTGTGCTCGAGCATCGTCAGCATCAAGCGCATATGCGAACCTCTTTTGCTTGCCGCTCAGCATTCTCACAGTTTCCAGGGTGGTTCCCTGCAGATCAGAGAAACACGGTACTGCATAGTGGAGGCCGGCAGCGCCGCGGATGATAGCTGGATGCCATATGTCAATGTTGCCGCTGACGATTACTGCCCCGGCATTAGCGGCTGCGGCTACTCGGATTACGGCGCCGATATTTTCAAGATCACGCGGTTCTTCAAGAAAAACAATCGGCTTCTGCTGATCAATATCAGCAATGGTGTAAGCTCTCCTTTTTGCTATTGCTATCGCTTTGGTACGTGGTGGCTGCGGACTGAGCCTCGCGAATATTTCGGCATTTACCTCTTGTGTTTGCGATAAAACTTTGTCTTCTACGTCCGGGGCAAGTTCATGCAAAAGTTGCCGCAGATAGGCCAGATCAGAGCTTATAATCTGCTCCAGCTCTGCACCAAACCGGGCGGCATGTTTTAAAGCCTGTACACCTTCAATGACGGAGAATAAAGGCTCTTTCCGCACTCGCTGAAAGTAATCAACTAACTGATTTGTGCTCATCGTTTTATTATATGTTAGTTTTATGGACTGCGGTACCGTGGTCTTGTTTGGCTTCGTGGTGCGGTTGGTGCTTAATAGCAAAGATCTTCATCAAACGACCGCTATACAGCCCAATAATTCTATAGCGGTAATCTCGGGCTAGCTCATCGCGAGTGTTTGGATCTGATGTGTATCGTTCGGGTATTGTATATACGCCATCCTCACCGTAGGCCTTCTCCACAACTTCACAAATATCGGTTTCAATATCAAGATGACCAGAATGGCCAAGTTTTAAGAGGATTTGGAGATACAACTCTGTGATCGGGTCGGGATTTTGGTTAACCAACTTGGTTAATGCTGCAATTTCCTGATCAACAATCGCACGTGAGCCGGCGCGCTTGTCGAATTGAAAGTGTGGCCACGGATCTTCTGGTGTATCCCCTTGCAGCCAATTTTCCACTAGAGGTGCTATGTCTTCTGCCACCGCTTGCCTGTCTTCGTAAAATGGCTCGAAACCAGCGGCGTTTTGAGCGGCAGCTTCACGCACTGCTCTCCAGTCGTCGGCAATACCTGTTTGTTTAAGAAGTTGACTTACACGACCAAGCATAATATGTAATTATAGCAAATAATTTATAATATGTCAATAGATGTTGTTGCCGAGTATCCCTTCATGACATGTAGTAAATTAGGCTGTAGCTTTTGCCTTTTCTTCGGACTACTCGTACCTCAACGCTTCTACCGGATCAAGCCGAGAGGCTTTCAGGGCTGGGAAGAGTCCGAACACTACGCCAATTAGGCTGGATATGCCAACGGCAATGAGGATAGTTGAGAGGTCAATGACTACTTGCGTGTCGCCACCTGCCGCGCCGGGGCCACCAAGTCCGCCACCGCTAATGAGGCTACTTGCGTTCGAGCCAAACAGTATACCAATACCGACACCGATCAGTCCACCAATCAAGGTGAGTAGTAGTGATTCTAAGAGGAACTGGTAGACAATATGGCGGCTCTTAGCACCTAAGGCTCGTCTGAGGCCGATTTCTTGAGTACGTTCAGTTACAGTAACAAGCATGATATTCATGATGCCGATACCACCAACAAGCAGGGAGATAGCCGCAATACCCGTTAAAGTAGTTGTGAAGCTGCTCGCTACGTTACTTACGGTATTGAGGAGGTCTTGGCTGGTGGTAACACTGACATCAGCTTTATCTTCGGTTACACCGTGGTTTGCGTAAAGTTTGGTTTCAATTGCCGTTGCTACTGACTCAACAACATCTTCACTCTCCGCTTTCGCAGTAATCGTACTCAATTTTTCAGTTTCTGTCTGTGTCATCCACGTTTTATAGCCGGTAATGAAACTACTCGTTACACGGTTGACGCCACCAGGAAAACCGCCGGGGCCGCCTGGTTGCTGGGTGTTTTCAGAGTCGCTTTCTTTTTCTTTCACTACACCGACAATCTTGTATTCAGTTTCGTCTACAAAGATTGATTGACCAACAGGAGAAGTATCAGTAAATAATTCTTCAGCCGCCTCACTACCAATCAATACTACTTTCTCAGAACCGGTAATCTGAGCTTCCGTTAAAGCCGCTCCCTCGGATATTTCAAGGTCTTCAAGGCTAAGGTAGTCACTATCAACACCATATAGTTGGTACTGTGAAGCGGTGTCACTGGTTGAGGATTTTGTAATCGCTACCTGTGAAGATTCGCTTGGAGAAGCCTCGCTAACACCGTCATAGTTTTTGATGTAGTCATACTCATCAGCAGTGATAGTCGCGGTAGTACCGCCCCCAAAACTAAAGCCACCTCGCATACCTCCGCCGCCTCCCATAGGGCCGCCACCGCCACCGGGTCCTCGCTCAGACGTTTGCCGGTTTGGGTCTTGGGAGCGAATCGTAATATCGGTGGTACCAAGATTGCTAATACGGCTGGTGACGTTACTTTGCAAACCTTTCCCAAGGCCGACCAGTGAAATCACGGCGGCAATACCGATCACGATACCTAAAATGGTAAGGGAGCTGCGGATTTTGTTTGACCAAATACTCCGTAAACTTTGTCTGATTGATGCGGTTACTTTCACCTGACGCCCCCTTTCTTAAATAAGCCGTCGTAGAGTTCCAGCTTTTGCTGTGCATAGGCGGCAATATCGTCTTCGTGCGTGATCAGCACAATGGTTGTGCCTTGCTGGTTAATCTCAGCAAAGAGATCCATGATCTCATGCGCTGTTTTGTGATCCAAGTTTCCGGTTGGCTCATCTGCCAGCAGGATTGTCGGGTTCATCATCAGCGCCCGGGCAATCGCCACGCGCTGCATTTGTCCGCCCGAAAGCTGGTTGGTGTGGTTATCAATAAACCGCTCCAGTCCTACTCGCTTGATAGCCTCCAAAGCCCGGTGTTCATCAGTCGGATTGCTTTTATAGGTCGTGGGGAGGAGCACATTTTCGAGCACTGAAGTACGTTTGAGTAAGTTAAACTGCTGGAAAATAAAGCCGATGCTGTCGCTGCGAAGCTCCGATAGCCGGGCATCAGATAGTTCTGAGATGTCTTTTTCATTCAGCAGATAGGTGCCCTCAAAGTTTTTATCAAGCAACCCGATAATATTCATCAGGCTTGATTTACCCGAGCCGCTGGCACCCATGATGGCGATAAAATCACCAGCCTTAATCGTTAAATCTACTCCTTTGAGGGCGTTCGTTTCCACCCCGCCAGATGTGCGGTAGACCTTTGTAATATTCTTTAGTGCAATAACTGGTGTTTTTGGCTGTTTTTGGGTATCAGGTTTCATTCGCGTTACTCTCCGCTTCAAATGCCTGTATCAATGCGTCGGCTTGTGCCTGCGTGATATCGCCGTTTTCGGCTGCCTGGTTAATCATGTCTTTGAACCGATCAAGGAAATTAAACCCGGAGTTATTACCGCCTGACGGCATACGGCTCAGGAATGATTTGACCTCATCATTAAAGAACTGCGTGACGTTCATGCCTCTCATACCACCGGGGCCACCGCCTGGGCCGCCACCCCCGCCCGGAAAGCCTTGACCCTGCTGGAAGTTACCGGGGCCTGTTTGGTTCCCGGTGCCGCCGTCTTTACTAAAGCCCCATGCAAGACCCCCGGCAGCGACAATTGCCAGCACAATGACCGCGATGAGCAGTATTTCGCCTTTCTTCTTTTGTTGTAAGTACAGCTCCTCAAACGAACTGCCTCGATTACTTTCTGACATGCCTAAAACCTCTGCTTTCGTATTAAAATTACAAGTACGAGAGCCAGTATGCAGTAAGGATTCTTAAAGAAAGCTTAAACGATGTCATAACCCATGCACCATGCGCTTTTATGAGTTTTTAAGGAACTATTCAGCCCGCTTTAAAGTTCGCTCGCTATATTAGAGAGCGTCCATTAAAAAAGGAGGAATAACTATGTTTGAAACAACCAAAACCCTAACGACTCACGATGCACTGATCCTGCATCAGCTCAGTGAGCTCGGTGAAGACCAACTGGATCACATGAGTGCAGAGCTGCGGGAAAATCCCAAACATCTACTGGCGCGGCTCAATACGCTCAAGAAAAAAGGCATGGTCAAAATGAGAAGCCAGTACGATGAGATTATTATTTCCCTAACCAACAAAGGCAGCCAGACCATACGGTATATCTGGCCGGAGATGCAGGGCAGTCTAACCTTTTAAGCTCATTTTAAGCTTGTATTCTATACTGTAAGGAGAATGAAGATACTTATTGTTGAAGACGAACACCGGATTTCGCAAGCCATTAAAGAGGGGCTGGAGGAAGAATTGTATGCCGTTGACGTTGAATATGACGGCGAAAGCGGCTACCTCGCAGCCCGCGCCGATGAATATGACTTGATTATTCTAGATGTCATGATGCCGGGCATGGACGGCGTGGAAGTGTGCAAGAAACTACGGGCTGAGGGCAGCCATGTGCCAATTTTAATGTTGACGGCCAAAGACCAGAATAGCGATGTGGTGAATGGGTTAGATAACGGTGCCGATGATTACCTGGCCAAGCCCTTTTCATTCGATATATTGCTGGCGCGTATCAGGGCGCTGCTGCGCCGCCCGCATGACAGTTTAGGCGAAGCACTACAGGTGGCTGACTTGTTACTCGATCCTGCCACCAAACAAGTCACGAGAAGCGGCAAAACCATAAAGCTGTCTGCCAAAGAGTTTGCCATACTGGAATACATGATGCGAAACCCCGGCAAAACCTTGAGCAAGAACAATATTATGTCGCATGTGTGGGATTTTGATGCCGATATTCTGCCGAACAATGTCGAAGTCTTTATTAACTACCTACGGACAAAAATAGATAAGCCGTTCAAGAAGCCGAACCTAATCCATACCGTGCGCGGCTTTGGTTATAAACTAGGAGATGACAATGAGTAAGAAAAATCGGCTTATGCAGTTTCTGGGTACGCCCACCGCAAAATTAGCTGCCACCTACCTGGGTATTATTATGCTCATGAGTATTAGCTTTAGTGCAGTCTTTTACAGTACTTCCGCCCGGCAACTGGCTCGCCCCCTGCCGCCAAGTGGTCAAGCAATACCCTCAATGGGCATTAACGGCCGGCCATTTGACGATCAGGTGCGAAGCATCATCGAAGAACGGTTTGCCCAGGCACGTCAAGCGTTGTTGTTCCGACTCATTTGGATCAACCTGGGAGCATTAGCCTTAGGGAGCGCCGTGAGTTACGCCCTGGCCAGAAAATCACTGCAACCAATTGAAGAAGCTATGGAAGCACAAACGCAGTTTGTATCAGACGCTTCGCATGAGCTGAGAACACCACTCACCGTGCTGCAAACAACCAATGAAGTAGCGCTGCGCAAAAAGAAGTTAAACCTCTCGGAAGCACGAGATACGATTGCCCATAACGTTGAAGAAGTCGTAAAACTACGCAACCTATCTGATTCGCTGCTGGATCTTTTGAAAAATACCGATACAGACATTACCATGACTTCCGTGAACCTGACTGACGCGGTCGGTGACTCCTTGCAGCACATCGTGACTATTGCCCAGCAAAAAAATATCACCATCAACGAAACCATACCGCCGCTTACCGTGAGCAGCAACAAAGTCCTGCTTTCACGCATCATAACAATCCTGCTCGACAATGCCGTCAAATACAGTGAAGATGGAAAAACAATCACGATTACCGCAGAGCAAGTTGATGGCAAAGTCCGCTTAAGCGTCATAGATGAAGGCATTGGTATGAAAGCCTCAGACCTGCCGCATATCTTTCGGCGGTTCTACCGGGCGGATAAATCCCGCAGTGCCAATGACGTACGGGGCTACGGCCTCGGCTTATCTATTGCTGATAAGATTGCCCATGAACTTGGCGCAAAGATTACCGTCAAAAGTGCGCCTGGCAAAGGCTCGACCTTTACGATTAAGCTACCCGCATACAGTCCAGAACAGCAAAGAAAATCATGATTTAAATGTTTTTGAAGTCTAGTTGCTATTGTTATACTTCGTCACCCACTTTCTCCTATATAATAAGGAGAGAAAAAAGAAGAATGAAGAACAGAGTAAAAACAGATGAAATATACCGAATATCGGAATTCGGCATAGACAATATCGGGGTTATCTATAGTTTGCCTAAAAAATCGTGTGCAAAATGTGAGTGCGGTATACTTGGGCTATGACAAAAAAACCTTTAACCGACGAAGAACGCCAAGCATATTTAGACAGTCTGCCAGACGGTCAGAAGAATGAGAATGCTGAGCAGATTTTTGACGAAGCTATTGAACGCGGCGCCCAGCCGAAGCGATCAGAACCGGAAAAATCGACGGAAGCTGACGATGATTATAGCGATACACAAACTCATTCAGATACAGCTGAAGATACTTCCGACTAACACAGTGATAGGTACCGTCAACTGAGCGTTTCAGCTGCGACCAAAAACCCTCGATAGTATTAGTATGTACAGCTCCGCGGCCATACTCGCCGATGCTATGGTTCACACTGTCGTGGTAGTAACCGATACGGTGTACTGTACGGTACACTCGGGCTTGATCACTATATACGGTTGTACCTGGAGCAATACCTGTTTGTAGTCTCGGTAACAGCACCCGAGCGCGAGCACTACGAACATGTTCAGCCTTAACGTTACCACCACGCTCAACCATACCAAACACGATGGCTTTATTCTGTACGGTTACATTCCTACCACGTTCACGGCCACCAATGTAGGTTTCGACAGTTTCAACAATACCCGAGAGCGGAGCACTACTTCCTAGCATCAGCGCACGGACATGTTTAGCCATGCGCCAAGCTGTTTTGTAGGTAACGCCTAAATGACGCACAATTTCTTTGGCGGCTACGCCATTCTTTGAAACCGAGAACAGATAGATAACGTAAAACCAATCCTTAAGTGAACTCGATGATTTATGAAAGATGGTATGAGCGAGGGGGTGTATCTGGTTGCCGCAGTCTTTGCACTCATAGCACTTGCGGCTTTTAACACGATAATAGCTCGGCTCTGCAATACCACACTTCGGGCAAGCGGGCATAGTGCCGTAGGCTTGTTGAAACATATAGTCCAGACAGGTGTCATCATCTGGAAAGCGTTCGTTGAAGTGCTTAACCGTAAACTTCATACTACCAATGTATTACAGAGGTTACATGTTGTCAAGGGATAATCGGCATGTTGTTATTCGCGAGATGACCCGGTCTTTGCCAAGCACGCTGAGACTCTGGTTAAGCTGGGGGCTGGCGGGTGCCCACGTGGTGGCGATGCGAATGATACTGAAGAGCACGGCTGGCTTTTCGCCGTTTTGCTCGAGCAGCTGGTTGAGATGGTTTTGCAGGTCGTCGGCCGAGAAGTCACTTTCTTTTAGACTAGCGAGGCTAAGTTGCAGCAGCTCTTTGAGTCTTGATTTCTCAACTTTTTTGAGTTGCTTATTCTGATCAATAAGTTCAAGGTTTGGTGTTGGTTCTTCGAAAAAGAAGCTAGTGAGTTCGGGCAGCTCGGCAAAGAACTTTAAGCGTTCTTGTATAAGTGATAGCACCTGCTTCTTATAGTTTTCATCAAAACCTTCTGCGGCTTTTGGCCAATAACTTCGTTGATCGTGAGTCGTTGATCGTGAGTCGTTGCCGCTTACTTTTTCGTAGAGTTCATCAAGAGACATTTCGCGGATGAAGTGGCCGTTGGTCCAGAGAAGACGCCGTTCATCAAAATGCGCACCACTCTTCCCTACCCGGTCTAGGCTGAACTTATCAATCAGTTCATCACGCGTAAAGATTTCTTGCTCGGTGCCATCGTTCCAGCCAAGTGTTGCGATGAAGCTGACGAGTGCATCTGGCAGAAACCCTTCCCGAACGTAATCGAGTACATCTTTAGCGCCATCACGTTTGCCAAGCTTCTTATTGCCTTGCTCATTTAGAATGTGTGGCATCGTGGCCATAACTGGGGGTGTAATATCGAGCGCTTCGTAGAGATTAAGGTAGTTTGGTACGCTCGAGATGAACTCTTGTCCGCGGATAACATGGGTGATTTCCATCTCGGCGTCGTCAACGATGTGGCAGAAATTGTAGGTTGGGTAGCCATCTGATTTGATGAGAATGAAATCGTCAATCACTTCTGGGCCAGTTTTAAGATCGCCCATAACGGCGTCATGCCACTCATAGCTTTTCGGTTCTGATTTAAAGCGCAGAGGCTGCGTTCCATCCCATGCAGGCGGATTTTCAGGCCGATGATTGCGGTATAAAAACGGCCTTTTCTCTTTTTGAGCTTGTCCGCGGAAGGTTTGGACCTCTTCGGGGGTGTAAGGGTCAGCATATGCTCGTCCGGCATCGATGAGTTTCTGTGCCCATTCTTTATAGATTGCAAGTCGTTCACTTTGCCGATACGGGGCAAATTGGCCGCCGATATCAGGGCCTTCATCGTAATAAAGCCCGAGCGTTTGCAAGCTTTGAATCAAGTGTTCGGCCGAGCCCTCTACCTCTCGCTTTTTATCGGTATCTTCGAGCCGAAGCACGAATTGCCCATTGTTTTGCCGCGCAACCAGCCATGCAAAAAGCGCCGTGCGAATACCTCCAACGTGCAGATAGCCTGTTGGGCTCGGTGCAAAACGGGTTCTAATCTTCACTTTGGGGTTCCATTCGGCGTAGGGTGTCGGCGATAACTGGTACTCCAGCACCAACCATAGCGGTACCGATAAGACCCGCTTGGCTAGGTTGAGGTGTGGCCTCGGTAGTAAGCATGTTATCTGTTTCGTGCAGGCCGAATGGCTGGGAATCAATAGTGTAAGAGCCTAGATAGAGTAGCGCGAGTCCGGCAGCAATTTTGGCAACGCGAGATCGAGCAAATCGGTGAGAAAGTCTTTCCATGAGCATTACTCTAACATAACAGGGGTGGTATTGCTAGACGCTGGTAGCAAGTTTGAGGAGTTGGTCAGTATCGAGCTGGGAGTTTTTGCCTTCGAGTTGGTACATCATGCCGCCATTGACCCAAGCCGCGCTACTGCCGTTAAAGATGTAGATGGTAAGGCCACGATCTTGGTATGTCAGATAGTTTGGCGTTTGTTTTGTAACATAGTTTTCTAATAGTGCGGTGGAATCCCACGTAGTAGGCTGTTGTTTTAAGGAAAATCTTCGGCTATCGGTGTTGGAGCCGAAGTTAATGGTGACCTGGCCTGGGCTGTATGCGATTGGCCCGCTGAGACTGTATCCGGCTGGTTTATAACCTGGAAGTGCTGCGGCAAAACCCGCGCGATGTGCGGCAACCTTCATAGAAATACTCGGCACATTAAGATATGCGACATATCCGCCAACGAGCAATATGAGTGCCGCTGTTGAAGCGTAGCGTGCAAGATGAGCGTGCCGTCGATGCTTCTTTGGAGCAGGATGCTTGGTTGCTTCGGTATGATGTTGAGCAACGGCAGCAGTGATAGCCTGATTGATCAACCTCTCTTTAAGTTTTTTACTGGTAGCGTGCGGAACAGTTGTGTGTTTAGGCGGCAGCTGCGTTTTATCTGATTGTCTTGGAGCGACAGATACTTTCTGCTCTTGAGTGGGTTCGGTAGAGGCAGCTGGTGT
>CAZXUE010000017.1:15937-19283 GCA_964643895.1 uncultured Candidatus Saccharibacteria bacterium
TGCGCGTGAAGTGACTAATGGCACTGCTTTTTTCAATAGCGTGAGCCCGAGCAAGCCGCTGCGAAATATGTGCTGGCTGTTGCGGCTTCGGACTCTGGGGAGCAACGGTATCAGCAGCCGGAATACTTGGATTTTTGACGGCTTGCCGATGAAGCGTCGTTGAGTGCTTTGCCTTTCGCTTTATGTGATTTGCTGTCGCTCTGGCTGGAGGAGGGCTTTGGTGAACGGGCGATGCGGTAGATGACTTTTGTTTTAAGTCTGTATCATTAGTTACTGTAATCACCTTCGACTGCCTACTGGTTTTAGTTGTTGCATCTGCACTTCTTTTTACTTTTTGAAATCCATCAACCGATCTGGACGGAGAGAGTTTTTTTAAAGCAGACTTTGTTGCAGGAGCGTGGATTGGCTCGCCCGTACTGGCGTTATAGAGACGGCCGTTGATTTCAATGGTGTTGTTTACTTTCATATCCCTCATTTTATCCGCACATTGTGCTTTTGGTTACCTCAATAGTACCCCCTCTGAAAGTTGAGTGCAAGTGGTATGATAGATATTAGTATGCATCGAATTAATACAAAACGTAAACAAACAATCTTGCTTCGCATTTTAGCCTATACCACCATCGTGGTGTTGAGCACACTTACAACGGTCGTCTTACTCTACGTGGCGCTCGGGTATCGGCTTGATGGTTCAAGCGGGCATGTTGTGAGGACGGGATTATTACTTGTAAAGAATAACCCTGTTGCCGCTGAAATTTACATAAACAATGAGTTGAAAGATAATGCCGCGCCTGGCCGTTTTACACTTTCGGCGGGCTCGTATGAGCTGGGTCTCCGCCAAGCGGGATATCGGGAATGGAAGAAGACGATATCTGTGGCTGCTTCCGGTGTCCGCGAAGTCATCTATCCGATATTAATCCCTACTACGCTTACAACCAAGGAGCAAATCGGCATCGAAACACCTTCGCTTGTAAGCCAGTCCAATGATCGTAAATTATTACTTACGCACGTAACTAATCGACCAACCTTCGAACTGTTTGAACTCTCGGGCATAGAGTCAAAACATGAGAGCGTACCGATTGCAGGGGGTATTAAGCGTGAAAACGGTCAAACTGGAACATTTAAGGCGGTGGAATGGGCGCTTGATAATAAGCATGTCTTGCTTGAGCAAACTTTGCCAAGCGGTGCACTCGAGCTTATTAGTATTGACGTAACAAAGCCTTCCGAGGCACGCAGCGTCACGGCATTGTATGGCGGCAAGCCGCTTGTGAACCCGCATTATGCTGGTGAGAACACAGATGCGGTATACGGTGTTCGAGATGGTTCGCTATATCTATTTAACTTCGAGAAAACTGAAGAAACATTGGTGCTAGGGGGTGTTCGCAACTACGCGCCGTATGGCAACGATACTATTTTGTATGACCGTGTCGTTTCAGATCAAGCTGAAGCCGGTATTTGGAAAGACGGCAAGCTGACGAAGGTGCACGTGGCTGCATCACAATCTGCCTCCCTTCTGGCTTATGGCAAATATAACGATTATTACTACTTTGCGGTTGCTGAACCGGCATTAAATAAAGTGACCATCTATCGCGATCCACTGAAGAATCCATTGCCCCAAAAACAGTCGCCATTTGTGAGCATTGCATTTGAAAATCCTGAACGAATCTCATTCGGCTCCTCGGGCCAATTCTTGCTAGTACAGAGCGGGCGTAACCTTATTACCTATGATTGCGATGAATTTAAAACGTACGCTATAACTTTACCGTTTGATCTTGCAGATGGCACGCACCCTATATGGCTGAATGCAACTCACCTGACCGTTCAGGGGACGGATGGAGCGAATTATCTACTTGAATACGATGGCCAAAATATGCAGGCGCTGTTGCCGAGTAAAGTGGGTACGCCACTCTTTTTAAGTAGTGATCTTGAGCGTTTATATCGTATGGTTGCTCATGATTTGCGGGTAGGCCTTGAAGCCGGCAGTATGTTGGTCGAATAAGTAGGTTAGCGAAAAATTCGATCCCAAAGACTTGGTGCCACACTCGGTAACGGATTGGCCGTGTTAACCGGTGTTTGCTTGGCAGTGTTTGCGGCTGCTTCCGATGGGCTCGGGTCAATTTGTTCTGCTTGAATGATTAGTCGGTTAACGTTGGTCCCTGGCGGATCGCAGGTGAAGAGGGTAACCGTTGGTTTTTCGGTTGGGCTAAGTGCAGAAACGTCAGTTGGAGTAACGATCTTGCCCGCCACAGTAATTTTGTATGTGTAGCGCGCGCCATTGTAATTAAGATAAAAAATGTCATTTACCTCAAGCCGTCGCAGATTTACAAACACGTATTTGTACTTTCCCGCGTTAAAGACGTTATTGCTTGAATGGCCTCCTATAACAACATTCCCTTTTGTTCCAGGATTTGCCGTGTTGCCAAGACGCACAACACCTCGCTCGAGTGCTCGCTGGTAGCTTGCCTCGTCCACATTTGGCTCATCGTATACCACTGGTGCATCTACGCCGATCTTAGGAATGATAATTTTTGGATCTGGTCCAACATTTGCTTGAGCGCTCGGTTCTACTATCACTGGAGTTGTTACTGTGCTACCCGGGGCCACATATTGCTTAATTGCACCAACCAGTACCTGGTTGTAGTTAATTAATAGAAAAGAAATACCAACGGTAACGGCAGCAAGCAATGGCTTGAAGTGTGTGCTTGATTTCACTTTGTGAGATTGTTTTTTAACTTGATTTCGTACTTTTTGGCGGAGCTCTTTCGCAATTTTTTGCTGCTCGTTTATTTCTTGCTCAGGTGCTTGTGCTGGCAGTGCTGCTTGAGCGGCTTCATGGGCGTTTCGCTCAATTTGCGACTTTTGCTCTTGCCACCAACTTGCGTAGTACCGATAAAAATATTGATGATAATACTGTTGCCATGCGCTGTGATACTGCTTAAGATCATACGGTTGTTCTCGAAAGTTGTGTGTTTGAGGAGTATGATCTGGTGGCGCCTGATTTGGTTCCCCCTGCTGTGCGTAGGTTCGTTCAACGTGTTGGCGAGCTATTGCGGCAGCTCGCTGCGCGTCTTCGGTGGGCACATGTGTACGTACTGGCCACTGAATAGGTGGACGCCCCGCAACAGGCCGCACTGGTGGCCGTGTTCGTTCGGGTATCTGGTTTGGTTGATCATCCATAGCGTTAGTATGCTTAACTACAGATAATAGTGTACAATTGTTAGGCAATATTCCCAAGTTATGCTGCGGGAAGTTTCCAGGAGATTGATACACGTTCTTTTCTATTTTGTGCCGCGGTGGTGGAATTGGTAGACACGCTAGACTCAAAATCTGGTGTCCATTACGGACGTGC
>CAZXUE010000018.1:0-12874 GCA_964643895.1 uncultured Candidatus Saccharibacteria bacterium
AATTTCAGAGGTGAAATTAGGAGGGTTCGCGTATCACCATTCGCGCGCTCTTTTTTACTCCTTTGAGAGGTGGAATAAACGTAATATATGGGAGGTCATTATAATGGCTGGAACACGAGATGGCGGCGCAAAAGCTGCTGCAACTAATAAAACTAAATACGGTTCAGACTTTTACGCTATGATTGGCGCAAAAGGCGGCAAGCGCGGTAAAACTGGCGGTTTCGCGAGCGAGAAGAAGGGTGCCGATGGCATGACTGGCAAAGAACGAGCTCGTTTAGCTGGCTCTAAGGGCGGTCGTATTTCACGTCGTTCTAAGAGCGGTAAGTAGATCTTAGAGCTTGGTTCTTGGGTCTTAGAAAAAGAGTGTTTTTATAACACTCTTTTTCGTTATTAAACTAATTGATTGACGAGTTTGAGACGGTAGGAGCGAGTGCGTTGATCGGCTGGAACTTTCCAGGTTTGGAGGCAATTGAAGCAACGGTAGTGATTGGATTCAGTTTCAACGGAGATGGTGGTACATCTCGGGCAGGTACTTCTAAGGTGAAGCCAATCGCGATAACTATCGAGGCAGCGTTCAATCTGTTCGTCTTTGATCTCTAGATTATAGAATTCACTAAGTTCTTTGGCCTTTTGCCACGCCTCAGTCTCCATTTTAAGGAGCTGCACGCCGCTGCCGTAGTTGGTGTGCTCTAGTACGGCGTGTCCAATTTCGTGAAGAAGTTGAAGTATCCCTTCAGGCGTATCCAGCTTATTCGGATCATAGTAAATACAATTATTTTTTGGCGACCAGTGAAAAACCTCGTGCTGATCAAAAGTAAACTGGTTAAACTTCTTCCGGATGTCCGTAATTTTAGGCAAGGTGATCTTTAGCATAGTGGTAGCATCCATAAATTACTGATTGACCGCGATAGTGAGTGGTGAGCAAGCTTGAGGGTCTTCGTACATTCGAGTGCAAGCTTGTTTCTAGCAGTGGTGGTAGGTAATGCTGAAATCTACTGAGATGTTGACCAAGGCCGCCGCCGAAGATGATTACCTCGGCCTGAAAAGCCGCGCAGATAACTCCTAAGCCTTTGTTGAGTAACGCTGCGTATTCCTCCCAGATCGCAGGATCTTTGATATCAACAGCCTTGGCGCCATACTTTTTAGTAAAAGCCCGACCAGAGGCGAAATCTTCCCACGCGAGGAGTCTGCCATTATGCTCCAGTGGCATTTTCCCAATCTCCATGTCCCTTAGGGGTGATACTAGCTTGCCGTTGGACATAAAGGCGCCACCGATGCCGGTGCTAAGGGTTAGATAGAATACTTGTTTGTAGGTTTGCAGCACATAGCGGGCTTCGGCGATACCGGCTAATTTACTGTCGTTTTCTATGTAGAGGTTTTTATTGCTGAGGGCTTGATAAAGATCGCGTTTAATAGCGCTTGGTTGCCATGCCAAATTACCAAAGCTGAGCGCAGTACCCGCAGAGCGATTAAGCAAGCCTGGGATGGCAGCGCAGATCGCCTTGGCTTTACTGGTTTCCAGTTGACGAGCGTGATGTTCGAGATCATTCAAAAATTCTTGATAGTTTTGACTGGTTTCAAAGCGGACCTCTTTTAAGAGCTTGCCGTTTTCAGCAAAGACGGCTAGTAGCGTTTTTGTTCCTCCAATATCAACCCCAACGATCATAATCCTCATTATAGCATCTCGATTATTGCAGATTGGCTTTTAAGTTATTCTAAAATGCTTAACTTTGCACTTGTTATGAAAAACGATTATTCTAGAGCTACAAGAGGAGATAAGTGTATGGAAGGCAGGCGGAGCATTTTTTCACATATAAGCGGTATTGTCCGGTTAGTTATTTTCATTATCTTAGTGGTGCTATTGGTGTTTTTCGTTGTCAGGCTTGTGCGTAATCGGCAGGCAAGTAATCGAGCTCAGCAAACAGTACGGACTGCTGAAAAATCACAAGATCAGAATACGGGTGCTGAAACTAAAAAGGAGAACAGCAGTTCTAGCCGTAGTTCCGGGTCCTCAGACGAAGGTTCAGCCGAAAATAGTACCCAGCAGATTCCCTCAGGAATTGCAGATAGCGAATTAGGAGAGCCTGGTGCAACTGCTGCGCTTCCGAGCGCCGGTACTGATGCTGGAGTGGCATTGAGCGCACTTACGCTGAGCCTTCTTGTTTATGCGTCTACTCGCTTATATGAAAGCAAGCAAGTACTTCGTAAATGTGATTAATGTTGCTTTTTCAACATCAGATAACGCAATTTATTGAAACTTTGACTTCTTAGCATCAGATACGGTACAATAGTATCAATCTTATGGCGTGAGTTACTCTGTATTCTCAGGCCTCAAGAAATATATTTCAAGAAGGAGTTTTGTTTTTTATGGCAAAACAAAGTGTAACAATGGATGACCTCTTAAACGAGGTTCAGCAAAAACAACTCGCTGTTGGCGAGGTAGTAGAGGCAACAATTTTAAGTGTTGCAAAGCATGAGGTCTGGTTAGATCTCGGTATTAACGGTGTTGGCATGGTGCCGCGTCGTGAGATTGGCTTTGGCCAAAAGTTAGAAGTTGGTCAGCAAGTAGTGGCGAGTGTGGTAGATCCAGAAATTGAAGATGGGCAAGCATTACTTTCACTTCGAAGGGCCGCAAAAGACCGTGGCTGGGACGAGGTCAAGGCATTGTTTGAAAAAGGTGAAACGATTGAGATCACTCCTTACGACGCTAATCGCGGCGGTCTCTTGGTAGAGCTTGAGGGCGTACGTGGCTTCTTACCAGTTTCGCAGCTATCAGCCGAGCATTACCCGCGAGTCGGTAGCTCTGATAAAGATGAAATTCTACAGCGCTTAAACAGCCTGACAAACCAGGTGTTAAAAGTACGAATTTTAGATGCTGATCGCAAGACTAACAAATTAATTTTCTCCGAGAAAGAAGCAGTTCGCGAGGACATGCAGGCTCGTTTTGAGAAGTTGAGTGTTGGAGATGCGGTGAACGGTGTTGTGACTGGCGTGGTAGATTTCGGTGCCTTTGTAAATGTTGATGGTATTGAGGGCCTCATTCACATCTCTGAGATCTCTTGGGAGCGCGTTGAAAGCCCAGCTGATTATGTAAAGGTTGGCGATAAGGTTGAGGCTAAAATTATCGCTATTGATAAAGATCGACTCTCACTTAGTATTAAGCAAACACAAGACGACCCATGGGCCAAAGAAGCCGAAAGCTTTAAAAAGGGTGATGCGGTTGAGGGCACCGTAACTCGTATTACGCCATTCGGCGCATTTATTCAGCTGAGTCCTGCTGTTGAAGCATTGGTGCATGTTTCGGAGCTTGGAGAAGGTCAAGGCGCTGACCCAGAGAAGCTCTTTAAACTAAATGAGAAGAAAACATTCAAGATTTTGGATGTAGACCGCGATAATCGTAAAATTTCACTCAGTTTACAGTAATTATGTAAGAAAATTAACCAGAAAGGACGGCTATCATGGACGATCAGGCAGAAAACTCCAAAGTGATACAGATAGAGAACATGATAACCGTTGGCGATCTGGCGGCTAAAGTTGATATTCCGGTATCAACGTTGATTGGCGAGTTGTTCAAGAACGGTATCATGACTACCGTTAATCAGCGAATTGACTTCGATACAGCAGAGATTATTGTTGAGGAACTGAAACTTGGAATTACACTTGAGCGCGCAATTGAAGAAGAGGCTGAAGCTGAAAAGCCAGCTCGTTCGGAGCGGCTTGATGCCAAAACTGCCGGTTTACGTCCGCCTGTGGTTGCGGTCATGGGTCATGTGGATCATGGTAAAACTAGTCTGCTTGATGCGGTGTTAGATCTTAAGGTTGCGAGCGGTGAGGCTGGGGGTATTACGCAACATATTTCAGCCTACCAAACGACACATAATGATAGAGTTATCACGCTGCTGGACACTCCTGGGCATGAAGCTTTTTCAGCACTGCGTCAGCATGGTGCCCGTTTAACCGATGTAGTAATTATCGTAGTGGCGGCTGACGATGGCGTTAAGCCGCAGACTGTTGAGGCAATTAAGTTTGCGAAAGATGCCCAGGCTAAGATAATCGTGGCATTGAATAAAATAGATAAACCGGAGGCAGATGCAAACCGAGCCAAGCAAAGCCTTGCTGAAGCAGGATTGATGCCAGAAGATTGGGGCGGTGATACGACGGTAGTTGAAGTCTCTGCCAAGACAAAGCAGGGTATACCTGAATTGCTTGACCTCGTGCTTTTGATGGCCGACATCGAGGAACTGAAGGCCGATACGGAAGGCAGTGCGGAAGGTATTGTCATTGAGGCTCATCTAGAAACAGGCAAAGGGGCACTGGTTTCAACCTTGATTGAACACGGTAAAGTTCATAAAAGTGATTATGTTGTAGCCGGTACTACTTATGGCAAAATTAGAACTCTGGCCGACTGGTCTGGCAAAGAAATCGCCGAAGCCGGCCCTTCAACCCCGATTAGAATTACAGGCTTCAAAGAACTTCCCCAATTTGGCGATTACATTAGTGTAACGAAGAATGAGAAAGAGGCCCGAGAACGAGCAGAGAAGGCTAAGAGCCGCAAGGTAAGCGGTAAACTTAATATGACAAGCGGCGATTTACTTGGTTTGATTAACAAAAATGCTCAAATAAAAGAGGTGCCAGTTATCATCAAAACCGACGTACAAGGGTCGCTGACTTCAATTACCGACAGCTTACGGTTACTCGAAAATGAGGAACTTAAAATGCATGTCATTGGTTCAGGTGTCGGGGCTATTAGCGAGAGTGATGTACAAATGGCGGCTACCAGCAAGGCCCTGATATACGCCTTTAATGTGCCAGCACATAACTCAGTGCGTAAATTGGCTGAACGCGACAAGGTTTCAATTCGGGAATTCCAGGTGATTTACGAATTGCTCGACGACGCGAAAGAGGTGCTTACAGCCTTGTTAACTCCGGAAATTAAAGAAACCGAACTCGGGAAACTTATTATTAGAGGAGTTTTCCGAACAACTAAGGATGAAATTATCTGTGGTGGCGAAGTTACTAAGGGCAAGGTTGAGCCGGGTAGTCGTGCTCGAGTAGTACGCGACAAAGAAAGCCTGGGTGAAGTTGTAGTAGAGCGAGTGCAGCGCCAACAGCAGGAGGCAAAAGAAGTTTTTGAAGGTGAAATGTGTGGTCTTTCTCTGAAACTCGAGAAGAAGTTAGTGATCGAAGAAGGTGATCGGCTCGAGTTCTATAAGCGCGAAGAAATTCAACGAACTCTATGAGAGTAAACACTCATACTTTTCGCTTGCGTCCTGGCCAAGAATTACGTAGTTCAATTGAGGCATATTGTCGTGAGGAGTGTCTGCGTTCAGTCTCGATCGTTACCTGTGTGGCTGGAGTAAAAGATCTATCACTTCGTATGGCAGGAGCTACGCCGCAAAAACAAGATGTTCGCCAGTTCAAAGGTGATTACGAGGTAGTCTCCTTGGTTGGTACGCTAGCAAATTTTAAGTCTCATCTTCATATCTCTGTTTCCGATAAGGCAGGTGTTGTTTTTGGTGGACACTTAAAAGAGGCGACAGTTGTTTGGACTGCTGAGATAACAATTCTTGAGGATAGCCAAACGGAATTTTCCCGTCAGTATGACCCAGAGACAGGATTTGATGAGCTTGTCGTAAAAACTACGTAATCTGGTACAATAAACGTATAAAGGAATGATTGCATGATACGAATTGACGATACACTTTTGGAAGAGATTGGGTTGATATCGCTGCCTAAAGCGGAACGCGATCAGATGTTGCGTCAGATTTACGAAACACTTGAGATGCGAGTTGGTATGCGTTTGGCCGAGAGGATGACCGATCAGCAGCTTGATGAGTTTGAACGTTTTATTGATACAAATGATGAGGCCGGTGCTTTAAAGTGGCTTGAAACAAACTTCCCTGATTATAAACAAGTTGTGGCAGATGAGCTTGAGAAGTTAAAGACAGAGATCAAGAAGGACTCCGCTACTATTCTCCAGACTATGCAAGGGCAAACACAGATTCCTGAAGGTGCTCCGGTACAACAGACATATCCTCAGCCAGTGCCTACAGCGGCACAGCCACAATTCTCCTCTGCGCCACAAGCCCCGTCGGCTCACACGCCCCAATATCCAGCGGCAAATAATCCGGCTCAACCAGTCGTCGTTCCGTCTACATATAATCAACCGATACAGCACTCTACTCAACCAGTGCAGTCAGTATCGGGCCAACCAATTGCTCAGCAGCCGTTACAACCCGATCCTTCTGCGCAAACAGCTCAGGTAGATGATCAGACTGACGACATGTCTCCAACTGGCAGTATTCCGCCGCCACCTGCTTTCTAGGATAAAATGGCAACCTTCCTACAAAGGCAGCAATCTAGTACCGTTGGACCCCGTCTTCGCAGGGGCGACGGTTATGTGTAAGACTCAGATTGTCTAGAGATTGTGACCGTACCCAGCTAAAAATGCCTTGCTGCTCATTGTGTTCTTGCCGGCAGGCTTGAGTTCTTCAATAATGAGTGAACCTGCAGCAGTATGTATACCGATTTTCTTGTCGTCAGTTACGTAGGCTTCGCCAATTTGTCCGGATGTTGTGTCGTCAAGAGAGGCTTTCAAGATCACTACGTCTTTGCCTGCCAGTGTAGTACGTGATTTTGGCCATTCAATGAATGCGCGGATTTCTCGCTCTAATATTTTTGCTGGCTTTGTAAAATCGAGCGAACCATCTTTTTTAGCTAGCTTTCTTGAGTACGTTGCGCGGTCTGGGTGCGGTTGATTTTTTGGCTTAATTTCACCTTTAAGATAGCGGGTAATACTCACGCACAGGAGATCACTGCTGAGTGCTATCAGTTTTTGCGTAAGAGTTGTGCTGGTTTCATCTTGTTTGAGGACAAGAGTCTTCTGAGTAAGTATTTTGCCGGTGTCCATACCTTTATCTACCAGCATGAGACTCACGCCAGTTTTGGCTTGGCCGCTTAAGATTGAAAAGTTGATTGGATCGGCGCCTCGCCATTCAGGCAGAAGAGAGAAGTGACTGTTGATAATTCCGTGCGTGAACGAATCGATCACTGTTTGCGAAACGATGATGCCAAAATCAATGAGTACCCCCAGGTTGCTCGAAAAAAGTGCTGATACAATCAGCCGATCAAGTTCTGCTTTGTTGCCTACAGCATACACCGGGATATCGGATGCAATTGATTGCATGTGGTTTTTGGTTGCGGGTTTGGTAACAACAGCTTCGACTTCCTGATGTTTAAGAAGAAGCTCAAGACTTTTGGCAGCGACTGGTCCACTCCCAAAAAAAACTACCGAAGGTTTATTTCCAGAGGATGGCATTGTTTTTTATGTCCTTTTCATAATCAAGCGGCTCTAGGCCACCCTCCGGCATTAAACGAAAGAAGGCGTTCTTTTTGCTTTTAATATAATCAATAAAGACTACGCCGTGGGTGTGGTCGACTTCATGTTGCAAGATCCTGGCAAGATAACCATGGGCGGTAACACGGAAACTCTGGCCATTTTCATTGAGAGCTTTTACCTTTACGCTTTGGTATCGCTCGACTTTTCCATATACATCCGGAACGCTCAAACAGCCCTCGTAATCTTCTTCCATAGGACCAATCTTTTTTACAATTTCAGGGTTAATAAAAGCCGTAAAGCGCTTATCGGTGATAGTTTCAAAATCGTTACGTATAATAAAAATACGATATAATTTGTTGACTTGGATCGCAGCTAAACCAACAGCAGCTTCGTGATCACGCGAATTTTCCCAATCAATGGTGGCATCGATCATATCTTTAATAAGTTTTTTTATCTCATCAGTAATAACGCCAACTTTCTGCGAACGTTTGCGTAAATTAGGCTCCGGGAGCGTAACGATATTATCTTTATTCATTGCATGTAAGTATAACAGATTGAAACATGTCAGAGTAGGTTGATTGGGTCGAGCGTGAATTGCCAGCGTTGAGGAAGTGACTTGGCAATTTTTATAAGAGCGCCACGTTTATTGCTGCTAATGACAAGTTGTTGGTAAAAAAGTTTGCCACGGTGCTCGTGAAAAGCCGGGGAAGGGCCTCGGATATGGACAGATGGGTGAATATACTTGATCTGCTGACTGAGCTTTCTAGCTGCTTTCTCGGCTGCGGCTACGGTACTGTAGCCGGTGGTAGCATGGAGCAGATACGTATGCGGCGGCATGTGTTCAGCTGCTCGCTCGTTAATTTCAAAGGCGTAAAATGCTTCATAGTTTTGATTTTTGGCAAATTGCAGAGTTGGGTGTTCTGGATTAAGGGTTTGAATAATTACGTTGCTATGAGCCCCTGTGCGTCCAGCTCTTCCTATTACTTGGGTTGTAAGCTGAAACGAACGCTCGTTGCTGGAAAAATCTGGGATGAATAGCTCAGAATCGGCTTGTACTATACCCACGGTGTTGAGGTTGGGGAGGTCGAGTCCTTTAGCGATGCCCTGGGTGCCGATGATGATTTTAATTTTATTATCATAGAGTTCCTGGTAGCGGTGATGAAGTTGCTCCTTGATCGGTGTGTCGCTGTCAAAACGTGCAACACTTGCCTCCGGATACAACTTTCGTACCTCGGCTTCGATTCGTTTGCTGCCAAAACCTTTGAAGTCGATGTCAGGGTGTTTGCATTCCGGACAGATTTGCGGCAAACGATCTTTGAGGCCGCATATATGGCAACGAAGCTCGGCGTGGTCGTGATGTAGGCGCATAGGAACATGGCAGTTTGAGCATTCCGCTACCCAGCCGCAATTACTGCAGAGGCTCATACGAGCCGTGCCACGACGATTATGGAATAGCAAAATTTGCTCATTTTGAACAAGAGAATTGTTCATTTTTTCAAGCAAAATTTTGCTAAATAACGGATGTGAACCAAATGTACCACGATTTTTTATATCAATAATACTTACCTGTGTGTGGCGAGTGTTGGTTGGCCTGACGAGCTTTATAATCGGTGCCTTTGTTTTCTGAGCAAAAAAGTAATCGGTGATAAGTGGTGTTGCACTGCCCAGTAACAGCTTTGTGCCGTCGCAAAGTTCAGCGAGTTTTCTTGCTACTCTGAGCGCCGAGTATTTTGGTTGGGAATCTTGCACATAACTTGGTTCATGACATTCATCAACGATGATTAAACTAATCGATGAAAGCGGTGAAAATAATATGGAACGAGGGCCGACTACAACCCATGGTTCACGCGATGTGCTGAGCCTCTGCCAATTGATATGTCGTTCAGCTTCAGTCAACCCTGAATGAAGTACCAAAACATTGTGATGGAGGCTTTCAAATTCTGCCGCCAACTGCGGGGTTAGCGCAATTTCTGGCACTAGTACCAGTACACTTTTTTGCTCAGCAAGTGTTTTTTTGGCAAGCTCCTGATACACCCGGGTTTTTCCTGAGCCGGTTACGCCATGCAGCAGATGAGTGATGGCACTTGAGCTATCGATGGCTTGAATAGCCTCTGATTGCTCCTGCGTGAGCGGGTGGTGCTGAAGGGTTCTTGTGGCACTCGCGTGCGGCCGCTCTTTGCTGCGACGTGATTTACCCATGCCGCTTGGCAGCATGGTTTGCAGTACCATGGAACGGCGAACAGCATAGAATTCACTCATCCATAAGCTGAGTGCAAGAAGATGTGCCGGCACAACTTCGCTCAGGCTAGCAATAATAGGTTTAGTCGCGAATGATGGCTTGGTCGTTGCCTTAATAACGACGCCAAGCTTGGTTTGTTTGCCAAACGGAATTTTTACGATTACACCATTAGTGAGCTCACTCTCTGAGCCATAGGTAAGGAGGTCTTCACGACCGCCGATTACTCCGATTGGACACACAAGATAGTACCTCACATCTCTAGTATAGCGAGTTGTTGAAAATACTGTAGTAAACTGAGGGCATGTATTTTGCATCGCGTACTGAGGCTGGCAAGGTGTTGGCAAAACAGCTGCAGCACTATCGGTTTGAAGATTGTGTGGTGCTTGCGCTGAGCGACGGCGGTGTTGTTATTGGTGCGCAGATCACGGCTCAGTTGCATTGCCCGCTTATGTTTCTTCTTACCAAAAACATTGTTTTACCAGGTGAACGAACGGAACTGGGAACGATTGACCAAAGTGGCGGGTTTACCTACAATGACCTCTTTTCGACAGGCGAGCTTGAAGGCTTGACGAGTGAATATCACGGGCTACTTGATCAGCTTAAGATGGAAAAGCAGCATGAGCTCAATCGGCTTCTTGGAGATGGTGGTTTGGTGGATGCTGAAATGCTTCAAAATAGAAATGTGATAATGGTTTCAGACGGTTTGCTCAGCGGTATTTCGCTTGTGGCCGCTATGAACTTTTTGAAGCCGGTTCAAACCAAAAAGATAGTCATAGCCGCACCGTTTGCTACCGTTGCTGCGGTTGATAAGATGCACGTACTGGGCGATGAGCTTCAAGTGCTCCGAGTTGTTGAAGATACCTTTGCAATCGACCATTACTACGAGAGAAATGATATTCCTGAACAAGAGGCGATCATTCGGATTTTAAACGAAGCAATTTTAAAGTGGAAATAACTGCGAGGTTGTCGAAACAACAATGACATGCATGATATACTAGAGTAGTTATGCTTGATACATTTATTACTTCACGCGTACGGCGAAAAATTATCATTGTCTATGCAAAGTACCCAGACTTTCGAACCCACGTGAGGGGCTTGGCTAAGCTTATTCGCGAAGATGCAGGTAATATTCAACGAGAACTTAAAAAGCTCGAGAAAATCGGTTTTTTGCATTCTGAAAAGCGCGGTAATAGCAAAATTTACTTTACAAACAAGCAATTCATTCTTTTTAAAGAACTCCAGAGCATCGTTCTTAAAAGCCAGCGTAGCCAAGCAAAGTAAAAGGTAACATCTCTTTATTCCGCACTAGATACACGATCTAGTGATCTAACACATTATTATCACTGATGATACGAAAAATCAT
Organism: uncultured Candidatus Saccharibacteria bacterium; assembly: GCA_964643895.1. Classification (GTDB taxonomy): domain Bacteria; phylum Patescibacteriota; class Saccharimonadia; order Saccharimonadales; family UBA7683; genus UBA7683. The sequence goes on from CAZXUE010000018.1 coordinate 10,942, forward strand.
CATTTTGTGAATGGGAAAGGGGTGGTCGGCCTGTGAGAATTCGTCTAGTTCATCTGGTAAATCAGATGTACAGGTGATAAAATAAAGAACGAGTAAACATAAGAGGTTCTTGGACGTTAGAAAAGCTCTCATGGGTTATATCAAAAAGCAAAAAAATAGCGCAGTATCATCTGTTTTGCACTCAGCTCGTGTGTATTTGTGGCTGTGGCTTGTCCCATTGGCAACAGTTGTTTTAGGTACAGGAGTGTGGCTTTTTTTGGCGTTGAGCGGATCTGCCCGGACGCAGTTTAGCAACCTTATCCTTCGCTTCCCTGACTTGCCAGTGAATTTGCTTCCCGTGGTAAGTCTTGGTCTGCTGATGGTTTCTGCCGCACTTTATTTTTATTTTGATTACACGCTACACGCCCGTCCCTTCAAAAATGAGAAGCTTGGTTATGCACCGCTTCATCACGCACGTGTCGTAGTGTTACCAAGGTTTCTCTACAACTGGAAGCAGTCACTATACTGGCTTTCGTATGGGTTAGCGAGCTTTGCAATTTTTGCAACGGTCATAGCGAGCCAAGTTAATCCCGTATATGCATATACGCCCGACGAGTTTGTAACTACCTGGAAAACAGATAATTCAGGTGTTACCGCCAGTAATCAAATTCGTATTCCGACAGTTGGCGGGGGCTACAACTACACGGTTGATTGGGGTGATGGAAATACAACCTCCGGCCATACTGGAGACGCGACACATACATATGGTACCAGCGGAACTTACACAGTAAAGATTACAGGCACATTTCCCAGGATTTACTTTAATGGTGGTGGAGATCGCAGCAAAATTCTTACCGTTGAACAGTGGGGTACAAACTTCTGGACGTCAATGAATAATGCTTTTCGTCGGGCCGATAACCTAGCCGTGAATGCTGTCGATGCTCCAAACTTAAGTGGCGTTACCGACATGAGCAATATGTTCCGCGATGCTCGTGCCTTCAATTCTAATATTAATCACTGGGACGTTAGTCATGTTACAGACATGAGCTATCTCTTCACTGGATATTTGGAGCAGATGAATTTCAACCAACCACTGAACAGCTGGAACGTCTCAAGTGTTACTAACATGAATAGCATGTTCTTTGGTGAGAGATTTTTCAATCAAGATATAAGTAGCTGGAATACAAGCAACGTTACAGATATGGGTAGTATGTTTACTGGCGCAACCGTATTCAACCAGCCGCTAAACAACTGGAATACCTCAAATGTAACGAAGGTCAACTCAATGTTTATCAATGCGACAAGTTTTAATCAACCTCTAAACGATTGGGATATGAGCAAAGTTACGGATATGTCGAACATGTTTTCAAGTGCAACCGCCTTCAATAGTTCACTTGCTGGCTGGAACGTTTCGAGCGTAACGACAATGTATGGGATGTTCAATAGCGCAACTGCTTTTAACCAACCGCTCAATAGCTGGACCATGACTTCAACAACTAAAAATATGCAATGGATGTTCAACAGCGCAAGTTCATTCAATCAGCCACTTGGTGATTGGAATGTCTCTGGCGTAACAAATATGCGTGAAATGTTCTGGCTAGCTCGGGCCTTTAACTCGGATATATCGTCATGGAATACGATTAACGTAACGGATATGTATGCCATGTTCTACGGTGCAAACTCATTTAACCAACCAATCGGCAGCTGGAATGTCTCGAACGTCACTAATATGAATTCCATGTTTGGTGCTGCCACGAACTTCAACCAACCAATCGGCAGCTGGAATACCGGAAATGTAACTCAAATGTCTAGTATGTTTGCGGAGGCTCGTTCATTCAACCAACCCATAGGTGGGTGGGATACGAGCAAAGTTACATCAGTGGCGGGTATGTTTAATCGTGCCACGAACTTCAACCAACCAATCGGCAGCTGGAATACCGGAAATGTAACTCAA
>CAZXUE010000018.1:12974-18451 GCA_964643895.1 uncultured Candidatus Saccharibacteria bacterium
ATGTCTAGTATGTTTTCCGAAGCCACGAACTTCAACCAACCAATCGGCAGCTGGGACGTGGCTAAAGTTACTAGTATGAGCAGCGTATTTTATCTAGCAGGTGCTTTTGACAGACCACTAAACAACTGGAATATGAGCAGCGTTACGAGCACAACTTATATGTTCCATGGAGCTATATCATTTAACCAACCCCTCAACTCGTGGGACGTATCTAAAGTTACCGACATGAGCCATATGTTTGAAAGTGCGACTGCGTTTAACTCCGCGATTGATGCCTGGAATGTATCTAAAGTGACTAATATGTACTTTATGTTTACGAGCGCAAGCTCATTTAACCAACCAATCGGCAGCTGGGACGTTTCAAAAGTTACGCAAATGAATAATCTGTTATCATATACTGATTTCAACCAGCCATTAAATAGTTGGAATGTCTCAGGCGTAACTAATATGTCGGCTATGTTTGCACACACACCATTCAACCAACCTATCAACAGCTGGAATGTGGCGAAGGTTAGCTCGTTAAGCTCAATGTTCTCAGGTGCCACCTCATTTAACCAACCCCTCACCAATTGGAACACCTCAACAGCGTATTATTTAAGCTCAATGTTTCAAGGCGCCACTAGTTTTAATCAGTCGCTTGGTAGTTGGAATATAACTCAGGCCTATCAGATGCATAATATGCTGACTGATTCTGGTATTTCGTATACTAACTACGATGCAACGCTAAACGGATGGGCACAACAAACTCCAAGAACTAATGTGCCGTTTTCTGCGGGTAATATAAAGTACTGTCAGGCTGAAAACGCGCGGAACCATCTTATAAATGATTTTAGCTGGGGGATTTATGACGGCTGGAAATATTGCGGCGAACCACCTGTAGTTTCAACTGGTGTAGCGGATAATATAACCGAAGACCAAGCTACGCTACACGGTACTATTTCGGATTCGGAAACAGAACTTTCGGCTACAGGCTTTCAATGGGGTAAAACTACTTCATATGGTAATGATACCGGCAATCTGGGGACAAATCTGGGTGATATTGAGGCGGAGATTGAACCGGATGAATGTGGTACAACCTATCATTACCGAGCCTATGCAACCAACCTTGGCGGCACTACTTACGGAGCTGATCAAACCTTTGCCACTAATGCCTGCCCACCAAGTTTTGCCACCGGCTTTATTACTACGTGGAAGACGGATAACCCCGGCAGTACTGCTTCGAATCAAGTAAGGCTTTCCTTTGGTACGATCAATGGCTATGAAGTTGATTGGGGCGATGGAAATACGCAGAGCACATCAAGCAGTAACCCCATACATACTTATGCAAGCCCTGGTACCTATACCATACGGGTTATGGGTGATATCAGAAGCTTTAACGCCAACAGTACCGGTAATCCGGCAAAATTGTTAACGGTGGAACAGTGGGGGGATGTCGAATGGCGCTCGATGGATTTTGCCTTCTGGAACGCGGCTAATCTTCAGATTAACGCGGTAGATGCGCCCGATCTTTCAAGAGTTACCAGCTTACTCAACATGTTCTTTAACGCTACCTCGTTTAACTCAGATATCAGCCAGTGGGATACCAGCACGATTACTAACATGACTGGCATGTTTAACGGCGCCACCTCGTTTAACCAGTCGCTGAATGGTTGGGATACCAGTAATGTTATCAATATGAACAACATGTTTATTCTGGCTTCTTCGTTTAACTCAGATATCAGCCAGTGGGATACCAGCAATGTAGAGAGTATGAACACGATGTTTTCCAACACTCCTTTTAATCAGCCTCTCAATGACTGGAACACGAGCAAAGTAAGAAGCATGGTTGGCATGTTCCAAAATAACACCACCTTTAACCAGCCACTTAATGACTGGGATACGACGGCCCTAGAGTGGTCAGGTAATATGTTTTACTATGCTACCTCATTCAATCAGCCGTTAAATAACTGGGATACTAGCAAAGTTACGGATATGGGTTGGATGTTTGGAGGCGCGAGCTCATTCAACCAACCGCTTGATAGCTGGGATACAAGTAGTCTGACATATACGACGTATACGTTTGCTGGAGCTACAAGCTTCAATCAATCACTTAGTAATTGGGATATGAGTAACGTTACCAACATGGTTAGTATGTTTGCGGGCGCCACCTCATTTAATCAGTCGCTCGCAAGCTGGGATATGCAGAGCGTACGGTGGGCAACCGTGGCCTTGAATAACACCGCGCTTTCCATGGAGAATTATGACTTTACGTTAGCGGGCTGGGCAGCTCAAGATCTTCAGAACGATGTGTACCTCGGCGCAGCGCCTACTAAATACTGCTACAGCGCAGATGCTCGGCAGTCGATTATTAATGATTACAACTGGACAATTACCGACGGTGGCCAAGATTGCCCTGCTGCACCAGATTTCACCAATGCCTTCATTACTACTTGGAAAACTGATAACTCAGGCTCAAGCGCCAGTAATCAAATTACCATACCAACCAGCGGTAGCGGATATAACTACACAATCGATTGGGGCGACGGGAATGTTGAAGCTGACCTGACTGGCGATACCACGCACACCTACGCATCAGAAGGTACGTACACCGTGAAGATAATCGGAAACTTCCCTCAGATATACTTCTGTGGGGGTGGCGATGTTCAAAAAATCCTTACCGTAGAACAATGGGGAACTAATCAGTGGGGCTCGATGCATTGTTCATTTGCTTATGCCACAAACCTGACTATTCCTGCCACTGATGCACCTGATCTCTCGAACGTCACAGATATGGATCTCATGTTTTTTGGCGCCACAAGCTTTAATCAAGCTATTAACCACTGGGATACCAGTAATGTAGAGAGCATGGCTGCATTATTTTCGAATGCGAGCAGCTTTAACCAGTCTTTAGACATCTGGAATGTTGAAAACGTAGCCGATATGACACAGATGTTCCACGAAGCATCAGCCTTTAACGGCGGACTCTCAGGTTGGCAAACCAATAGCCTTACTGATATGGTAGCCATGTTTTATCAAGCAACTAGCTTTAATCAGCCCATTAATAATTTTAATGTGAGCGGTGTAACAAATATGCAGTATGTCTTTTACGAAGCCGCCAGCTTCAATCAGCCGCTGGATAATTGGAGCACCGGTAATGTTACGAGTATGGACAGTATGTTTTACGGAGCAACTGCTTTTAACTCAGATATATCTACCTGGAACACTAGCAGTGTAACAACGATGCAAACCATGTTCCGTGGCGCCGCTAACTTCAATCAGCCAATTGGTGATTGGGATGTCGGCAACGTTCGCGAAATGTACAAAATGTTTGCCAGCGCCACGGCTTTTAACCAATCTCTCAATAACTGGGACACTAGTAGCGTGGGTATTGGTTCGTGGAGTGGTGGCATGGATCAAATGTTTAATAGTGCCATTTCCTTTAATCAACCACTAAGCAACTGGAATACAAGCAATGTTACGAGTATGCTCGGGATGTTTGTGGCTGCTGCCTCATTTAATCAACCACTAAGCAACTGGGATGTCGGCAACGTTACTACAACAACTAGTATGTTTGTCGGCACGCCGTTTAACCAACCCCTCAACAGCTGGGATGTCAGCAATGTAACTGATATGAGATCGATGTTTTTATATGCACACCAGTTTAACCAACCCCTCAACGATTGGAATGTTGAGAACGTAGAAAATATGGCTTATATGTTTCTAGGCGCATCCGCGTTTGACCAGTCTCTTGCATCGTGGAATGTAGCAAACGTACATGATATGACGATGATGTTTTACGGCATGCCAATTGTTGGGTATCCTCTTGGCACCTTACAACCCTCAGGTCTCTCCACGCCCAACTACGACTCCACACTAGCTAGCTGGTCGGCTCAAAACTTGCAAAGCGGTGTAACGTTTGATGCTGGTACGAGTGTGTATTGTAATGCCGAGGCAGATCGTACCAATATTATGACAAACTTTAATTGGACAATTAATGACAGCGGTAAAAATTGCGGCAATACCTTTAAGCAAACCCATACGCTTACTCCAGATAAGTTGAGTAGTACTCAAGCGCGTCTGAAAGGTTTGGTTTCTGGTACTGGCGCGGGGAACTTTGTTTCCGCTGGCTTTGAGTGGGGCGAAACAACTGCCTATGGCAACACCGTTAATAATTTGCCCATCAGTTCCAATACCTTCAGTGCCGAACTTACCCTAAGCTGTAACAAAGCCTACTATTACCGAGCTTTTGCGGTGGACGCATTGAACGTTAAGACCTATGGCGATGCCGTGATATTTACACTCAGTTGCCCACCGGTAACACCGCCAGTAACTCCAAAGCCAAGCACGTCTGAATCAAGTAAGGCGCCAACGGTTACAATTGTTTCACCAAAAGCGGGTCAGGGTTACGCAACAGGTGGAGACATTCTCTTGAAGGCAGATGTTACAAAAGGCAACAAGCCCGTGAAGGCTGCGCGGTTCTATATAAACGGAGAGCTTATTGCTACAATCACCCAAGCACCGTATGAGACTACCTTCAAAAAGGCTACCAATGGTACGTATCAGCTTATAGTAGTGGTAGAAGATGTCGATGGGGTGGAGGTTGCAGCAGATCCATTGACGTTTGTGGTGAATAAAATGGGGACGAGCGTAGTTACACTAGAGGAGCTTAAGAAGCTGGATGTTTCAACACTTGCTGAACGTCATAATTTTGTCTTGCATGGTGCGGTAGCCAATTTTGCTCAAAGTTTACCGTGGATTATTGTTCTCTTGCTCGCGCTATTCTACGCTGTGCAAACTCTTTTCCAGGTACAGAGACGTCGTGCGCTGCAGGCTCGTCTACTTGCGTTGCAACAAGCCAAAGATCAAATTGATGGATTTGTTCACATCGTTACGCACTATCTCACAACCCCAATTACTATTATCTCACTTGCACTTGAGGCCGTAAAAGATAAGCAGGCGAGTGGCTATCAGGCGCTGAAGGTCAGCTCAGATGCTTTTAAGGGCTACGTACAGCACTTGGTAGAAGATCTTGGCGCAAAAGAGACAGCAGTAAAGCAAAAGATTACTGGCGCAACCTCCTTCAAAAAGCTTTCAATTTATCGCTGGGTGGCAATTCCTGGATCTGCCATGAGCTTCTTAACGGTGGCGGGGGTCGCTGGTGCTGCAAACTTGGAACTATGGCAGGTGACACGCAGTACGACGATCTTCCACGGGGCAGTATTAGCAGCTTCATTATTGGTTGCAATTGCTAGCTTTGAGTTATGGCAACGGCAGCGTGAACTCACGCATGCGGTGCTGCTTTCCGAACAGGTGGCGAGTAGTAGTCTCAAGGATCGCAACGAATTTATAGGTGGTACTCATACTCAGCTAATGCGCTCTATTACAGATTTTAGCACCAGCGGCGCAACACTCCACGAGCCAACGTTTACTAAAAGCTTTGCAGGTGGTCTTCGTCAGCTTAAAAAGGTTGGATCAGCTTTTTCTGCAGTTGCAAACAT
>CAZXUE010000019.1:0-8263 GCA_964643895.1 uncultured Candidatus Saccharibacteria bacterium
TTATCCCCAGAACTGTGGAAAAGTTGTGGGGATTTTGATTTTGGTGGGTAAAATGGTAAAAAATCTTTGAAAAAAGGCTTGCATGTGGGTAGGTGTGGGTAGTATGCTGTTTGCAGTGGGTAAGCGTGGGTAGCCAAACAAGCAACCAACGGCCACAAACAAACATTAACAAAAAGGGTTCTGCTAAAGAGAGAATCCTGAAAAAACTTTCAGGATGACTCAAAAGGAGAATCCAATTCATCATGAGCGACTACTTTGAGCGCAAACTCGATGATAAACGGCGGCTAACCATACCGTCGGATATTCGAACAGAATTTGCGAGCGGGGTAGTAGTAACCAGAGGGTTCGGACAATATCTGCATTTATATGCAAAAGATGTCTGGGATCAAATGGTTGAACCAGCTCTTCGAGGCGATATTCTTGATGAGGTTACGGCCGACAAGAACGTGCGTCTTCGGATGGGCAAGATCGAATCTCAACTCGATCTTAAGCAGGGCAGATTCACCATTGAAAACCATCTTCTAGATTACGCCGGTATCACAAAAAGTGTGGTAGCCGTGCGGGCAGGGCAGTATTGGCGCATTATGCCAGCTGACCATCCTTCGCTCTAGTGTAGGCACTTTAACAGTTTAGAAAACTCGTACTTTCGAGGTCAGCTACCTTGGCAATTGGCGGTGGGACTGAAGATAACACTAAAAATTGATCTTTGCACTTTCTTAGGTTTAAAAACCTCCCAAAAAACTCCACCTCACACATAAGTCTCTCTCGCCAGTGGATACTATAGTAATTTTTGAAATTACCGCAAAACAATCCATTGGCAAACACACAAAAACAAAAACATTTATCTTGAAAAAAGATACCAAAAACAAATAGCTGATTGCCGGGATAGGTGACCTCGAACCAGAAGCTTTTGCTTGAGCAAAAGCAAATTACAATGATCAAATAACAAATCACAAATAAACTTCAATTACTAAATGCTAAACGTTTAGGAATCGGAGGTTCGAGCTTCGAAATTATTTGTACCTTGTAATTTGTAATTTGTGATTTGCCTACGTTATGCTAAGGCCTATGGTAAAAAAAGCACACCACCACAACAACTCCCATGTTCCAGTTTTGCTGGAGGCGGTTCTTGACGTACTTGCGCCACAATCAGGTGAAACATATCTTGATTTGACGGCAGGGTATGGCGGGCACGCTTCGGCTATTCTTGAAATAACGGATAACGCAGCCGGTATGACACTGGTTGATCGAGATAGCCATGCAATTGGCTGTTTGCAAACATTAAAAGAACAGGGCACTCAGCTTATCCACCAGGATTTTGCTGGAGCTGCTACTGAGCTTGCAGATGCGAGCAAGCAGTTTGATATGATACTACTCGATTTGGGTGTGTCGTCACCGCACCTTGACAACGCCGAGCGCGGATTCAGCTTTCAAGCTGATGCCGAGCTTGACATGCGAATGGATAGCCGCCAAGAACTCACTGCTTACACAGTGGTTAATGAATATTCCGAAGCAGAACTCACGAGAGTTCTAAGGGACTACGGCGAAGAACCTCGGGCTAGGCAGATCGCTCAGGCAATAATTGCCCAGCGTCCGATTCGTTCTACACTCCAGCTCGCTGCACTTGTTGAGGAGATTTATAGACGCAGAGGCAAAATACACCCTGCGACTCGCACCTTTCAAGCACTACGTATCGCGGTTAACCAAGAACTTACCCAGCTTGAAACCACACTACCTTTGCTGCTGCAGCTGTTACAGCCAGGCGGTAGGGTAGCAGTGATTAGTTTTCATAGTCTGGAAGATCGGCTGGTCAAAAGCTTCTTTAAAACAGAAGCCCAAAAAGGCTACGAAGCCGAGCTGCAAGTTCTGACAAAAAAACCAATAAGCGGTGCAACCCACGATGTTTTAAACCGGCGAGCACGAAGCGCCCAGCTTCGCGCGGCCATCAAAATAAACACATAAAGAAAGGGGTAAGCTCATGCCAATTCAGGTACGAACTAGCTCCCGGGCATATAAAGTAAAAGTCCGCGTGGCTTAATACTTTCTCGGTCTTCCGCGTGCTTTCGTGCGCGGAAGACACCATATAAAAACAAAGATAAAAAGGTACATACATGGCATCCACCACATTTATGCTTTCACGAGCTACGCCAGCTACTTCTTGGCGTCGCAATCAAAACACCGTTCGTCACAGCCTTAGTAATAAACAGTTTGGCCCTGTTGCGCATACAGTAGTCGTTGTGTTGCTCCTAAGTGTTATGGGTTTAATGTATCTTGCGCAGATTAACAAAACCAACGCGTATACATACCCAATTAATGAGCTCGAAACCAAGCGCGAGGCATTGTTAAACGAGCAACAGCAGCTTAGGGTTGAGGCCGCCCGACTTGGTTCACTTGAAACACTCAAAAATAGCACTGTGGCCCAAAATATGAGCAGTCCGTCGAGCATTGAAACGATTCGTTAATGGATTTACTCACTGTTGTCATTCGCCATCATCTTGGGTTTGACGGCATCGGTAAGTTCACTAACAGAGTATAGCTATGAAGCAAAGACAATCCAGAATCTACCAACCCACTACACAGCCGCATCAGACGAATGCATCGCGGATACCAAGTCGAGCGCTTAATTTACGTCTGCTCGTGGTCGCGATTGGCTTTATTCTGACAGGCCGTCTTTTTTATTTGCAGGTTATTCGACACGGTCATTATAATACATTGGCAATTGCTGAACATCAAAAGAAGTTCAGTATACCTGCAAGTCGCGGCGGGATTTATTATCGTGATGGCGATGGGGTAGTCCCGGCTGTAATGAATACATCGGTTTATACACTATATGCCGACCCCAATGAAGTACATGATGTTGAGAAAGTTGCTGGTACGCTGGCTGGAAAGCTCGGCCTCGACCTATCGCAAACCAGAAAACTGTTGCAAAAAGAAAATACCGCATATGTGGTGCTTGCCAAGCGTCTGAGTAAAGAGCGGGTGGAAGATCTCTTTAAGGACAAGAAAGCGCTAATTGGAATAAATGTAACACCGGTGCCGCAGCGTGTATATCCTGAAGGTGCATTGGGCGCGCAGGTGCTTGGTTTTGTTAATGATGAGGGAATTGGCCAGTATGGAGTAGAAAACGCACTTAATAAGCAGCTCAGCGGTACTGCAGGCGTGCTCAAAGCTATTACTGATGTGAATGGAGTGCCGCTTAGTCTTGATGATGCCACAAATGTTGCGCAAGCGCCTAAAAATGGTCAAGATACACTCCTCACCATAGACCGGAATATTCAGGCAAAAGCCGAAGAGATTCTGGCGGCTGGTCTGGTGCGCGCGAAGGCAACGAAGGGCAGCGTTGTCGTGCTTGATCCAAATACCGGCGCAGTCAAAGCGATGGCCAATGTTCCGAGCTATGATCCAGCTAAATACTTTGAAGTTGGCGATGATGCTTACCAGCGTTTTCAGAACAGAGTTGTGAGCGATCAGTACGAAGCTGGCTCGGTCATTAAGGTGTTGACGATGGCTGCTGGTCTAAACGAAGGGGTGGTCAATAAGGACTCGCGTTTTAATAACCTTGGTTACGTTCAGGTAGGCGATGCTCTCATTAAAAATGTAGAACAGGATGTTAATGGCTCGCGCTCCATGACAGATGTGCTGAAGTACTCGCTCAATACTGGCGTAGTTCACATTCTATCGCAACTTGGCGGGGGCAACATTAATGGTCAGGCTCGAGAAAAGTTATATGATTATTTCACCAATCACTATGGTTTTGGTAGTGTCACTGGTATTGAACAGGCGGGTGAATCGACAGGCAGTATTTACGGACCTAAAACACAGCAGGGGAATAACGTACGCTATTCAAATATGGCATTTGGCCAGGGAATGGGGGTAACGATGATTCAGACGGCTGCGGCATTTGGCAGCATAGTCAACGGTGGGAATTACTTTAAACCGCATATTGTGGAAGGGGAGATTCATGCAGACGGCACTATCTCAAATAATGTACCAAAACCTACACGCACGGGCGTAGTGAGCGAGACAACTTCGCAGACAGTTCGTGAAATGACTCGTACGGCACTCAATGAATCATCAGCCGTCGCACACCTGGTGCGTAAAGGCTACAATGTCGGCGGCAAGACCGGCACCTCGCAGACGATTGATTCGGCAACCGGAAAATACACCAACGATAATGCGGTCGGGAGTTATCTTGGTTTTGGTGGCGACGAAAAGCCGCGATATGTCATAATGGTGCGAGTGGATGATTCCAATATTGGCGCCGGTAGTTTCGCCGGAAGCGCCGCGGCCGGTCCAATCTTTGGCGAGCTGAGCAATTGGTTGATTGATTACTATAATATAAAGCCGATGTAATAGAAAGAATCTTTATGCAGCAAACCCCAATTACCGTGCAGATTATCCTCGATAACCTTCGACCATTTTTAGCGCTGGGTTTTGCCGGCTTCGCACTCTCTATGTTGTTAACCCCGATTTATACTAAGTTTGCTTTTAAGTATCAGTGGTGGAAAAAGTTGCGTACTGATGCAGTGAGTGGCGAGAAGGCCACTGTACTTCATAAAATGCACGCAGATAAGCATAAACGTAACATTCCAACGATGGCGGGTATCGTTAGTTTACTTGCTTTAAGTGTGGTGACAGTTGTGTTTAACCTTGATCGCGGGCAAACGTATTTACCGCTTGCCGCAGCTGTGGGTGCTGGGTTTGTAGGCCTGCTTGACGATATTTTTAATCTTCGAAGCAGTGGGCGAGGGACTGCTGGCTTAAACTTCAAAATAAAATTGCTTTTAACGGCCCTGATAGCAGGAGGCTTGAGTTACTGGTTTGTGTATAAACTGGGCTATCAGTCAATACATATGCCGTTTGTGGGTGATGTTATACTGGCGGCTCCACTTCTGCTTCTTGGCTTTATATTTGTAATCATTGCTACAGCCAATGCTGTTAATATTACAGATGGCCTTGATGGTTTGGCTGGTGGGCTTTTAGTAACGGCATTCTCTGCCTTTGCCTTAATTGCGTTTTTGCAGGGCAATTTTGGTATAGCTGGCTTTTGCCTGACATTAGTGGGCGTGTTGCTGAGTTATCTGTGGTTCAACATTTTTCCAGCACGCTTTTTTATGGGTGATGTCGGTAGTTTCGCATTTGGGACAAGCCTCGCGGTTGTGGCCATTATGCTCAACGCTGTTTTGTTAATACCAGTAATTGGCTTATTGTTCGTGATTGAGGTTGGCTCGGCGGGAATTCAACTGTTTTCTAAAAGATTTTTTAAACGAAAAGTATTTGTTTCGGCGCCAATTCATCACCATTTTGAGGCTATCGGTTGGCCGGAAACCAAGGTAACAATGCGCTTCTGGATTTTAGGTCAGATTGTGGCAGTAATTGGTTTGCTGGTTGCGGTGCTCGGAGGGCATTTAACACTGTGATGGGTGCTGCAGCAGCTACGCGACGAACGCGTCAACCCGCGGCTTCGAGCGGGGAAATATTGGGCCGGCGGCATCGACCTGATTATATTTTGATGCTTTGTATGGTTATACTTTTGGCTATTGGTCTGATAGTTATTTATTCGGTGAGCCCGGCAATTAGTGCGCAACTTGTAGGTGATGTTGACCCAAATCATTTTATGTACCGACAGCTAATGTTCTTAGGAATGGGTTTCGGGGTGTTCACCGTTACAAGTTTGCTGCCGCTTTCATTTTGGTCGTTTATTCAAAAATATATCTTGTGGTTTGCGGTGATCTCGTTCTTTTTTTTGCTCATACCCGCACTGAGCCTCGAATATGGCGGCGCAACGAGGTGGGTGCATATTGGGCCGATTAATTACCAGCCAGCGGAGCTGCTCAAATTTGGCCTAATTTTTAATCTCGCACTTTTTTTCACCTCGCGTATTAAGAACGACACGCTTAATTCATCGGTAACCACTAAGGCATTCTTAGCGATTATGGTGTTAATCGGTTTGGAGATTGTTGTGCTCCAAAAAGATCTTGGAACCATGATACCAATTGTAGCGATTATGCTGACCATGCTCTACTTAAGCGGCATATCTCTTAAGCGATTCTGGATGGTGGTTGGCATTATTGTTATTGGTGGTGTGCTTGCTATTGCTGGCGCCGGGCACCGTCGAGCTCGTGTGCTAACGTTTCTTAATCCTGAAGCCGATGTGAGCGGGAGCGGCTACCATATTAACCAGGCTTTAATTGCTGTGGGAAGTGGTGGTATGTTTGGCAAAGGGCTTGGCAGAAGCGTGCAGGCCTACGGGTATCTCCCAGAAGCGGCAAACGACTCAATTTTTGCAATTATGGGCGAAAAGTTTGGCTTTTTAGGTATGATGGTTGTTTTTGGCGTCTACGGTGGGCTACTGTTTCGTTTGATAGGAATTGTTAGTCGAGCCCCAACTACCTATCTCAAATTTGTGAGTGGGGGAGTGTTTGCGTGGATGACCGTTCAGGCGTTTGTAAATGTCGGAGCAATGCTCAGTATTATGCCGCTTACTGGGGTGACGTTGCCTCTACTCAGTTTTGGAGGCACCAGCTTGATCTTTACACTAGCGGCACTTGGAGTGGTGTTTCATATATCACGTTACACGCGGCTCGGTCATGATATTGGAAATACCCCCAATAGAAGGGGAGGGGTGGCGTAGCTATGGCCCGAATTTTACTGGCAGGGGGAGGTTCTGGCGGTCACGTAACACCGCTTCGAGCTATTGCCGCAGAACTTGGTCAGAAACACGAGATTGTTATTATGACTGATCGAGGATTTGTTGAACAAACACGCTACCTTTTTCAAGATCAACCGCAACGTACCATACGAACAATTTTTTCAGGTAAGTATCGACGATATGCCAATAAATCGTTTTTATGGCATATAACGCACGCGCCAACAGTTTTAAAGAATCTCCGCGACATAACACTTATTTTAATGGGTACGGTACAGTCTATTAACTATTTTCTATGGCATCGACCTAAAGTTGTGTTCTGTAAGGGCGGCTATGTGTGTGTACCAATCGGTATTGCGGCACAACTTTTTAAAGTACCAATTATTATTCATGATTCTGATACACATCCAGGGCTTACGAATCGACTACTTTCACGCTGGGCCCTAAAGATAGCAACCGGCATGCCAAGCAAGTATTATCAGTATGATACTCAGAAAATGATCTATAGCGGCATTCCGGTTGCGGCAGCTTTTCTGCCCGTCACGAGTGCTCAGCAGCGAAAGGCAAAGCTCTCAACGGGCTTTCAACCAGACAAGCCACTGCTGCTTGTCACTGGAGGTGGTACGGGAGCTAAAGAGCTCAATAATCTGATTGTTCGAATTGCTCCTACGCTTCTTCGTGAAGGCTGGCAGATTGCGCAAGTAACCGGTAAGCAAAAAGACGCTTCTGTCCGTGCGGCTCGTGAGACGATTGAAGAAGCGCTGGCTAAACACTGGCACATATATGATTTTACTGAACTACTTGCGCTTGTGCAGGCGGCAGATGTAGTGGTGAGTCGCGCTGGTGCGACGGCAATGCAAGAATACGCAAATGCTCAGAAGCCAGTCATTTTAGTGCCAAGCCCCTATCTTACTGGCGGTCATCAGATTAAAAATGCGGAGCTCTTTGCAGAGCATGACGCCGCGATGGTCTTGGATGAGCGATTATTAGTAAAAGACAGCCATCCGCTCGCTGCCGCCATATCCGAGCTCGGTATCGACAGCAAAAAACGCAGCGCTTTTGCTCATCGCTTACATAAAAATTTTGCCAAACCGCAAGCCACGAAAGAATTAGCACAAATTATTCTCGATGTACTAAAATGACAGGTTAAAACTATCTTCAGTTTGAGGCGGGCGCTCTACCTGTAGTGTTCGGTTGGCAATTGGGGTATACTAAAACCAAGAATTAAGTATGAAATAAACAAATGTTACGAAAAAAAACAGATCAATCATTTTCGTCAGTACGTGCTCGGCAGCCAAAAGCTGCTTTGAGCGAAACGTTTCGGCGTAATAACGTGGTAATATCTCGATCACAACGTGAGATGGCGGCGCACCAGCAATCGGTTACGCAGCGGCAGCAAGATCGCAAGAAGCAGTTAGCGCGGCAGCAAATCCGTGGCAGATTTGTTTTGATATGTGCAGTGCTACTGGTCGCAATTCTGGGTTATCGCATGCGGCTCAATACTGCTATGCTCAGTACCAACGCCTCAAGTAGATTAACAGCTGAACTTTCAGGGCAGTATCAAACGAGTATATTGAAGGCATACGACACTCATACAATTTCGAGACAGTCTTG
>CAZXUE010000019.1:8273-16171 GCA_964643895.1 uncultured Candidatus Saccharibacteria bacterium
AGTCTTGGCTACTTGACGAGGCCGGTTTTAAAGACGCGCTTATGAAGCAGTACCCAGAGATTGAACGACTTGAAGTGTCCTCATCTGCACCGCTGAGTACTGCTTTGAAAGTTGATTTACGGTTCCGAAAGGCGGTTTTTACTTGGAAAGATGCGAGCAATACTCAGCAGTTTGTTGATAACAACGGTGTGTTGTTTTCAAAGAATCTTGATCCGGCCGTGAACATTACTAAACTTATTCAAATTGAAGATCAAAGTGGTGTAGTGCTTGATACTGGCACTTCAGTCTTGAGTAAACAGCTCATTCAGTTTATTGGTCAGCTGTACGCACAGCTTCCACCCATCTATGGACGAGAGGTGAGTGTAGCCAGGGTCATAATCCCACGCTCAACCAGGGAGGTTCATGTACAGCTCAGCAGTCAACCATATCTCATTAAACTTAACTCAACGCGGCCTCTAGAAGAGCAGGTAGGGGAGTTGGGCTCATTGCTCGGTTACTTGAGGACTAAAAGTATTATCCCAAGTACTTATATTGATCTGCGGACACGGCATAAAGCGTTCTATAAATAGGGAGTTTCGTGGATTGTAAATGGTCGGTGGTTGGTCGCTTAAACTAAGCGACATCAATTAAAACGAACCACGTCTTCCACTCTTCTCTTCATGTTCGTATTTTGTTCGAGTATTATATTTCTGAAAAAAATATATAAAACATATAAAAATAGGAAAATGCAAATTTAGCAAAAAATTGAATGATGGAGGGGAGAGAGCAGTATAAAAACATTGCGGCATGAAAATGTCAAAAATGCAACTTTTCACAAGGAACTGTGGAAAAGTCAAATTAGCGTGCGGTTGCAGAAGGCGTGACATGGTGCGGCGGCTACACGGATACGGTAGGTTAAAAGTAAGTTTACAGAAGATGAAGGAGACGTTTTTTAGTAGAATACTTGCAGAAAGTCCCCTGCTGGGGAGTGCTTATGTTCATCAAGGGAAGGTTTATGATATGTCGCAAAATATACATTGTGCGACATTACATTACTATCTTAAAGACGTATGCACACTCATCTTTCTTATGCTTATAACTCGTGGTTTTTTCTATTTGCTTGAGTTGACTTATGCTCCTCACCTGTCTTTGCGCGTTATTGTGAGTATGCGCGCCTTACGGCATAACTTCGTTTATGCCTCCGTGCATCGTTATTGTTCGTATTTTGTACATTACTAAAAATTAGCCAACAACGTTATTCTGAGTGTAGCCAAAGGATCTGATATGGTTTGGAGATTACTATCTTTGCAAGAATAGCGCAAGACCACCACTCATTGAATGTTCGTTTTTTGTTTACCCTACTCTTGCATCTGCATCACCAACAGTAATTTAACGCCGCAAATGATTTATTGCACCGCTTAATCCAAGTTTACCGGCAGCTCTACGAATTCTCGTAAATTTTTGAGGATGCAAAGAAGCCGCAGCCTGCACGTTGGGCTGATGATGCTGTTCTCGCAGTATCTTTATTTCTTTAATCTTCTGATTATTCCGGCGCGTTAAATACAATAAAATGCCAATAATTGGAATATAAAGCCACCAACTCGTCAGCAAAAACTTAATCACAAGCTTATTATAACAGGCGAGCCCTGCTCAGCCCGGGAATTGCTACTCAGCGAGTTCGTAGGTGGCTTTTGCTACTCGCTTGAACTGTGGTTTGCCCTGGAGGTTAAGTAGAATGGTCGTTTCTTTTACCTGGCGGCTCTTGAGGACTTCGCGGACGATGTCGTCGCGGTGCATTGGTTCTTTCGATTTCTTCAAGATCTTGGTGATAATATCAGATACAGTTCCCTTGCTGTAGCCCCACTCTTTCAGGGCATAGATACCGCGGCCAATTAATACAAAACGAGCATCTTTAATAAGCTCGTTATGAATGGCCTGAGTAGTAACGTCTTTACGCTTAAAGTCAGACTCTTTGATCTTTTCGGCGATTTCAGAAAAGTGCATCGGCTTTTCATTTTCTTGCAGAATCACGTAAATCTTATCGCGGATATTCTTAGGATTGACTAGTGGCCATTTGATGTGACCCCATTGATCTTTAAGGTTTGCGAGATTCTTGCTGGCACTTGCGATCGCGCGAACGTGATCTGGGTGTTCGTAGCCACTCACCTTCTCGTGCAGCTGGGCAATAGTCAGCGGCTGACCGTGGGTTTTAATGGCCTTCACGATGTCTGAGACGCGGTCTCTTAGGGTTTTTTCATCGTAATGTTCTTTGATAGCGACCGCCTGATGGTAGTCGTCGTTTTCGTCAAGCACTGCAAGTCGGGGCGCGAGCGTTGCCAGAAATGCCACATGTGCGCGATCGCGTTCGTCGCCGCTGTTCCCTACTTTCTCGGCAAGGTCACTCACGCGAGCAACTCGGCCCAATTCAGAAAGCTGCTTGATAAATTCTTTTTCAACATCCTGCATATGCGGAAGTTCATTCTTCTCAGCAGCAATTTTTAGGCGAATAAGGATTGCTTTTTCAAGCTGGCGAACACGTTCACGAGTGATGCCAAGGAGCTCGCCAATCTGTTCGAGAGTTTCTTTTCGGTCATACAAACCAAATCGACGGGCTATAATTTCGCGTTCGCGATCACGCTCAATTGTTTCTAAGATTTCCTTAGCAGCCTTCTTGATGTCGAGATTGGTTGTCTGTTCCATAACTTCCTCTTGCAAATTAACTTAATTTATTGTGGATTTACCATATTTTAATACATATATTTTTGAAAGTCAATACGTTTTCTCGTATATGTACAAATTATAGCACTAAATAGCAGGTATTCCAAATACATGAACACACTAGATGTAACCTTTTATGCTTGTCAAAAGCAGTAAATAATAAGCATATCTACAGATGTAATCTCAAATTCCAAGCACCAAAATACAAATAAATACTAAATCCTAATATCGAAATACTAAACAAATTCCAAATTAGAATGACCAAAACTCGAAACGAGCCAGCTCACCCATGCCACTGCAGCCCCTCCAACCATGATACATCTTCGCCAAAGGCTACGATGCACAGGGTGGAGTGTGAGCCCGCCCTCCGGAGCCTTGGCGCAGGAGGGTTCCGCAGCAGCCCGAGAACTAGCTTAGGCTTGGAACATCGTCTTGGTGAGTTCTGGTTGGCAGTTTTGTTTTGCTTTTGCTGCCAAAAGCGAATGAGAGAATGTCTCTTCCTCACTTTTGCTGCCAAAAGTAAGGCAAAAGCACCGCCTAGGTTCAAAAAGCACGATGGTCGCCAAGCCCTGTCATACTCTGGAGCCTGCGGAACTCGCTCACGCTGTTCGCTCAAACATCCTCGGCTCGCAGGGTACGCCAAGGCTGGGCTCTCTCGGTTTTTGAGTAGGCGGGGGAACTGTATCCGCCTACAGCGGATTATTTTTTGGCAGATCGGCGTTTGAAGGTTCTTTTGCCTTTTGCGGGGGCTTCTGCGAGGAGCTTTTTGGCTTCCTCGTGGGTAACTTTCTTGGGGTCGGTGTCTTTTGGAATTTTGGCATTTTTGGTGCCGTCGGTTATGTAAGGGCCGAACCTTCCGTTTAATACTTTGATACCATCGCCGAAGTCGGCGATGTTTTTCTCTGCCTCAGCCTTTAACTTTGCGGTGTAGAGCTCTTTCGCCTGGTCAGGCGTGATTGTATGCGGTTCAAGCGTTTTATTGCTTACGTTTTGCTTGTCTACTTGAATATACGGCCCAAAACGGCCAATATTCGCTTTGATTTCTTTGCCATCTTCAGTTTGTCCAACGGTTCGCGGCAGCTCGAAGGCTTTTAGGGCCTCATCAAGCGTGACGGTTTCAAGCTTTGCGCCTTTTGGAAGCGGTGCAAATTGCGGTTTTTCCTCTTTATCTTCAGTCGCACCATGCTGCAGCATGGGGCCAAAGCGTCCAAATCGAGCTAAAATCGGTTTTCCGGTTTTAGGGTGCACCCCTATTTCGCGTGCTTGGGCGACGGTTGAGCGGTCAATGCTGCCGGAGTTTTCAATCAATTTGTGAAACGGATCATAAAACTCGTTTAACATCTCATTACGAGCCAACTTATTAGCAGCAATTTGATCAAATTCTTCCTCTACAGCAGCCGTAAAACCATAGTCTACGACTTGGTCGAAGTGATCTACTAGAAAATCATTGAGAACTTTTCCAGCAGCAGTTGGCACTAGTTTGCCCCTATCTGAGCCGGTTTTTTCTTGCACAATTTCACGCACGATGTCATTCCGAACTTGTTTCGGAATCTGCTCTTGGGCGTTTGTAGATCCTGAAACAAGTTCAGAATGACCGGAGGGCACGTATGACAACACGATCACATCGCGTGGCTCGCCTTCGTTTTCACCTTTTTCTGCATAGCCTCGTACTTGTACTGTATTGATGATCGTAGCGTAGGTGGATGGGCGACCGATGCCAAGATCTTCAAGTTTTTTAACCAGCGAGCCTTCGGTGTAGCGTGCTGGTGGACGGGCAAATATTTGGCGAGCAGATGCAATTTCTAGCTCCAGCCGATCGTCCGCAGCGAGTGCTGGTAAAATCTCAGGGTCTTTTTTGCTGCCGCCATATACTCTCAGGAAGCCATCAAATAAAATCACCTCACCTTTAGCTTCAAAGATGTATTTGCTGGTTGAAATTATAATGCTCACTGTAGTCTTTTCCAGTTTAGCAGGCGCCATCTGGCTTGCTAGGGTGCGATTTCGGATTAGTTCGTAGAGCTTCTGGTTGTAGCTATCGCTACCGGCAGAGGTGGTTTTCACATCTGTTGGCCTGATGGCTTCGTGGGCTTCTTGAGCGCTGGAATTCTTGGTTTTGAAGGTTCTAAATTGATGGTACTTCTCGCCGTACTCTTTTTTGATAAACTCAGTCATTTGAGCTAAAGCTTGATTGCTAAGATTGACCGAGTCGGTACGCATGTAGGTGATCTTGCCTTCTTGGTATAACTTTTGGGCAGCCGACATGGTTGCTTTGGCGCTGAAACCGAGCCGGCTGTTAGCATCTTGCTGCAGGGTGCTGGTAGTGAACGGCGCTGAAGGGTTGCGGGTGCCAGGATTAGTTTCAACGCTACCTACTGTAAATGAGGCGTTTTTGAGGCTTTCTAAGAACTCTTGAGCCTCTTTTTCGGTATCAAAACGCTGTGGTAGCTCGGCCTTAACAAGGTCGCCATTATGCATAAACTCGGCAGTAACTTTAAACTGAAAGCTACCTTCAAAACTTTCAATTTCACGCTCACGCTCCACAAGCAATCGAACAGCCGGTGATTGCACCCGGCCAGCAGATTTACCACCTGGCACCTTCTGCCAGACGACTGGTGAGAGTTCAAAGCCAACGATTCTATCTAAAATCTGCCGTGCTTGCTGGGCTTGTACGAGGTTCATATCTACGTACCGCGGATTTTTAATTGCCTCTTCAATTGCTCCTTTGGTGATTTCATGAAACACAATCCGCTTAGTGGTCTTCGGATCAAGTTTCAGGACCTCACACAAATGCCAGGCAATCGCCTCACCTTCACGGTCTTCATCAGTTGCGAGCCAAACAGCCTGCGTTTCTTTGACGGCTTTTTTTAGCTCGGTGATGATCTTCTTTTTATCCGGATCAATCTCGTATACAGTTTCAAAACCGTTTTTTACATCAATTGCCTCTTTGCCATCTTTGGTTTTTTTGGCAATCGAACGAATATGTCCAACCGAGGACATCACTTTAAAATCACTACCAAGATACTTCTCAATAGTTTTCGCCTTAGCCGGGCTCTCTACAATAACAAGATTCTTTTTGCTCATGCTTACTCCAGTGTATGCATTTAAGTTTCAAATGCAACAGCCACTTAGGTTACAGGAAAGTGTGGGAGCTGGTCAAGAACTTGGGTTAATGAACTATCTCCAAAACCTATAAATTCTTAATGATTATAGACTTTGGGGATATCCCATCGCGCAAGTGAATGCGCGATGGGTTACCCTCTGCTTGTGCCCGTCAGGCGGTTGTCCAGGTGAAGCGGTTAGCGCCCTCCTCACCTTCCAGTTCACCACGCTGGCGTGCATCGTCGATCCGGAGCTGACCGAACCGGTCGAGCAGCATCACCACGAAGTTGCGCACGGTGTGGGCGAAGAGAATGTCTTCATCCTCCCTGAATCCACTGACGCTGACGATGAGGCCGTTGAGCGCATCGTAGGTAGCGCCTCCCCAAGGGAAGGTGCCGTTCTCGTAGGCCAGTGCTCCCGGGTGGCGGCGCACCGCTTCGTGCGAGTCCATCCTGGCAACCTCGCAGGCTTTTGCCTTGCCCAGCACGTTCTCGGCGTACCAGTCGTAGTCGTGCTCGGCGTCGTGTCGAGAGTCCCCGAAGGTGTGGTCGGAGAAATCGCTCTCGAAGCCGCCGAACGGCCGTTGGGCCACACGGATGAGCACCGCGTAGGAGTTCACCTTGATCAGGTCGTTCTCCTGCCACGAACGGATCGTGGCAGTGATGAAGTACTCGATGTCTTCGAGCATTGCTGGCGTGAGCCGGGAATCGTCCATTATGACGGGTCCTTTCTGTAGTCGTATCCGTCAACCTGAGCAGTAGACAGATGGCTAGTATTCAGATCAACAGATACGACAGGAAGAAATTTGCAAAGGGCGCCGATTACCTAGGTAATCAGATGATTTATATAGTAGCATAAAAGAATAAAAAGTCAATAATTTTACTACTGTAACGTCCAATGGGCGGCTCCTAGTGGGCGAATTTTCCCTGAGATTTCGAGCATGGTGAGGGTTTGGCTGAATAGTGCTGGCTCAAGGTTGCTTTGCTGCTGTAGCTGATCCATCTCTGTTATTCCCTGTCTCATAAGGTCTATTATTGCCTGCTCCTCGGCGGTATCCCCAAAAACCTCCTCCTTCACTTTTTCGGTCGATTGAATGCCGAGCGCATTAAGTACATCTTGTGCGGAGGTAATAAGTTGCGCGCCGCTTTTTATGAGGTTATTAGTGCCGATACTCAGCGGATTAGTGATATTGCCCGGTACTGCGCCAACGAGTTTGTTCTGTTCAAGCGCAAAATTGGCCGTTACAAGCGAGCCGCTGGCCTCGGCTGCCTCAGTGATGATTACCATATCTGAAAGTCCAGAAACAATACGGTTACGGGCGATGAAGTGCTGTTTGAGCGATGGTGTGCCTGTTGGGTATTCGCTCATGATGGTACCACCCTTTTTCAATATCTCAATGGCTAAATTTCGGTGCGATGCCGGGTAGATCTCATCAAGTCCATTAGCCAGAACGGCAGTTGTTCTGCCGCCAGCATCAATTGCGGCTTGGTGCGCTACGCCATCAGCGCCTAAAGCGAGTCCGCTCACAATGGTAATTCCTTGTTTTGCAAGGTCGTAGGCGAGCTGATAGGTTACTTCTCGACCATAAGGCGAAAGCTTGCGGCTGCCGACAATGGTAACTGCAGGTAAATAAGCCTCGGGGGGCTCGCCCAGGTAGAATAATTCTTTTGGAACAGATGAGATTTCCAGCAAATAGGCCGGATACTGCTTATGTTGTTTTGTAACTTTATTGATTTTCATACAATATTATCTCAAAAAGTATTGACAATATGCCCCGTGTATGCTAATATGGCTATTCGTAAGTGGTATTAATCACTTTCGTACCTTTTATACCCCATTTAACATCTTATCATTCGATAAGTAATGTTAGGAAGCTTTCAAAGTAAACATAAAGTTTTTACCCTCCACTTTTCGTTTTCGACGAGGACACTTGTCCGTTTGAAGTCAAGCTTTGAAGGTCTTCTAACCCCTTTAACCCCAATTCAGCGGTGAGCCTAATAGGTTGGGCCTAGCCCTAGCTGTGAGCATTCGAGAGAGACATGCATCACACGCGTCGTCCGGGTGGGTTGAAGGGAGGTTTCAGCGCCCAGCAGTGCCCACCC
>CAZXUE010000020.1:0-99 GCA_964643895.1 uncultured Candidatus Saccharibacteria bacterium
GGTGGGGTGTT
Organism: uncultured Candidatus Saccharibacteria bacterium; assembly: GCA_964643895.1. Classification (GTDB taxonomy): domain Bacteria; phylum Patescibacteriota; class Saccharimonadia; order Saccharimonadales; family UBA7683; genus UBA7683. The sequence continues at coordinate 12 of CAZXUE010000020.1, forward strand.
CCCGTTCGGTGATGCACGTGGTTATGGAAGTACGGGAAATATAAATCTATGGAAACCGATTGTTGGTATGGCGGCTACTCCATCAGGC
>CAZXUE010000020.1:199-7347 GCA_964643895.1 uncultured Candidatus Saccharibacteria bacterium
AATGGTTATTGGCTTTTCGCAAGTGATGGCGGCGTATTTCCGTTCGGTGATGCACGTGGTTATGGAAGTACGGGCGGCATCACCCTCCGTCAACCGATTATCGGTGGGTTAGTGAGTAGTACAGGCAATGGTTATTGGCTTTTCGCAAGTGATGGCGGCGTATTTCCGTTCGGTGATGCACCAAGCTATGGTTCAGCGGGCAACATTCGCCTGGTGAGTCCTATGGTGGGGGTGACTCGTTCCGCGTCCGGCGGTTATACATTCGTTGCTGGTGATGGCGGCGTATTTCCGTACAGCGGTAGCTACTACGGTTCGACTGGTGGTCTCCCTCTGGTGAAACCCATTGTCGACATATCGACCGTCGGCTACTAGAATGATATAATCAGAATATCTATATGAATAAATCCACCTATCCGGTAGTCTTGTTAAAAGAACTTGTTCGCACCGACTTTAAACTACGTTACCAGGGCTCAACATTGGGATACTTATGGTCTCTTCTTCGACCGTTGTTTATGTTTACGATTCTTTACCTTGTGTTTGTGCGCTTTCTTAAGATTGGTAACAATATTGAACACCCCCCAGTTTATCTGCTTATGGGCATTGTAGTTTGGAACTATTTCTCAGAGGTGACTTCTGGTAGTATCATGGCAATAGTAGGGAAGGGTGATCTGCTACGAAAGGTGAACTTCCCTAAATATGTTATTCTGCTGGCCGTTTCTGCTAGTGCCTTTATCAATTTGGCGCTCAACTTTATTGTGATCGGTGTGTTTATGATTGTGAATGGTGTGACATTATCGGCGAGTGCGCTTCTCGTTGTGCCGCTTCTTTTAGAACTAACTATTTTTGCCTTAGGCTTATCTTTTTGGCTGAGTGCAGTGTACGTGAGGCTTCGGGATATATCGTATATATGGGATGTAATTATGCAGGCCGGATTCTACCTAACACCAGTTTTGTATCTGATTACACTCCTGCCGACGCAGTTTGCTAAGCTTTCAATTCTCAACCCGATGACACAAATTATACAAGATCTGCGCTGGTCTCTTGTGACCCACCAGACCACTACTATTGCTCAGCTATGGCAAAGTTGGTATGTATGGATAATCCCTATAGGCGCGGTTGTTATTACATTAGTCACTGGCGTATGGTACTTCCGTCTACGGCAATCACATTTTGCGGAGGAGGTTTAAATGATTAGGGAGGAGATAGCGGTATCCGTTTCTCATGTCAGTAAGGATTTTCTGCTTCCACATGAGAGAACGAATAGTTTAAAAAGTGCTTTTATTAATGCACTTCGGCCCAAGAATAAAAAAATCGACGTGCAACATGCTTTACAGGATATATCATTTGAGATAAAAACCGGAGAATTTTTTGGTATTTGTGGACGAAATGGCTCTGGTAAAAGTACTATGCTCAAGATTCTTGCAAATATTTACCAGCCAACAAAAGGCAGGATAAAAATATCGGGAAGGCTCGTACCATTTATTGAACTTGGAGTGGGTTTCAACGCAGAACTGACGGGCCGTGAGAACGTTTATCTTAATGGGGCAATGCTCGGGTTCTCACGCAAAGAGATTGATAAAATGTATAACGATATCGTAGCTTTCGCCGAGCTTGAGCGCTTTATGGACCAAAAGCTTAAAAACTACTCTAGCGGTATGCAGGTGCGCTTGGCATTTTCAATGGCAACTCGTGCGGAGGCGGATGTCCTTCTAGTTGACGAAGTGCTCGCCGTAGGGGACGCCGATTTTCAAAGGAAGTGTTTTGACTACTTCCGCAAGCTAAAACGCGATAAAAAGACAGTTGTTTTTGTAAGTCACGATATGGGCGCAGTGCGTGAGTACTGTGACCGTGCTGTTTTAATTGAGGATAGCAAGTTAGTTATGGAGGGTGCGGCGAATGCAGTTGCCGATGAGTATACACGCCTCTTTATCCCCAAGGATACTTCAACAGATACCCAGCAGCTCGATCGCATTGGTAATGGAAAAGTGAGATTCGAAAAAATCACCGTTCCAAAGCGCATTACAGCAGACGATAAGAAGGTTTCGCTCACGTTCTCTTTTGTTGCAAAACAGGCAGTGGGTGAAATGCGGGTTGGCTTTAAGATTACCGATCCTATGGAAAAGCCGCTCATGGGTTTCAATAATGAGCTCGCTAACAAGACGATCCCCGGTATGAAGAAGTGGGAGAAGATGGAGGCTACGTTTACTTTTGACAATCTCCTTAACGAAGGAGTCTATCCACTTGACGTGGTACTGGAGAGCGCACAAGGAGAAACCTATGATTGGTGGGTGCGCGTGCGAGAGTTAAGCGTATATAAAGAGAAAAAGACGGGATATCCGATTGAGCCGCCAATTGAACTTGATTTGAGTAGGGGCTAGGATGAAAGAAAAAACAATTATTAGTTACGCTCAGAATCGAGAAGATGTTATTCTTGATGCATTCTTTGATGATGGGCATAGAGGCTTCTACGTAGATATTGGCGCCTCTGATCCAGAAAAGTACTCGGTTACAAAGCACTTCTATGACAATGGCTGGTCTGGTATTAACGTCGAGCCGAATAATGCGCTTGCAAAAAAGCTATCAAAGGCGCGTAGACGTGATATAACATTGAATATCGCGCTCAGCGATAAGCCGGGCAGGGCCGTATTTCGCCAGTATGCTGCAGATGGTCTCTCAACCCTATCATCAAAAACAAAGAAACGTCTGGCAAACAAAGAAATAGCTGCCGAATACCAAGACCTAGAGGTTGAAGTCTCAACTCTTGCAAAGGTACTGAAAATGCACGCATCAGACAAGCCAATTAGCTTCATGAAAATTGATGTGGAGGGCTACGAGTATGAAGTATTACGCGGCAATGATTGGAGCACGTATCGTCCACGAGTGTTGTGCATCGAGGCTGATAAGATTGAGCGTGACTGGCCATCACTTCTTAGTAGCGCTAATTATGAGAAAGTCTATAACGATGGGCTTAATGATTACTATGTAGACAAAACGAATGAGCCGGTATTTGACTACCTTCACAGGGTTATTGGACGTAGAATACATCCAGCTTCAACAATACATACTGAAGAAAAACTAAACGAGCTTGAGATAAAGCAGATGCACAATGAATCTGAGATTTCTCGTCTTCAGCGGGTAATTGCAACAAAAGATGAGGAGATTAACTACCTTCACCAACACATTGCCGAATTGAACCGATTTAAAAATATGGTTAAAAATCTCGCCGTTAAGGTGCATACAATTATTGACCTTAGGCTTACTAATCAATTTAAGAAGAAGAAGCTTTATCCTAGAATCCCCATTGATATTACTAGGGGATCGGTTGATGAGCTGCTCGTAGCTGTTCAGCAAGCTGATCACGACGTTTTTTATAGGCGCCCAACCTTAAAAGAAGTGATAAAAATGAGTTCAGCAAAAATACTACATCGTACGTATAAAATTTCGGCGAGAGTAGTAAAACGATCAGCAAAAGCAGCAAAGCGTGCAATCGAGAGAGGGAGAAAATAAAAGATGACAAAAAAGCGTCCATTGATAATCGACTGCCAAGTATTCCAAACTGCTTCCTGGCATCGTGGCATGGGCAAGTATTCACATGCTTTGCTTGAGGCAATGATGCGCGATAATTTGCGAGATAAATATAATATAATACTTTTGTTTAATACCTCAGTCGAGTTGCCGACGGAGATAAAGCGATTTGTCTCATCGCTTGAACCTGCTGTTACATCGCTGTATCTCCCTCTTGTGTTACCCCCAACACCACGGGAAGAGAGATCTGTTAAGTCGGCCATTGATGAAAACAAGTCGATCCTCAATCGAGAGCTGAGCTCTAGTTATGGCGATTTCGATATGATGATAATGGCATTGTATCTGGATGAAGTGTGTGCGGTGTTTTCCGATGTTGCTAACGAAAAGATCCTAATATACTACGATTCAATCCCCTACCTTTATCACGAACGCTACGCTGCCTTTGAGGGCTTTTTTGACAATTTTTATTTTCCTCACACAGCAACTGTGTATGAGGCAACTAAGTTACTGACAATATCTAAGACTGTTGCAAACGACTTGTGTATTACTTTTGGAATTCCAAAAAGCAGACTCTTCAATATTAACGGTGCAGCCATACCTCGTGATGCGGTAAAGCCAGAGAAACCGAAACTTGCACTCACCCCAGCTCAGTACATTCTTATGCCGACCGGACAAGAGCTTCGCAAAAATAACAAAAGGGCAGCTCAAGGGTTCGCACTCTATAAACAGAATCATCCAGAGTCTCCCCTAAAGCTAGTTGTCACCTCGACTTTCACAAATGAAGGAAAAGCCGAAATGACAGCCTACTCAGATGACATTGTTTTCACAGGTAATGTTTCAGAAGGGACAATGAAGTGGCTGTTTGACAACTGTGCTTTCCTTGTTTTTCCCTCCGAGTATGAGGGGCTCGGGTTGCCCGTACTCGAGGCGATTGACTCAAAAAAACAGATTGCTTGCTCTGATATATCGGTTTTTCGCGAACTTTCTGCTACCGCTTTCCTGTTTTTTGACCCACTCGATCCTGAGTCTATTGCTGCGGCCATCGAGAAAGAGGTTGCGAATAGTCACCTTCCAGAAATAGCAAAAGAGTATGTTGCGGTACGCAAGGAGTACACCTGGGAGAGAAGTGCCCGAGCAGTATACGGTGCCCTTAGTTCGTACTCAGAAAAGAGTAATGTCACAAGGAAGAAGATAGCCATCTTTTGTCCCGATGCTTCGGGCTTTTCGGCAATAGGGAAAGTAATTACAGAGAGTCATGCGCGTTACTCAGAGTATTTTGATATTACCTATTATTTCGATAAGGGGCCCAATCATCGTGCAATCCGCCCCAATCCTCTTGCGGCATTGGCGCCATGTTACGACATAGAAAAATTTACTAGTGCTGATTATGAAAAGTTTGATGAGGTTATTTACCACATAGGGAACAGCGAATATCACCTTAACATCATTCACTTAGCCCTTGTGTTCCCAGGATATGTTGTATTGCACGACACATTCCTCGGGGGTGCATATGCCAATCTCCTAGAGGCGGGGTATATCACCCAACAGCGATATGATACAGAGGCGCGACTTGACGAACTATTACAGGGAACCAAAGAAGAAGGTCGTCTAAGTGGTTATTTGACGTCGCTGCTCAATCGGCAAAAGGGTGTTATCGTCCACTCGGAATATGCTCGTAGGGCAGTAAAGGATATTCTTGTGCAAGGTGGAAGGGTTAAAATTAAGCATCTAAACCTTCCAGTCTCAACCCCATTATTTCCAGATATTGTCACGCAAAATAATAATAAACTCACAATATCGTTTGCCGGTATCATTGCCTCAGTTAAGGGGACAGATGTCATGGAAGATATTGCGAACTCGGATGAATACGATGACTGCAATGTGAATATATTTGGATACAGTGCAGTTGAGCCTGATCTTCTGGCGCGCCTTAGTGGGTTGCCGCATGTTAAGCTAGTAACGAATCCGAGTGACTACGATTTTCAGCGTCTCATGGCGGGAACAGACATCCTTATTAACGTTAGGTTGGCGTACAGGGGCGAAACATCGCTTACAACGTTGGAGTCAATGAGGTTTGGCGGTGTTGCTGTTATACGTGACTTTGGATGGTATTCAGAGCTTCCCGACGACGCAGTTGTAAAGGTTGATGGTCCCAGTGATGCACTATCCGCGCTGAGTAAGCTTGTATCTGACAAGGGCTATAGGCAAGAGATAGGCGCCAGAGCGATTGAGCATATTCATAGGGACTTCAGTCACAACAGCTATGCACTCGGGATGTATAATCTCATGGATAAATAGCCCGGCTACTGAACTTTGACGTCAAGCCATGAAATTCCACCTTGGTTCCAGTTGCTCGACCCCTCAACGATAGGTAAGTAATATTCGCGATAAGTTCCCCTAAAAGACCAAGGTGCGACTAAGTTAAAGTTAAAGAATGCAATTTGACCAGGCTGTACGATGTGCTGGTTCGCCGCCAGCGTTAAACCATCAGATTCGGTAACTTTAGAAAATTGAAGTACTGGTCTTGCCCTATTATACCAGTCATAGCTGAAGGGACTTGAGCGATTAATGGGTCCGTAGGTTGCGATATGAATTGGGAGAAGACCGCGGGGTACCGATTGGCTGTCATACCAAGCGGTATTTGATGTATTCTTGTAGCTTAGGAATACTGGCTGTGCAGCGCCGGGGCTCATGGTCGGAAATGGCGACTGGGCGTACAGTGAAGCACCACCGGTTCGCGCCACGGCTGTGACATCAAACCAAGAGAGCCCTCCCATTGGAGAGTTTGAGAATCCATCTATTTGTGGTCTTACCATTTGGCGATGGAGACCGATTCCTGCCTGGTCTACAAGAGTAAGAGAGAGAGGCAATTCGACAATCTCGCCTGGGCGAACAACGTGCTGGAATGGGCTAGGGGTTGTACCATCACTTAGATATGTTGTACCAAAAGTTGATGTAGCATAGGTGGGTGTGGGCCAGCCAGTTGTTAAATCCCCGTTTACTTTTGCGAGTCGCACGGGTTTTGTGTCATTTGTAGGGGCGGTCAGTGTGTCGTACCAGTAGTTCTCGCCGTCATTCCGGTAACGAATAGTTTGGTTTGAGGTGCTATTTGTGGCTGCAGTATATGCGTAGATGCTCTGAGATATTGGTGTAGCTATGTAACCACTCTTAACTGTAATATCAAGCCAAGACACGCCGCCCATGGCCCAGTTAGTTGACCCTTCAAGCACAGGTTGGAATGTCTCACGGTATGTACCAAGTGGGTAGTCGGGAGGAATCTTGAGTTCAAACTCCCATTCTACGTATTGCCCAGGTTCTGCCACGTGTTGGTTAGCACTAAGTGTTGTACCATCGCTTGAATATACGCGTGTAAAGTTAGTTGAAGGGCGACCGGGGGATGCCCAAAGTGAAGAGAAAGGACTACTCCGATTGATCGGATCAGTAGCGGCCAGTAGAACAGGATAAGTTCCTATAGGTACAGAAGATGAGTCATACCATTTTGACGAGCCTTGGGACGGTCCGAACAATCGCAAGCTGCTCGACAAGATGCCCGAGGTCTTCCGTTGTCCCACGGAATCGGCCGGTTCGACCAACGCGTCCTATTTCGTCCTGACCGGCCCGGC
>CAZXUE010000020.1:7357-7907 GCA_964643895.1 uncultured Candidatus Saccharibacteria bacterium
GGTTGGCCGCGCTGAATAGCTAGCAACCTGAGTGCTACCAAACCAATCATTCCAGACCCGCCAAAAATTGCGATTCCCATAAGCACTACAGGCATCTCCTGTACCATACATATTGTTGAGGGCTGCAGCGTTTGGCTGGTAGGGTGTGTAGGTATAGAGTGCGGCGGTTGCTTTTGTTTCGATGTAAATTACCGTTCCTCCACAGGTGGCAGGCACATTCCACCCCACGCAGTTTGAATTTTGGAGTCCACTTCGGTCGGAACATAGGTCTTTCAGAGGCTTGCCATATGCGTCTGTCTTTACTCTGTCAACCCCAGGTCCCGGTCGCTTATATGGCCACCACGCTTGAGTCATATTATCGAGATAACCACGAAGAAGATTTGCAGCTTCCCTAATCTGCATTGAGAACCCAGAATAATTTAGGTCACAGTTAGCCGTACCTCCTGGACCGGAGTCAGGGCAGTGCGCACCCATTGCATAAAGGTATTGTGTTTTAAATGGCCACTCATCAGACGTCAGCGGTCCGGCCGACTCCGTAGCCAGTTTAATC
>CAZXUE010000020.1:7917-9084 GCA_964643895.1 uncultured Candidatus Saccharibacteria bacterium
GGAAAACTCCTGAGCAGCATTTGCAATTATTTGTGCTGCACTAACAGCCCCGGTTGGAATAGCGGGGCTACCGTCGGGATTATACTGGCCGTAGTTGTTGGTCGGGATGTAGGAGCCCGGACTTGTTTTTGGCACCTCATAATAGTTTGTCAGGCAAGTGAAGGGTGCTGCATTACTGATAACACGGCCATACTCCCAGCGCTGTACTTTCCCGTCTTTAGTGACATCGGCGAGAGAATAGTCCGCTGCTGTATTGACGGTGCCATCACCATCTGCGTCTCCTGCACCAAGTTCGGAAATCTTTACTCCGTCCTTGTCGCAGTAGGGGAGCCTGCTCTTGAGGAAGTTTTGAATATCCTGTACGGACATATCAGACGAGTTAGTAAAGAGGCCATCATCAATAATCCTCCCAGAACTCCAGTCCCCTGCAGTCACTGCAAGCGCTGATGACTGCACAAAGAGAGAGATGAGCAAGAGCGAGATAATTAAAAGTTGTAATTTTCGAACCATCATTTTGCCGTACTTGTTATCGTTTTTGTGAGCACTTGTCCACCCGCTGGCGTTACTTGCAACTCTATAGTCCAACTACCTGGGCCCACACTGCTTACGGGTACTGAGAACCCTGTACACGTTGAGAATTCGGGCTGATAAAGAATGGTTGCTTGCTGAGTAGTGCTTTTTGTTCCATTAGTCACGATAAGCGTGCACACTCCAGAGGAAAAACCAGATAGGTGCGTAGTGACAACAATGTTGTTTGACTGTTGGGCGGCGGTAAGGGAGATTTGGTTTGTATCCGTTGGTATCGTAGCGGCCTTAGCTTCCGTAACGTTTGATTGCTTCTGCTCTACAAAATCTCGTTTTCCCGCTATGTCGTTTTCTCGCTGTGTATCTTGCTGAGCTTTTGTTGGCCCCTGCACAATTGTCGTGTCGCGCTGATTATAAATGACCCCCACTACAACTAAGGCAGCAATACATGCAAGGACAGAAAAGATGAGAAGTGGTAGTCTGTTGACAGTTTTTATTTTCATAGGCAACTAATTTAAAACACCTATGGTTATTCTACTATACTTTTAGCAACCTCGCAATGGCTGAACGGCTATAATTATCTATACGAATCATCTAGTGGGTCGGTGTGACTGATGTAATGGCCCATGGCCGAATGATTTT
>CAZXUE010000020.1:9094-14515 GCA_964643895.1 uncultured Candidatus Saccharibacteria bacterium
GCATAGAGTGTATATCTGTCTGATATCTTAATAACTTCGCGAGCAGGGCCGAGCCGATTCATTGCATCGCACTGAGGCTCGTTTGCTGCTGAATCATAAAGAAAGTACGTTTCGCCAGCAGGGTTAGCAGGGAGGTCAAAATCGGCAACATTTAAGAGCCATTCAAACTTAACAGGCGGACCAGTGGTTGAGCCACATATAAGAGGGAGTGTAACTGTAGATCGATTACTCAGATATGTGAGGACGTTTGACAACCAGTATGTTGAATAACCCTTTGTAAGATTGTGCTCCTTGATGACTTGTAGGGCTTGTATATCATGGGTTTGGGCGCTCCCAGGATGAGTGGTTGCGGCTATTCTGACATTCATTATAGTGTTTGCTAACATACCAAATAGGCATACTAGTCCAATAAGCATTGTAGTACGAGTGCTACGCGCATGGTGTAGAGAGTTAGCCATATAGAATGGAATTATGAGCGTTGAAGTTAGTGCCAAGGTGAATAAGTAGCGGAAGTTGGCGGTGAGCGCGCCAGATGTTGTAATAGTATATACACATAGAGTTACAACGGCCACGAATATAACTACTGTGGATAATACACTTGTTTTTTCGAGTAATTCTTTTCTCTTTCGATAAATTGAAAGTATGAAAAAGATAAGTAGCAGGGCATTGAGTAAGAAGAGCAGGGTAGTAGGAGCTTCAAGCGACTTTCCCCAGAAGTCGGCTCTAAAAACCTGGAATATACCATGGATGGTATTTTGAATCGCCGCAAAAATTGAATCTGTGGGTATAAACTTCTTTTCGATATTGTTTGCAGCAATAAAGCCAAAGGATGCGAAAAATCTGTCTAGGATTTTTGCACCCACTGCGCCACAGAATAGAGCAGTGAGTATACTAGCGAGTCCCCAAGAGTCTACTTTTTTGCTTATGAAGAACAATAGTGCAGTAAGCGCAATCGCGACCCCCATGGTATAGATGAAAAAAGGATCACTATAAAAGAAGAAAGATAAAGCTATACTCAATATAATCGTTGCGAGCGATAGCTTTTGATTGGAGATAGTTGGCTTGAATAAATAGCGACTAAAACTCAATATGATAATTAGCATTAGTCCGAACTCCGCATTCCGGTAATTGGGGTTCAGGTACATCCCGCTAAAAAATGAAGCGTATGTCGTGTCCATCATATCCAGAGGAACGGTTGCTAGGCTGAAGAACCACATGACTGGGCTGAGTATGAATAGAGTTTGCCACTTTTTATAGGCCCTTGCTCTTAGGATGAAGCGGTAGAGAGTGTATGCAATTGGCAGAAATAACACAAGATTACAAACGAGAACTATGAAGAGCATTTGAACCCTTGAGTTGGGTATGACATCTGCAAGCATGTATAGCGGCACTTTAATTACGAAGTTATCTGTGCCAACGATTCCAACTTTTTTCTCTGAGCGGAGCAACGAATCTATAACGTTTTGGATACAGACATCGTCGGAGTTGTACGGGCGCGTAAGGTGCGCGGAGAATAGCGCAATAAGGAATATTGCGAGTGTAATACCAAGCAAACCTAGGTTCCATCTAGCACCTGCCGTGCCGGCGAAAAAGCTACTTACTTTCGTGATACTCTTTTTCAACATTGACACTCCAAATGTTTGCCTTGTCTTTGCGGCCTGTGAGCACATTGTTCACAGCCTCTATAGCAGTTAGCATAGAATGGTCTTGATTATTATATCGATGCTGTCCATTGCGTCCAACAAGGAATAGATTATCGAACCCATCGGTAAACTTGCGTATCTTATTGAACTGCTTGTAGGTTCCGAAGTACGCAGGGTAAGTTTTTTTGAGCTTAATAACTGTTGTATCGATGACTTCTTTTGGATCGAGAATGCCAATTTTTTCCAGTTCGGACACACCAAACTTCGCCATATCTCCGTCACTCAGCTTCCAGATATCATCATTTTCGCTCACGACATACTCCATGCCAATCCAGGCTTTGCTGCCATCCTTTACCAGGTACGGACTCCAGTTGTTGAATATTTGGAGACGGCACACCGTTACATCTGGTTCTTGGATGTAGATCCAGTTGTCGGGAACAATACCATTCTGGCTTTTTCGGTTCGCAACCTTGAGTTGATTTGCCAGGATGCCGACAGTGATAAAGTCACGAAAAGGGAGACCCGCGGCTACTTTTTGAACTGGCTTTGGAACATCGATACCATCAAATGCGGCTACTAACTCGTTAACAGGCATTGTTGAGAAGAAGTAATCTCCTTTTATGGTTTCGGTTTTTTGAGTCTTGGTATCTAACACGTCTACGGAGGCAATTTTACCATTTTTTGTGGCATGAACTTTTGTAATGATCTTATTTTTATTGACTTCTCCACCGCCTTTCACGACCATTTTTGCAACCGTTTCCCATAGGTGTCCCGGACCATGTTTAGGGTAGAGGAACGATTCAATTAAACTGGTTTCTGTGTTTTTTTGGCTAATGTCCTTTGACTTCTTTTTTGGTTTAAGAGCATTGAGGAGCACTTTGCTCACCGAAAGACCTTTAACACGTTGAGCACCCCAGCTGGAATCAATCTCACTTGGGTGAATGCCCCAAAGTTTGGCTGTATAGTCACGAAAGAATGTGTTATAGAGCTCTCGACCAAAGCGGTTAACATAAAAACCTTCTAGGTTGGTCTCGTCTACTTTATGGAACTTAGTCGCTATATAGCTGAAGCCAATCTTTGCCATCCGCGCGATACCAAGATTCGAGACCGTCGTCTTATTAAGGGAAATAGGATAGTCATAGAATTTCCGACCGTAGTAAATGCGGCTTAGGCGGCTTCGAACCAGCATAACGTCATCGGTTTTTTCTGGGTTTGGGCCTTTACCACCTCTCAAAACCCCCTCATGACCACGGTATTTCATATTAAATATTTTTGACTCAGGCGTATCCTCAATTGGTAGGATGTGGCTCCACCATTTCATTACCTTATCGGATTTACTAAAGAATCGGTGACCACCGATATCAATACGGTTACCTTTGTATTTGACGGTTTTCGATATACCTCCAATATCATTTGATGCCTCATACACGATAGGTTTAATATTCGATTTTTCGATGAATTCTAGTGCGGCTGTGAGTCCGGCTGGACCAGCACCAATGATGATGGCAGTTTTTAGTTTTCCAGCAGTTGTATTAGTTGTTTTCTTTACCTCCACGGCTATTCTCCATTCTCTGATTTATGACCTTGGTATAGAAATTGACGGCGAGCTAGGAAGTTCCAAAAGAACACAACGGCAACAGCGATGCATTTCGAAATGAAAACTGATAAATGAAGCACCCCATGGCACAACCAGAGGATGACATCATTAGCGACAAGCCCAACCATTCCAATGAGTGCAAAAGCTGCAAAATTTGCCGTCTTATTCTCAATCCTTGGACCTGCAAAGACGCGCTCATTGCTGAGAAAAAAATTAACAATAAGACCGAGAGTGAAACCAACACTGGCCGACATAAGATAATTAACATTAAATACTAAGTTCAATACGAGAAGGGCGCCAAAGTCTACTATAAGCGCAATAACGGATACTGTACCGTATTTAATCATATCTACAAATAAACTTCGCATCCCCGGCCTTTCTGCATAACTGTGTGATATTGTAGAGCACGGCTCGTTCAGGGGCAAGTTGGTTGGAAGTGAAGGCCCACCCGTAGCGCCCGCAAGTATGGGCAACCTAGTGTATAATGGATACATGATTACCGTAATTATTGCAGGTGGGTCGGGCACACGATTGTGGCCGCTTTCAACATCAACTAAGCCCAAGCAGCTCTTAAAGCTCGTTAATGACTATACGATGGTGCAGAATACTTACAATCGTGCAACCACGTTCTCAAAAGAAATCTATGTTGTACCAGACGAAAGCCTGGTGACACTTCTAAAACAACAGCTGCCAGTGCTTGATGATGAGCATATCATTTCGGAGCCTGGGCGTCGTGGTACGGCTAATTGTATTATTGCCGCACTTGCTCACATTGCCAAAAACCACAAGGATCATGACGAGCCGATTGCATTTATATCCGCTGACCATCAAGTGCGAGACGTCGATGGGTTTGGTCGTTCATTTGAAAAGGCAGGTGAGGCCTCTGTTGCCCTAAATGATATCGCCCTGATTGGAGTGGAGCCAACGTTTCCTGCAACCGGATTCGGTTATATTGAGCGTGGTGATGAGACCAATGATGAGGGTGTGTATAGGGTAGAGAGCTTCAAGGAGAAGCCAGACTTTGATACAGCTCGCAAGTACATGCATGCAGGAAACTACCTTTGGAATTGCGGATATTTCGTTGGCTCCATTAACACGTTCCTTGCTACTATGAAGACATCTGCTCCTGATTTATTGAAACGCTATGAAACGCTACTGAAACTAGATGACAAGACTCCGGACTACGTTAAGGCCTACCAAGCATTTGAGAGTGACTCAATTGACTATGCTTTAATTGAAAAGGCGAAACAATTGGTTGTTATACCAGCTACTTTTGACTGGATGGATGTCGGTAACTTTAAAGACCTGCATGACGTAAATGAACAGGACGAGTCGGGTAATTATCTGTATGGCAACAAGATACACCAGATAGAGGTAGAGAATGCCTATATTCGCAACGAGGAAGAAAAAGATATTGCCATTATCGGGCTCGATAATGTGGTAGTGGTAAACACACCCGATGGTCTGCTAGTGGCTCGTAAAGACCTTGCTCCAAAGATAGGGGATATAGCTAAAAAGATACAAGGTAGTTAAATCCTTATTATGCAAAGAGGGCCTTTGTAGGCCCTCTTTTAGGTTACGCGAACTGTTATATGGCGGTACCGTGTACCCAATCAGCCCACTCGCGTGAGGGGCTTGTGGGACCAAAATGGGTTGCTGGGCAACCTCCTTGGCTATGAAGAGATGCGAGTTCCTCAAGAAAATAGGATAGGCGGTAGGTCTCGATCACTCTCGATCCAACTTTATTAGGGTTTATTGCACTAACCAGTCGTTCTGCGTAAGGGCAATTGTGATCTATTGTATAGCTTTGAGCAGTTTCAAGGCTCATTTCTCTGGTCTGTATAGGCATAGTTCCTCCCTGCTTTATGACGTTATTGTAGCATAGCAGCAGCAAAATAATAATTGTTGTAATTTTTGATTTTTACAAAATTGATAGATTTTTTTAGCGTTTTGCGATTAAATAACTACATAGGGCGCCAAGCACGTCGTAACTGAAAGGAAACCAACATGTGCGGAATCGTTGGCTACATAGGAACCAAAAAAGCTCAACCTATACTGGTAGGTGGATTAAAACGGCTAGAATATCGGGGCTACGACAGTGCGGGCGTTGCTACCATAGACGCCAGCGGCAAAACAACCCTGCTGCGCATCATCCTCGGCACGCTGGAGCCCACCACCGGC
>CAZXUE010000021.1:0-13971 GCA_964643895.1 uncultured Candidatus Saccharibacteria bacterium
CGTGACCTACCGAACCTCTACTGGCACAACTAATAGCGTGGGATAGTGTCTCCATGTAAGGAGATACTATGACGAATAATAATTTAGCGGTTACATATCAAAACGTAAAAGAACTGAATCCTGCACCTTACAATCCACGCAGATGGAGTGAGGACGCTATTGCCCAGCTTACGGATAGCATAAAAAACTTCGGCTTAGTTGACCCGATTTTGGTAAACTGCTCACCTGATCGCAAGAACGTAGTTATAGGTGGGCACTTTAGGCTTAAGGTCGCTAAAGACCTTGGGATCAAAGAAGTGCCAGTCGTATATGTAGATATCCCTGATATCGAGCGAGAAAAAGAACTAAACGTACGGCTTAACAAAAATCTTGGTGATTGGGATTACGAATTGTTAGCAGAGTTCGATGAAACATTACTCAGCACAATTGGCTTTGATAGTGAGGAGATTGATGCAATTTTTGACCTTGTTGTTGATGAACCTGAAACATTCGATCTCGAAAAAGAGCTGAAGAAACTGGATATCAGTAAAATCACTGTGCAAAAAGGCGATGTCTATCAGCTTGGTGATTCTCGGCTTATGTGTGGCGATTCTACAGTGGAGGCAGACTTCGACAAGCTTATGAACGGCGAACAAGCCGATATGTGCATGACAGATCCGCCTTACATTCTCGATTACTTACATGCCAAGCGTGGCGGTAAGTCCGTTACTGGGTTCGGGGCTAAGCGCAATCGTCGTTATCTTGAAACAGACGTCCTGCCCGATAACTTTACCGAGCTTTGGATGGCAAATGTCGCCAAGTATGCAAAGCCAGACTACTCAATTATTGTGTACGAAAACTGGAAAAACCTCCGAGTCATCTGGGCAGATAGAGTATGGTGCATCACCAGCAGTTTCATCGTGGCTGGTGCGTGATTCACCAGCGGTTGCCGCACTCCAGTTGTAGAGATAGCCGTAGTTCGTAGCACCGACACCAGTATCACCGGGGACTGGGCCGTAGACGCCGGGATTGTCGTAGTCTGCCACGCCAGTAGTGACAACCTGCGGCAATATAAAGTTGCTTGCGATGTCGGTGTCGCTGGGAGTGAGCTGTAGTGTGCCTGATGTACTTCCAAGTTTCAGGTTTTCTAGCATCCAACAGTTACCATCAGCAAGCTTGGCTACCTCGTATGTCTGGTCGTCACCGCGAGTGTCGGTAAGAGTTAAAATGGCATCTTCATTACTACCATTGTAAATGGTCATGTAATTTTCGCAGTAGCTAGCGGTCATGGCCTGCATAGTAGTTGGGGCTGGCGGCGCATTGTCTGTAACGGCGTAGGCAAGCTTGAGTTCTTTTTTCCCGGGCGTAACCGTACCGTCTATAGTAAATGTCAGAGTTACACCGGTATTGTCATTGGTCGAACTAGTTTCGGTGGTTTTGAGGGCTAGCGGTGTATCGCCAACATTGAGTGATGTACTGGTGCTGATATCGCCACCTTTGAGCTTGATGGCAATACCCGGTTCTGGAGCGGTCAGTGCAGCGGTAAGGGTGTAGCCGTCGGGGTTGGTGGTACCAGTGGTAATGGTAGTTGTAGTGTTTGCAGTTCCACCACCCTTAGGAACAGTGATGGTGAGAGCGTCTTGGTCGGCACCGAGACTTAGTGTAGGGGCAGCTAAAACACCTGGTAAATTGAGGGCTAGAGCGGCGGCGGAAAGTATCATAAAGGCAACAATACTGAGGCTACGAAAATGTAATTTTGTACTCCGTGCACGTCGGAAAATAAGACGCCAGGTACACAAACTAACAGTGAGGAGGACTGCGGCTGCTATGATTATGACAACCAGTGAACCACCTGTTGAGGCGAGGTTGCCGCTTGCAGTGCCTTGATCACCCACGATAATGTTCAAGGTTTGTGTGATTGTTTGGGTTTCCATATATTTGTTCTCCTACCGTTGCTGAACTGTGTCTATGCGTAATGCATTCGTGACACTACTTTAAAACTCTAACTCACGTCTTTTCGGTGGAGGAACCTACAATACATACCATTGCAGGCGGAAACACGCTTATGCCTATTATAGCACCCCCCCCCCGAGGTTTTGACAAGAAGAAAGCTTCTTTCTACACTACATCAGACCCGGTAGATTAGCTCAAAAGAGAACCGCATGGGCAGTGTGGTCATGCTGTTCTGGATACTCTATTCGTATTTTAATACTTATGTAGTATGTTAAGAATATTGTCAGCGAGTTCATTGAACTCTTCTTTGGCTTTCTCAATATTTTCTCTGGTGCCGAGTTGATTCGCCTCAACCCTGGCTGGATCTATAGTAAATATTGCATCACCGGTTTCTTGGCAAATTGCGGGGATGCGTCCGTAATCTTGAATTTCATGTAAAGAATTTTGGTGCGTTGCTGTGACTAAGCCATTTCTTGAATGACGTTCTGAAAGATATTCTTTTACTTTCCCGGGTATCTGTTCTATCCATTTTCTATGGTCTTTAATCGGTTGCTTTCCGTATACATTATACGAATTAAGAATGTAGCCAATAAATAAGCCCTCGCCATCAAGTACAAGCTGACTTTCAATCTCACTAGCCTTTGCCATAACTTTGGCCGTATCTTTCCAGTTCTTCTTCCATTCCTCCAGTTTGATACCGAGGTTCTCTATACCCTGCAAACTGAAGGCATCTGGATTCATTGGTACAATAAAGTAGTCTGTGCCAAGTAATACAACACGGTTAAGAAGATTCATTGTTGGTGAGGTATCGATCACAAAGACATCAACCTGTTCATCAAGACCCTTCGTGAACAAAAATCGGTTGATCGCACTGGTTTGCCGATACCCAATTTGTGCGCCAGTAGCCGCCTGATTATATGCAGTCACAAGCAGATCTTCGTATTCAGAAAGCCTGATACTACCACGTATCAATGAGAGGTTACCCGAACCTTGACGACACTGCTCAAATTTTACCGATTCATCTATATCGGAGCGGCCTTCGATAATACCGGCAAGCACCGAATAAATACTCTCGCTGTCATATGAGAAAAGTGTATTAGCATAATACTCATCGCCAAGCGCCAAACGCGTTAGATTGCACTGAGGGTCTAAATCAACAAGGACTGTTTTATAGCCTTTGTTAGCAAACTCAACTGCACAGTTATATGCCAGAGTAGATTTTCCCACACCACCCTTGTTATTAAAGAAGGTTAGCTTTTTTGTACGAGTAAATTTCATTACCTTTATAGTACCATATCAAACCATCCCTATATAGGTAATGTAATTGTGGCAGTGGTGGATTGATTGGGTTTGCTGGTGAGGGTGAGGGTGCCGTTTTGGCGTTCGATAAGTTGCTTGGCGATGGCCAGACCTAAGCCGTGACCTTTGGTGGTCTGGGCGCGCGAGACGTCGGCGCGGTAGAAGCGTTCGAAGACGTGCGGTAGATCTTTAATGGCGATGCCAATACCGTGATCAATCACGCTGATGATGACGTGGTCTTTTTTCTGACGGGCTTTGAGCTCAATGGTTGCATCTTGGTTACTGTACTTAATGGCATTATCAAGCAGCACAAGCAGTGATTCTACTAAACTGTGTTTGTCGGCGGTCACCGCAGCACCCTTTTTACCAAAATCTGGATTGATTATGATATTTTTTTCAGCAGCCAGCGGCTGGGCTTTTTTCAGCGCAGCCTCGATAATAGGTTTGAGTGCTTGTTTTTTCAAGTCAAGCGGCTTTTCTTCATTGCGCGCAATACTCAGCAAACCTTCGGTCAACAATGTTAAGCGGTCCAGTTCTTCAAGGTTTGAACTCAGCAGTTCTTTCACCTCGCTGCTTGCAAGTTTTGGCTGCAGCAGGGCAACTTCAATTTCTGACTTCATGGCGGCTATTGGCGTTCTCAGCTCGTGGCTGGCATCAGCCGTAAATTGTTCTAATGAAGTGTGGGCTCGTTCAATGGGCTCTAGTGTCCGGCGTGCCAAGAAGTAACTGAAGCCGCCGCCCAGTACCAAGACCGCCAGGTTGGCAAACACCAACTGGCTTAAAATTCGGGCCTTGGCCTCGCGCGCCGCCATTTCACGACTTTCTATGAATCGACTCTGAAAATTGGGTGGGAAGAAATCATCTGGCGGTATCATACGATCAATTAGTTCGTCTTGCCGGCGAAAACCCCGGTCGAATTCACGCATCGCCAGACTATAGAGTGCCATGCTAAAGGAAAGGCTAATAACCATGAGAATGGTCAGATATAAGCCGGTCAGCCGGAGGGAGGTTTTATGAAACATTATATAACCCCCTCCGACGTCATTCCCGCGACCTGTGCTCCATAGCCTTCCTCCATCGCTAAAGCTACGGCGGACAAGTGGCGAAGGAGTATGGCGGGAATTTTTAATTGGAATGGATTCCCGCCTGCGCGGGAATGACGGAAGCCATTCATTTCTTGACTCCAAATACATAGCCGAAGCCGCGTTTGGTATGAATCAGCGGCGGGCTCTTTTTGAATGGTTTGTCGATTTTGCTTCTTAAATAGCCGACGTAGACCTCGACGGTATTGGGGAGAATATCGGCATCATAGTTCCAGACATGTTCAATCAGCGTCTCTTTATTTAAGGGTCGGTCGGGATTATTCATCAAATATTCCAGTAGGGCAAATTCTTTTTGGCTGAGGCTGACCTCGGTGCCACCACGAGTAACTATTGCTGTGTGCGGATCAAGTTCAAGATCTTCGTAGCGCAGTTTGGTAGATTTTGCCGTTTGCGGACGGCGCAACAAGGCCCGGACCCGGGCAATCAGTTCAACAAAAGCAAACGGTTTTACCAAGTAATCATCGGCACCGGCATTTAAGCCAGCGGCTTTGTCTAAAATTTTATCTTTAGCAGTCAAAAACAATATGGGAGTGTGAATATTTTTTTCGCGAATTTGTCGCAAAATTGAAACCCCATCTATACCAGGAAGCATGCGGTCCAGAATCATGAGATCATACGGCTCCGTCAGCGCCATTGCCAACCCGCCTTCGCCATCATAGGCTACATCAACGGCGTAGCTTTGGGTCTCTAACCCCTTCTTTACCGAGTTGGCAATTTTATGCTCGTCTTCAACTATCAGTATTCTCATATGTACTATTATACCGCCTAACCTGAATATAAACTGAAAGGCTGCCGTTGACCGGCAGCCTTGTCGCATGTATACCTCCTTTTTAACCTGACCTCAGTGTCATCCTGAACTTGACCTGCCCGTTCTGCCTGGCCTTCTTGTCAGAAAGACAGGGGGCTTGATCAGACAGGCGGGTTCAGGATGACGAACTGTGAAAGTATCGTGGTTTTGAGACTCGGGTTTTTTACCCCCGTATCTACGATCAGTACGTTAGATTTTAATTGTTACTCCACTACTACTCTGAATCTGATGACTGTGCATCAGGTGGTGGCCCTCCCGGTCCTCCAAAACCTCGGCCGCCGCCCATCAAAACGCCGTGAAGCTTCGTTAAGTCCAGGCCCTGCGCTTTAGCCCATGTCTCCAGACTGGTGCGCTCTTCTTCCATTTTGGCCTTACGCTCCTCGTCTGTCAGATCTTTCAATGAATCTTTGTTGGACTCGCGCTGTGCTTGCCGCTCTTTGATCTTGGCTTCAATAGCCGTTTTTTGCACAGCAGTGATTGTGCCGTCATCTACCAGATCCTGCAAACGCTGACTTTGTTCTTGCTGACGCTCAGCCTCACGCGCCGTTCGGTCTGCCTCAAAGACACTTTGCACCTCTTCTTTATTTAAGTTGAATTTAGAAACCAGCGCATCAACCAAATTCGACATTGGGTCAGAACCGCTGCTATCACTTTGTGCAGAAACAGCACTCATGCCAGCAACTCCACTGAGCCCCACCGCTGTGACAGCCCCCGCTATAAGAACCTTATTTTTCAATGATTGCTTAATATAACCTCCTTTGCTTTAAATGTGTGGTTCGTAAGCTTGCATACTTTTTTCGGTGCCACTGCACTCTTTGGTATGTCGTTCAAGCCCCGAAGCCTGCTTTTGTTGCACACGTGATTTCATGGCAACATACACAGCATAGACCTTGCGGTTGAGAGAAAGCTGAAGTGGTGAATACCTCTAGTCACCAGCCCCAAAGGAAACAAATAGAGCACCCGTATTCAGATGCTCTACCCGGTATGTTGTGGTGCTAAATCTGAGAAATAATCCAGATTGCGCCAGCTATTGAGAGGATGAATAGCCCCAGTCCAACCGGAGAACCCCAGCTGAACCATGAGCCCCACGAACGCCAATGCTTGTGGGTTCGCTCATACCAGTCCGTCTCGTCTTGTTTTGTCATTTTTGACATAACCATGACTCCTGCTTACATTGATAGTGAGCCTCTTTTATATATGTCGGCCAGAGATGGTTGCTCAAGAGACCAAGAGCGCTATAGATATCTGGACTTATTAACACTTGTCATTATAGCAAAATTCCCAGTACGCATGCACCGCTGAAACCTGATTCTTAAAACCCCTAGTGTCATCTCGAGCCTGTCGAGAGATCTGCTAGTAATTGCAACTAGATCTCTCGACAAGCTCGAGATGACGGACCATGGAGGGGTCTTTATGAACCGTGAAGTTAGTTGGTGACTTCGGACATAATTGTCAGGCGTTCGTCGTAGGAACGCGTTTTTTCGTCGTAGTTGCCGGAGCACGTTACCAAGTTAAGTTGGCTGGTGACGGTAGGTTTTTGGGAGAACATAATATCAACAGATTCTTTGACCTTGGCAGATTGTTGACCGAAAACCTTGTAGTTGATGGTGGTACCGTCTCCCAGTTGAACAGTGTACCGATCACCTTCTTGTAGTTTTTCAAGATCTTTGAAGATACCATCGTTTCTTCTACCCGAGACATGCCCGTCAATAAGGCTGAGGCCTTTTTCGCCTGGGCGAACGGTATCGACAAACCAGCCCACCATAAAAAGGTTATCTGGTACGGCGACTTCTTTATTTTGGTCAACGCCGACTTTTTGGATGAAAGCATCAACACCAATGGAAGGTATTGTAATCTTCTTCGGGTCTTTCGCTTCGCCCTGCCAGTTGTAATCATCCCCTGGTCTTACTTCACTCGGCTCGTTGGTTGAGTAGGTGATAACCTCACCTGTACCTTTGGTTGCACTTCCCCATAGCGCCAGGCCAACTATCAATAAACCAAGACATACTACTACGCCACATATCACACGTTTCTGTTTTTCGTTTATTTTTGGAATGCTTAATCTAACCATGTAGGTTTTATAGGCCAGTGTTCGGTGCGCCAACTACCGCACGAGCCAGGCCGGCTGGATCTGTTATCTGGCCGTTAATGGCACCATCGGTATCACGTTCGCCACCATCGGTAATTTGGTAGGTAACCACCGTGACTGAGTGTCCATTGATTGTTTGGGTAGCAATACTGGCATCGGTAATAGTAAAGAATGCGTTAGTGGCAGGATTATGTTTTCTGAGCACTTTGCCGTCTTTGGCAACATCGTAGTAGTAGAGACTGACGGTCGTAGTGTAGCCGGGCGTACCGCAATCGGCTTCGAAGTCCCAGAGGCCATTGTCGTATTCATAGGCTGCGTCTTGCACTGCCAATTGGCTTTCGCGCACATAATCATCCGTGGTGAGTTCGCAGCCTTCACCAACATTTATTGCAACAATTTTACCAGTTATCGGATTGACGTAACCGCCAACATTGGGCTGTTCGCTATCAGGAATGTTGTCGCCGTTGAGGTCTTCGTCGCTACTTTCTTCAATTTCCTGGAAGGTTGGTGGGGTGTCGCTATGTGTTACCCAAATAGTTTCAAAGTCCCATGTATCGAGTGGCGGGCTTGTCGTATTGTTAATGAAGTAGTCTGGGTCGGTTCCAAGTTCATTGATGGCCGTGCAGTCATCAAGGGCAGTAAGATTGTCACACTCATCAACACCGGTCCCAGCAAGATCGAAGTAGTTATTAGTTGAAACGATATTTTCATCGTCATCATAATAATCGCCAATCAGAGCGCCGAGATCATTATCGGGCCCAGCTGTGACCGCTCCCATGGCGAAGCTATTACTGAGGGTAACACTGTCTGACCCGTAGATACCGTGGTGACGTCCGATCAGACCACCAACTGCATCGTCACCAGATACAGCACCACTGGCATAGACTCGAGCGATATCTACGTGGGCGCCGTCGCTCAGCTCATAACACTGCTCAACATTGAGGTCACCGATTAAGCCACCGACGCTGTCGATTTGCGTAGCATTCACATCTCCCCAGGCATAGGCATCATGAAGATCCAGGTTTACCGCCGCCCCTTCTTCATCTGCGCACGTCTCAACTTGTCCAATGAGTCCACCATAACTGTCTCCGGGTTCTTCACCTCCGGTAACGTCTAATTCGGAGTAGACTTTTTCTACCGTCACATCAACGACACCCTCTTCACTATCGACGTCGAGCAAACCAATCAATCCACCGACGTTGTAACCCGAGCTGGCGGTAACTTCACCATCAGAGACCGATAGATTTTTAAGTGTAGTGCTCATATTGGCTGAGTACTCACCGATCAAGCCGCCCGCTTCACCGCCGTCTTCTGATCCCTCCATGTGCACCGTTATACCGTTGGCGTGAATATCCTCAAAACTATCATCCGAAGAATCACCAACCAGTGCAGCAACATCTTCTGTACCGGTAACTGAGATATTTTCTAAGCGAATATCGTGGTAGTTGGCATTGTCTGATTGAGAAATGATACCAACTTCATCGCTGTCTTCATCAATCACCACATTGCGGATGGTATGATCGTTACCATCAAATTCAGCCGCGAATTCATAATCTTTAAATAATGATGCAATTGTTGCACCATGACAGTCGATGTCGGCAGTCAGCTCGATGCTGTCTACTTCCGAACCAGGAGAATCATCAAGTGATTCTAGTTCTTCACAGGTAGCAACTTCTGCAGTATTAGCATTCACCGTAACGGCAATTGTCTTAGTTGCTATGGCAATTGGTGTTTCTTCTCCATATTCAACAACATAGCCCGGTAATGTCGCTTCTGATTCGCAGGGTAGATCGTTCCAGGTTCCTTCTGATTCTCCACCGGCCAAAAACTGACCGCAGTCTTCGTCGCCCATGTCGTTTGGCTCATTACCAACACTCCAGTTAGCGTACGCTCCACCGACCGGATTACCACCAATCGCACCGCTCCAAAAGGCCGTACCAGCGCCACCATTCGCCTCGCCTTCAGGACCAGTCACCCACCGCCAGTCGCCTTCGTTAGCAGCGTCGCTACTTCCCATCCAGCTAGAGCCTTCCAATCGGGGTATAATATACTCAGATTCGGCGGATGAGGTAACCGTAACAAGGTAGCCCGTGTATCCGT
Source organism: uncultured Candidatus Saccharibacteria bacterium (assembly GCA_964643895.1). Taxonomy (GTDB): domain Bacteria; phylum Patescibacteriota; class Saccharimonadia; order Saccharimonadales; family UBA7683; genus UBA7683. The sequence goes on from CAZXUE010000021.1 coordinate 9,332, forward strand.
ATTTTGTCATCCCTTCAGCGGCCGCTTTGGCATCGTCCCAAGAAATTTGCGGCATAAATACATCCTCGCCAATGCTTACCAATGGAGCTTGGATGTATTCGTAGAGGTGACCATTAACCGGACTAAACACTTCGCCAGGTTCCGTAAGAGACATCTCGATGGTCGTAGAGTCAGCTTCTTCCGCCGTATACGTAAGCGTTGCTAGTGCGGTGTTGAGATTATTCTTTGTACCACTAAACACCAGGTGCGATCCTGTTGGAGAGCCGGTAAACGTCAGGCCCGTTGTTGTAGACATAGCGAGTTCACCGCTTGATACCTGCAACTGAACTGGAATGGTTGGGTTGCCAGCAACCGTGATACTGAGGTCGCTAATAGCAATCGGCACACCCCTTGCGCCACTAACCGGTGCGCCACCGTTAATTGTCTCACCAGCTGCGTGCGCTTTTGGTACGTCGATGGTTGGTAGAACGATCCCTGAAAGCAGTACCAAAACTAACAGCAACCAAGATTTCTTTTTTATATTCCTCAGTAACGACATGACTCACCCCTCCAACACACTTCTTTATAGAACTTATGTTTAAGTATACAAATTTATCTCACAAAATGACAACTTTTTTATAATCAGCAGTTGCCGTAGTGCCATAGTTTTCTAAAAAGCCGCGAAGTACTGGCCTATGACTTGTTACTTAAATACTTACCGGCAACACTCAGAGCAAACGACGGTAATATAATAAATACGTTGCCAAACAGAAGTCGTATTAATATTTCGCTGATGGTTGAATCAGGTTTATCTGGGCCCGAAGCGGTCAGTACTACCAACAACCCCAAAATACCAAAGGTAATTGATGCGTACATGAATACTTTTGTCGCCATCTTTTGCATACGTTCATTATAGCAAAATAATTATCGAGTCACTTTTGTTGCACAAAAGATCTGGTTCAAATCCAGTGCCAGGGAATAAAAACGCCAGCTGATGCTGACGACGTTTTTATAGCTTCGCATGCAGGTCACAAACTATTTAATAGATGGAACCAAAGTTCAAATTTTTACCCCACCGCAAGTCGCCCGTCATCGTGGTCGCGAGCGTCCGAATAGCTCAGGTTCGGCTCGCCGCCAACGCCCACACACGAGTAAGGCACACACAGCCAGTCGCCGAGGCGCTGGTCTTTGAGGTCGAAGTGGCGTACAAAAGTCTTATCAAAAGCAGTAGAATCACTGAGTTTATCACCGCGGGCACAAAGCGTGTACCAATTAGTTATTGCATCAAGTAAGCTTGGTGCTCGTGCGTTAAGGCTTGGTTGCTTAGCTTGGATATCAGCTAAGATTTGACGTTGGTCATCAGCAGTACGGTCCGCTAAACGCGGGTCAAGATTTGCTTCAATTAAACTAAACTTGACCTTTGATTTACCCGTAAAGCCAGACCAGAGTCTATCAGCGTAGCGTTTCTTGCGGTACATAGTATTCCATACGTACGTTCTATGTGGCTGGTCTTTACCAAAGTTTTCTGCTAACGCTATGATTTGGTCTTCGGTAACATCTATCTCTGGGGTAGCCAAGAGATTAAATCTGATGTCATCTTTCACGAAACGTTCAACAACTTCGTCGTACGTGCCGTTTTCACGCCACTCTTTATCTTTTTCAGCAAACATTCGTTCAAACTCAGCTTGGGTGGCACCTGTCTCGCGCCGTGCAAAAAGACCTTGTTTATTGCCACCCAGATGTTCTGCCACCATATTGTAGGCACTGTACGTAGATCGCAGTTGGTCACGTATGCGTTCTATAGTGAGTACCTTTAGTTCTACCCAGTCGCGCTCGGCATACTCCCTACGCAGCATGCCAATGCGTGGGTCTTTTTCGTTACCATCTATTTTACTACTTTCGTACAAAAATAGTACATCGTTCAAAGCAGATTCCGCATCGCCGCCATTTCTCTGGCCGAGACGAAGCTCATCACCCTTCCCACTCTTTGGAACGTAGAGTTGGGGCGAGATCATATAGTACTTGCCCCGGTCGATGGTGGTAACAACACCATTTTCGATGTATTCGTAATCGCCGTAATAAACGTTGTCTTCCTCGTATTGGTAAGCATGTATGCCACCGTCATTGTCGGCGATGTATCCTTCGGCGAGGGCTACGCTTGTTTTGTCCATCAAATCTTCCCGGCCAACCCATGTATAAACGGCGCGCTTCAAACCATAGGCAACATGATCCAGGTCGCTGTCGAGCGTGTTGTCTGGATTACTAACTGTGTGGTTGTAACGATTCTTGATGGAAACGTGTGTTCCCTGACGGCTAATCTGTACCGACATACTCGAGGTACCATATGGATCATCACGAGCCGGGCGAAGGTCGGTTAGGTCATAGCTGTCGGAGTCCTGGTCGTAACGGCCAATGGTTTTTAGATAGATCTTCCAGGTGTTGCTGAGGGTATCTAGCGTCAGCATGTCGGCCGGTAACGTCTCATTAACCTCGGCATGTCGCAGCCAGAGGATGTGATAGTTTCTCAGCCGGCTGGTTGGCTCGTTGAAGGTACACAGACGTTCATTAGGCCGAAAATCTTGCTGGTCATACGGCACAAACTCGCCAGTAGACTCAAATGGTCCGGTCAGTTCATACCCGACACTGCGTGCTAGTTCGTACGGGTCTTTTGCCGGTGCCCTCTCGTGAGTAGGGTCGTCTTTGTACAATTGCTCTAGCGTCGCTTGAATGTAGGCGTGGTTGTTTTTGAGAAGCGCTAAGGCGCCGTGCCTATTCGGGATGAGGCGTTTTAGCTCATCGGCAAAACCGGGTCGATCCATGAAACCAGCCAACAGTTCCCTTGCGGCTCCACCAGTGTAGCCGCCGCCTTCCATCAGGTTGCCTTTTACAAACCTCTCGCCAAAACGCTTTTGAAGCGTGCGCAGATTTTCCACTGTGTTCTTTTTACGTTCAGATTCTAGCTGCTGCACATCGGTAATTTCTGGGACTCCTGGTGATTCTGCCTTGGCAACAGCCACACCACCAAGATGAGCGGGAATTGTATCAGATAGCTCATTAGGAATATGTTCGCCACTGTCGCGCACGATTTCAACCTCTACCGTAGTATCCAGGTTGGGCTTTCTTTCGTCGAAAAACTGGCTTCCTGGTTCTTGCATAATGCTATTTATTGTACTGTTTTAGCTACTGTTTATTTTTGGCCTTTAACAGTTTAATATTAGCACTATTTATCAATTTTGTCAATAATCTTATGTAGATGATGACTGGTTAATCGTCTTCTGATCCATTCTTCGAAAAGAGTCCTAAATCACTCGCTGCTTTTCGCCAGGGAAATCGTAAATAGTCGTTGCCTACAATAGCTCAGTTATCAAGAGGTGGCATAAAAAAGCCACTGGTTAATGCTTACAACGTTTTTATGGCCCCGCTTACAAGATTAGAACTCTACTATTTCAAGGTTTTTTGTGTTTATTGAGTTTTTGTACAGCACATGAGGGACACGGGTAAACGTGTTCGGCTGCTCATTATTTTCTTTCGCTTTTTGAAAGCAAGTACGCGTAGCTTCCCCAATGTGACAATACTTGTTGAAAGCTTCTTTGCTAAAAGGTATAAACGTGCGTTCCAAAGTGCCATTATTTTCATTCATGACCATGAGAATAAGCTTCGAGCCATCTAGCTTTTCTGGGTCAATTTTATAAAACCGCCACTGCCAATTTGTATCATGACCATATTTTTCTAACTCTTTTTTGACTAGACCCGGGCTTACAGGCATTAAATTAACGCAATCGTTCCAATAACCAAACCCCGGTATCTCTACATCTTTTTCTTGTATATTGTCATATTTTGCAAACTGTTTTTCATATATATCTGGAAATTTTTCTTTCAACTGATTTAACGGATAAATTACATCTCCGATTTGATCGTCTGGCACGTGATGGTACATATACATAAAGTAATCATACCAAAAAGTCTGGTAGCGTAACTACTGACTGGACTTTGGTTTAAGTATTCTCTGTGTTAGCTCACAACGGTAGAGGAAGTTATAACCCAAATTAGACTCGATCTAAGCTTAGCTACTTTGGCTAGTGGACGTACTCCATGTCTTGAGCAGGTCTAGTGCTAAACTATTCGGGTGTAGAGTGATCTGCCGTGCTTTGAACACAAGCATCAATTGAATCAAATTCGAGAAAACTCGCAGGATCAATTCCAGACGGGCTAGAGTCGCTCACGAAAAGTACTACGCGCAGTCCATCTAGTGCGTACTTTCCTGGATGAGCGGTGTCAGGATGTACGACTTTGTCCATCTGTGCATTTGGAGTGCGAAGTATCGCCATACCTTGTTTGTTAATGCCAATAATACGAGCAAAGTATCCGTATACCGGATTCCCGTCACGAGTACCAAAGAACACACCATCCTCGTGGCTTGGCTTGACGAAAATACTAGATCCAAGTGAGGGCACATTATCTAATTTCATGATCACTTCCTTTTGCGAATGAGTGTAATACCTTTAACTCCTGGCGGCAAGCATAAGAAAAAAGACCTCCGAAGAAGTCTTTTAGCATAAGCTTATTGGCTCCGGCGGCTGGATTCGAACCAGCGACCTAATGGTTAACAGCCATCCGCTCTACCGCTGAGCTACGCCGGAATATTTGTAGTGGAAGGTGCA
>CAZXUE010000022.1:0-13859 GCA_964643895.1 uncultured Candidatus Saccharibacteria bacterium
ATAAATACTCACGCGACCTGACGCAGCTTGCCAAGGCTGGTAAACTTGACCCAGTAATTGGCCGGAACGATGAAATTCAAACGACTATCGAAATTTTAAGTCGCCGCACCAAAAACAACCCATTGCTGATTGGTGAGCCAGGCGTCGGTAAAACTGCTATCGTCGAAGGCTTAGCGCAGCGAATTGAAGCAAAAGAAGTACCTGAGGTACTTGAGGGTAAACGCGTCGTTGAGCTTTCACTTATGAGTGTGATTGCTGGAGCCAAATATAAGGGTGAGTTTGAGGAGCGTATTAAGGCTGTCATCGATGAGATCGTCGAGCACAAAGACGAGTTAATTGTGTTTGTGGACGAATTGCACACTATAGTCGGTGCTGGCGGTGGCGGCTCTGAGGGTGGCATGGATGTAGGCAACATCATGAAGCCAGCACTCGCCCGTGGCGAGCTGCATCTTATCGGGGCAACAACCTTGAATGAATATCAAAAATATATCGAAAAGGATAGTGCTCTCGAGCGACGGTTCCAGCCCGTTATGGTGCCAGAGACGACGATTGAGCAGGCGATTGAGATCATTCGCGGCCTCCGCGACAGCTATGAAGCCCATCACAAAGTTAAGATTGATGATTCAGCCGTCACTGCCGCCGTTTATTTAAGTGATCGTTATATTACATCTCGGTTCTTACCTGATAAAGCTATTGACTTGCTTGACCAAGCGGCAGCTCGCGTCCGCATTGCCAGCGATACACGCACAGCCGAAATTGCCAAATACGAAGATGATATTGCCCGTCTTTCGCGCGAAGAAGAGTCAGCTCGCAATCACAAGAAAACCAATGAAGCCAAGAAACTGAAAAAAGAAATTGACACACTGACAAAGCAAAAAGATGAGTTAATGGAAGCTTGGAAGCGCGAGAAAGGTGTTTCGACAGCCGTAGTCACTAGTGCTGACATCGCCCAGATTGTTAGCAAACTCACCGGCGTGCCGGTCACTGAGCTCACCGAAGAAGAGAAGCTAAAGCTTCTGGCACTTGAAGATAAGCTTCACCAACGGGTTGTTGGTCAAAACGAAGCCGTTCGGGCAGTGAGCGACGCGGTTCGTTTGTCGCGTGCTGGACTGACACAGGGTCATCGTCCAATCGCAAACTTCCTCTTCCTTGGCCCAACCGGTGTTGGTAAAACAGAGCTTGCTAAAGCCTTGGCTTGGTCAGTCTTTGGTGATGAAGATGCTATGATTCGTATCGACATGAGCGAATACATGGAGCGCCATGCTGTTAGTCGTCTTGTCGGTGCGCCTCCAGGGTACGTCGGCTATGATGAGGGTGGTCAGCTCACTGAAGCAGTGCGCCGCCGCCCGTACAGCGTCATTTTGCTTGACGAAATAGAGAAAGCTCACCCAGATGTTTATAACATTCTGTTGCAAGTTTTTGACGATGGTCGGTTAACCGACGGTAAGGGTCGTGTAGTGGATTTTACGAACACGATTATTATTGCTACCAGCAACCTTGGTAGTGCCCTAATTATCGAAAACGATAAAGCCACAGGCAAAGATAAGAAAGATAAAAAGGCGCTGAAAGCCGAGCTCATGGAAGTGCTGCGCGGCCATTTCCGTCCGGAGTTTATAAACCGCATCGACGATATTATCGTCTTTGACAGTCTGAATGAAGACGAGATTAAAAACATCGTCCGTTTGCAGCTCGAAAAAGTCACCCAGCTACTTGCCGAAAAAGGTGTATCTATTACGTTTAGTGACGCACTAGTCGATGATCTTGCGAAGCGTGGATACCAACCAGAATTTGGTGCCCGCGAACTACGCCGTCTCATCAAAACCGACATCGAAAACTTGTTAGCCCGTAAACTGCTTGCGGGAGAGCTCAAAGAAGGTGCTCGTGTCATCGTTAATTACTCACCCAAAGATGGAGTAACTATTGATCAGGTAAAGTCACGCAAATAGTACTCTAAGAGGATCATATTACCACAAACCCCCTGAAGACTATTTAGCTCGCGGTACGTTTGATAATCATCCTTCAGCCCCTGCCAAGTACGTGAGTCATCGACTAAGCCCTCCATAGGGCTTCGTTTGCTATACTGTAAGCATGAAACTTTACCTTGCATCAAAACACGTGCAATTTCCAGCTGAACTAGCTGCGCTTGTATCAAAAGATCCAGTGAGCACTACCGTAAAGTTGATTGTTAATGCATTTGACAATTATCCTGCAGAGAGGCGAGAAATGCATATCGCTAATCTAACCGAATCGCTAAAGAAGGCTGGATACAAACCCATTCTTCTGGATTTGAGAGAATATATAGAAAAAGTCGAAATGCTAAAGTCTGAACTAGATGAGACTGATTTGTTATGGGTATCTGGGGGTAATGTCTTTTATCTTAGATATTTGCTTCGAGAAAGCGGTTTAGATGTAATATTAAAAAGTCTTATTGATGCAGGCATGGTCTATGCTGGCGATAGCGCTGGATCTGCAGTTCTTGGCCATGACCTACATGGGCTAGATTTGCTCGATGATATAAGTGAGGCACCAGAGGTCTTTTACAATGGTTTAGATTTAACCTCGTTTATCATTCTGCCTCACTGGGGTAATGAGCGCTACCAAGATGAGATTGAAAATTCTAAGAAAATTTTAGAGCAATACAATCCCGAAGTCATCACGATAAACGACGACCAGGCTTGTATCGTTGATGGTCAATCTCGATATATTCTTGGATAACCTATTGTTTCTCCGCAATAGCTTAAGGAACTAAAATAACCGGCTTGCACGCCGGTTATTTTGTTAACAATGGCTGCTGTTAGTTACTTACGCAACTTACGATTACGAATAAGGTTGTAGCCAATGCCTGTAATCGAGCTGAGCGCAAAGGTGCTTGCAATCACATTTCCTGTACCAGTGTTTGGGATACGTGTAACGGAATTTGTGGTTTGAGTTGCATCTGTTGTCAGCTGGGCGACTTCATCTGTACATACCGCCAGCTGGCCAAAAGCGAAGTCCATCAATCTGTCGGTTTCATCATTCGGAGCACCAATTTTATAGTTGGCAGTACCATCGGCAGCAGTAGCACGAGTACCTTCAACAAGGTCGGCTTGCCATCGGCAATCAGGAACTTCTACAGAAATTGTGTGTGTTCCAATGCCAAAGGTTTGCGTAGCTGTTTTGAAGAGCCTTTGTTCTTCAAGTGGGAGACCGGTTTCGTTATACCACTTCCATGTTGCAACGCTAACCGTCTTTTTACAGTCGGCATCACCTTTTACTGTTACTTTAACGTCTATTTTATTGCCATTTTGAACGATACTGTTATTTGTTATGTCGTGCATACTCGCTGCGTTAACGGCACGATTGACTTCACAGTTTTCGGCCGCATTAACGGGTGTAGTAGTTATTGCAATCCCAGCAGTTATGACAGCGCCTGTAATCAGTAATTTCAATTTATTCATAGTAACACCGCTCCTCATACATTAGTGTATAATTTCATTATAGCAAAATGTAGAATAAATGTCAATACTATGTAATAAATATAAGATATTGTAATCTGTAAAAATTAAAATCCCTTCCGCGCAGAAGGGATTGCTGAGCAATATTCTAAAACTTCTTCTTGAGTGCCTTGAGCTTTTTCTTCAGTAGTCGCTTGCGAGAGGCGCTATGCCATCGTTTATGTTTTGCCATTCGCTACTTCTTTCGAGGCTTTACTTCGTTGCGGCCAAGGTTCTTTTTGGTTTCAGTAAAGGTTTCAACTTTTCGCAGACGAGGGTTATATTTTTTCAAACTAAGCTTATCGGGGGTGTTCTGAGTATTCTTTTTAGTATAGTAAAGGCGGTCGCCCGATTCTTCACCGACCAATCCTACCAACACTCGTTTTGTATTCTTCTTTGCCATATAGTTATTTATCCTACCAGATTATGTTCAACAGATCAAGGTTAACTTGCATTACATTTGGAGCCACGACTGGGATTTGAACCCAGGACCCCTTCCTTACCATGGAAGTGCTCTACCACTGAGCTATCGCGGCACAATTGCTTGAAAAGCATAGCAATTTTTTTAGCTGTTAACAACTATCTTTCTGAACTTCGACCAAAGGCAGGTAATATTTCTCCGCCGTAACGCGCAATCTGAACAATCACTCCAGCCAGTAAAGCTCCAATGCCCGCTCCTGCTCCGAATGCCAAGGCTGCGTCATGTTCTGAGCCGCCTTCTAAAGGGGAGATATTAAAGTCTTTTGCTAGCAGGTAGGTGCTTACACTGGAAACCGCTATGCCAGCCACTAGCTCGGCCTGTCGAGTTACAAGGTCTGTCATAAATAACCTTCTGGATTATTTTGGTGCTGGGAGTAGGATTCGAACCTACGAAGGCATAAGCCATCAGATTTACAGTCTGACGTGTTTGACCGCTTCACTATCCCAGCAGGCTTTTGGCTTTAGCCAAAAGCAATTATCAATTTACAATTATCAATTTACAATTTCTGCCAAAAGTCTTTGACTTTTGTAATAATTCTCTGCGAAGCAGTCCTGCATTGCTACTTGTTAATTGCTACTTGTTAATTGCTTTGACTTGTCAAAGCTTGGAGCCACCTGTCGGATTCGAACCGACGACCTGCTGTTTACAAAACAGCTGCTCTAACCAGCTGAGCTAAGGTGGCGTGAGAACTGTTATACTATAGCGAAAATTCCGTCTTCAAACAAGCTTTCGTCTAGAGTTGTAAAAAGGTGACAGAATCTGCTTCGAGTTCACCCGCTTCTACAAGAACTTGGTCGGCTTCTCGTCTTGCAGCGCTTTCGGGGTGTTGGGCGAAAAAGTCTGGAGGTATCATTTTGTGTAATCCTGCGGCGAAGAGTTTATATCGTCCATTTTCGAGGAGGTATTCATATGCTGTGTTTACGGCTGCTTGGAACGATTCCGTGGGTTCCAAAGGAGCCTTATGAACGACGCGAACGACTCCATCGCGATACGCGATATGTTCGACCTGTGCACCGGTAACACATTCGCTCGACATAACAGATAGCTACATCACCACTTTGCGAGGCTGTTTGATTTTAGGAGCTTTTTGAATTTTTACTTTAGCTTTTTTAACGGCGGATTCAATTTTTTTTGCGTCTTCTTCACGTCCAACTTTGCGGTATGCACCGGCAACAAGCGAATACGTTTGCTGGTTTGGCTGTAATTTGGCGGCGTGCTCAAGAGCCTCTACCATTCGTTTATCATTGCCGAGCCTTTCTTGTACTTTGGCGTATGCAATGTAGCGTACCGGAACGTCATCTTCTTCTTCCATGGCAGATTCCAAGGTGTGAGCGGCTTTTTGCAGCTCGCCAACTTCCATATAAACGAGACCGAGATTATTTAAGGTGGAAGCATTTGGCTCAAGGCTGTGAGCGATCTCAAAGCATTCAATGGCGTGTTCGAAGCTGCGTTGTTTGGCATATAAAATACCTAACCGATTGTAAGCTCCGGCATTGCGCTCATCAAATCTTAGAATGGTGAGAAGCGCTCGTTCGGCTCGCAAAAACTTGTTTTCCTTTAAAGATTGGAAGGCATCGTCCCAGAGGCGCTGTAGTCGATCTCCAACTCGTTTAGTGACAAGTTCTTCAGCTTGTTCTTCAGCGTTTGCGGTTGCATAAATGGTCCAGCCGCCAATTGCAAGTACTGCGAGTAATGCGTAAATCATTACTAAGTAGTATACCACTTTTTTACACTACAGTGTTTCAATGAGCTTCGTGAGTTGTATTTTTACATTTGCGTTTCTCGTACTAATGCTATGCGTTGCATCTTCAAGAATTGCTGCTTGTTCTGAGAGCTTTTTCAGACGCGCATCATTGTCGCTACTTGTTTGTAGCAGGGTGTGCACAATAATCGCGAGAGTGCTCAGCAGCTCTAGGCTCCAGTTTCGTTCAAATTTTGCCTCTACGCACATGCTGTGCCGCTGATAACTTGGAGCTGTGTAAAATTGCTTGGCTTGCTCGGTTTTTTTAAGGTGTGCCGCGCGTAATTTCTTATTCTCTAATAAATCGAAGAACTTTCCCGGCAATTCACCGACACTCTTTAAAAGCGGTTGCAACTCGCTGGCTGATGTACCAAAAAGTGCGGTAGCGTGGCTCAAAATTTCGTCTGCTGGAGGTGTTAAAACCTCTATGTGCTGGCTGCGAGATCGAATGGTGGCGAGAAGCGCTTGATGGCGATCGACGGTAAGAATAAAGCATGTGTTGGCTGGCGGTTCCTCAAGCAGCTTCAAAAAGGCGTTTTGGGCTTCTCGGCTCATTGCTTGGGCGTCTTGGATAATGAGTGTGAGCGGAGCGCCGCTTCGTGTTATTTGGTAGAGTTCACGAATTTGTTCAATGGCAATACCTTTGGTGTCGGGGGCGGCCTCAATGAGAAGTGCTTCGCGCTGCAGCTGCCCGATGAGCCACTGGGCAACTGTTGTTTTGCCTGCTCCTGGCGGGCCGCTGAGAATAAGGCCGTGTGTTGGCTTGGTGTGATAGCGCTTAAGTGCTGCAAGGGTACGCGGATGAATAACGGGTTGGTTCATGACTGATATTTCGCAAACTCCTTTGGCGTTTTGGTGTTCCACGTTTTTCTAACGCCGCCGGGAAGCGTGAGTTCTAGTGACGCAGCGTGCAGCATAAGCCGATCAGCTGGCTCACCACTATAAAATTCATCTCCAACAATAGGGTGTTTGAGGTATGCGAGATGTACGCGGAGCTGATGGGTGCGTCCGGTGTGGGGTTTGAGTTCTACCAAGGATGTAGTTTGTAGTTTGTGGTTGGTGGTTTGGAGGACTTTGAACTCGGTTTGGGCGGGCTTGCCATTGATGCCAGCGCGGAAGGTGGCTGGTTTTTTAGGATTGCGCTCAATCGGTACATCTACCAAACCTTCGTTTTCGGGAAGTTCGCCAGATACAACTGCAAGGTACGTCTTTTTTACATTTCTTTGAGCGAATTGTTTTTGCAGATGTTTTTGGGTGACAGCGTTTTTGGCTACAATCATGACACCGCTTGTTGCCCGATCGAGCCGATGCACAATACCTGCGCGGTTGGAACCCCAGAAATCGTCGGTTTCGTCATCTTGAGTGTTAGTCGAAAGATCTGGTGTAGTTTGTATGCCTTCGGTATGGCTTTTTTGACTGGATTCCGAATCAAGTCCGGAATGACGCTGAACGTGATTTTTTAGCCATGTAGCAACCGTGCCCTCCTTGTTAAAAGCGCCTTTGGAATGAGCCAACACACCAACCGGCTTGTTTATAACAACGACATTTTCATCCTCATAGATAACTGGTAAATCGATACTATCTGGAGCACGGTCAAGATCCGTAAAGTCAACCGATATTTGATCCCCAGTCTTTAAGATGTATTTTGATTTCATTATTTCTTGGTTTACTAAAACTTGCCCGCCACCAATCAACTTTTCAATGGCTGAACGTGAATAATCAGGGTAAAGCCGAGCAAGCGTCTTATCAAGTCGCTCACCAACCTCAAATTCCGTCAGAATCTCTTTGCTCACGCTTTTATTGTACTAGAGATTAACTTGAAGTGAGACACGGATTCTCCTCACTCATCGGAGTATTCTTCGGATGTTTTTAAATACCATGCTGGCTTATCACTACTATTAACCCAATCCAAATAGTCGTAATCTACCGGCAATCTATAAAGAAGAACACTATCATGGCCATCTATGATTTTTTCATTGGCTTCTATGTATTCCAGATCTTCTTTTGCTAAACCTTTTGCCCATGTTGATAGCCAGTTTCTATCTGGGTGATTTGATCCGCCGTCTGCTAGCGTCAGAATATAACTTCCTTCTGCCCCTGCAAACATCCAAACGAATACATCTGGCTCAATCCGTTCAAATTTGAGCAGTTGATATTCGTTTTCTGTTGTGCTTTCAATGCCAAATTGGCTTAGAATACGAGATAATTCAGGTGCAAATGTTTCGGTATTGTCTCGCAACATATGAAATTACCTCAAGCCAATAGCCTTTTGAACCTTGAGAAGGGTTTGGTTGGCGATTTTGTTCATTTTGGCTTCTGAGGCTTCTAGTTTGGCTTGTAGGGCGTTTTGATCTACGGTTGCTAGTTCTGCTTGGAATTTAGTTAAGAATGCCTCTACTGCCTCTGAGGTGGCTTTTTTCAGCTCGCCATACTGAGTTTGGCCTCGATACATATCAATGACCGCGTGGAGGTCTTTACCGCTGAGAAGCGCTAGAATTTGCAAGAGATTACTCACTCCCGGTTGGTTTTGGAGGTCGTAGTTAATTTCGCCTATGCTATCAGTAGTGGCACTCATGATTTTCTTTGCGGCAACAGCTGGTTCATCACCGAGAAAAATGATGCCTTTACCGCTTTCATCGGACTTACTCATCTTTTTGGTTGGATCTACGAGATCTTTTATCCTCAGACCCTGTTCTTTGCCAAAAAATTCATGCTGCTCCTTGACGGTTTTCGGGAGGGTGAACAGCTCTTGATCAAATTTTGCATTAAGACGCTGCCCTAGATCTCGCGTGATTTCAATATGCTGTGATTGATCATCACCTACGGGCACGAATTCCGCACCGTAAAGGAGAATGTCGCAGGCCATGAGCACCGGATAATCAAATAAACCAACAGTTACGCGGTCATTGCCAAGTTTAGCGGACTTGTCTTTAAACTGCGTCATGCGCTCCATCTCGCCCATGCCAGTGAAGTTGTTGAGCAGAACCGTGAGCTCACTGTGGGCTGGCATGTAGCTTTGGCGGTAGATGTGGACATCGGGATTGTCAAGCGGCAAACCGGCAGCTACGAATAAACGCAAGTTATGCATTACCTGGGCTTGAAGCTGACTATGATCAATCGGCGTGTTAAAACTATGTAGATCTGGTACAAACAGATTAATCTGATACTCACCCGCATGTTTTTTGGCCATATCAATCAGCGGCAAAAGCGCCCCAAAATAATTGCCGATATGCAGATCGTTATTAGCACGAAGTCCTGTTAAAATTACTTTTTTACTCATATCTTTTCTCCTGATAATTATACCTTTTTTGGCTTTTAAATCCATGACAAGCTGCAAAACCTGTGGGTTTCAGGGCCATGGTGTTGTTGATGTGCTTTGAACTAATATTGGCGCGAAGCACGAACAATCTGTCGCCCTCACCAAAGTTGGCAAGGTTCGTAGACAGCGTCTCTCAAGGCCTTCATGGTGAATAAAAGCTCTTCTTGGGTCGGCTTGGTTAAGCTGGCGATATCTACATCGGCTTCGAGGCCGAGTATTTCTCTTCCTAGCGCCATGATTTTGTGTGGCTGCCGGAAGGTGCGCAGAGAAAGCACGGCTAGTACTGCCTCATCGTCTGTAGCCAGCTTAGTGAGTTCATTTTGTCTTTCTGGTGGTATGGTCATTTTAGTATCCTTTCAACAATTATGTTTAGTGGGTCGATTGTGCGTCGGAAACGTTCGGAGTGATTGATGACAGATAGCTCAGTACACCCAAGAAGCACTTGTTGAGCGCCATTAGCTAATAAGCTATCGATCTGATTTTCTAACTTTTGAGCTAAGTTTTGTTTTCCTGCGATTACTCCGTGAATAATGTTACTTGTTTCACTCATGCCTCGTTCGTCCAGCGTCAAAACTTCACTCATTTCAAAGATTTCTCTGTGTAACTTTGTACGAATTGTGTTTGGCGAGGCGAGTATGCCAACTTTATGGATGTGCCTTCGGCTAACTTCGTCGCTTGTTGCATCTATAAGCGAAGTGATGGGCTGATTGAGTAGGCTGCTTATGTCATTGGCAAAAAGATGAGCAGTATTACATGCAATAACGATATGCGTAAATTTTTTGTCTCCAAAGATAATAAAGTTGCTCCTTGATAGCTTGCAACGCCTGGCGCAACTCGGATTTTTTATCAATAAATTCCGGCACTGGTATAGAAAGGTGTGTAACTTCCGGAAAATCATTCCCGTGTTTCGCACCTTTTTTTACTGACATTTCTACAATTTTTTGATGCAGTATGAGGCTCGCTTGTGGTCCCATGCCGCCGATGATTAATATTTTCTTCATAGTAAGTATTCTCCTGGTTAATTAAAAATGATCGCCTGTTGTGGCGATCTTTTCGATATATTTGATGTGTCTATTAAAATTATACAAACACACGGAACAAACCGCCACGGGAAGTGTCGGTAAACCAATAACTGCTTGTGTGTATGCGTTGTTTCATAATGAATAGGTAGAGTATACTTATTGCTCAGCGATTTGTCGAGAGTGTTATCACTCTATCTCCTTATAGTATCACACTTTATGATTGCTTGTCAAGTTTTTGTTATCCCAATCACAAAATAACAACCCCTTTGTTTGTCATCTTGAGCTTGTCGAAAGATCTACCTTATTTGTTAAGGGTTTACCAGATCCCTCCATTTCGGTCGGGATGACAGTGTATTGTAGGCTGGTTTTGGCTTGGTATTTAGATTTGCTGTGATTGTGTTGTTTCAATATAAAAGAGCCCCTTGAGAGGCTCTTTTTTGGGTTAGACTTTTGCTTAACGCTTTGAGAACTGTTCTTTGCGTCGTGCGCCCTTAAGGCCAGGCTTCATTCGCTCTTTTTCGCGAGGGTCGCGCTTGAGGAGGCCATCCTTTTTGAGGGTTGAGCGTAGATCATCGTTCATGATACTTAACGCTTTAGCGATAGCAAGTTTGCTAGCACCAACCTGTGAGTGATGGCCGCCACCATCAACTTTGAGGCTGATATCGAAGCTATCGGTTTTCTGGAGCAGACGAAGTGGCTCGGTTAGCTCGTAGACGAAGGCTTCGTTACCGTTGAAATACTCGGTAGCAGGCTGTTCGTTTACTGTTATTACCCCTTTACCGCCAATAAGACGAGCGCGGGCGGTGGCACTTTTGCGTCGGCCGAGGCCGTAGAAATAATCATTTTTAGCCACGTTTTACCTCAACTTTCTTAGGTTGTTGTGCTGCGTGGGTGTGGTTTTCATCAACAAATACGCGAAGACGCGCCAGGCGGTCAGCTGCGAGTTTATTTTTTGGAACCATACCTTTTACTGCTGCTTTGATTACTACAGTTGGGTCTTTTGCCATCTGTTCCTTCAAGGTTGCTTCTTTTAGGCCGCCAGGAAAGCCACTGTAGCTATAATATTTTTTTGCTTCGAGCTTGTTGCCGGTAACCTGCAGCTTCTCAGCGTTGATAACAATAACAAAATCGCCGCAATCAATGTGAGGTGTGTACATCGACTTGTTCTTGCCGGTCAAATGACTTGCAATAACAGTGGCAATGCGGCCAAGTGGTGCTTCTGAGGCGTCAATGAGCAGCCAGTTACGCGTAACCTCGGTTGGTTTTGCAGAATAAGTCTTACTCATTACTTTTCTCCCTTTGCTTCAGCTTTTGCGGCGGGCTTCTTCTCGGTAGGCTTTACGTTAATATCATCAACAAAGCTAATACGTGCCATTTGAGTGTTGTCGCCGCGGCGAAGACTGGTGCGTTCAATTCGCAGGTAGCCACTGGTGCGTTGCATTGCTGGAGCAATTTGATCGACTAACTTGTGTGCTGCGGGAACACTGCCGAGAGTGCTTACAATAAGTCGACGATTGTGAAGATCACCTTTTTTCGCTTTACTTACTAATTTTTCAAAATTCGGTCGAAGCTCTTTGGCTTTTGGAAGAGTGGTTTCAATGCTACCATGTTCGACAAGTGCAATTGAAAGGCTGCGTATCAGCGCACGTCGCTGATCACGCTCTCTGCCAAATTTACGACCTTGATATCCGTGACGATGCATTTAGAACTCCAATTCAGCCATTTTATCTTTAACTTCGTCCAGTGCTTTGCTGCCAAAGCCTTTGAGCTCACGTAGTTCAACCTCACCAAGTGTTACTAGGTCGCCAATGGTTTTAATGCCATTGTTGAGTAGTGCATTTGCTGTTCGAGCGGTCAAGTTGAGATCCTCAATAGGGGTCATCAGCTCAGCTGCTTCGTCATCGCCCCCCATTTGGGTAAGTGGTTGAGCGGCTGCAACTGTTGTAGTGCCGGCAAGCGCTGTGTACTGGTTTACTAAGATGGCTGCCGCTTCTTCAAAAGCTTCGCGTGGGGTAAGCGAGCCATCGGTGTCAACGGTAAGCAGGAGCTTGTCGAGGTCGGTCATCTGGCCAACACGAGTGCTCTCTACTTTGTAGCGGACACGCAGCACAGGGCTAAAGATGGCATCAACAGCGATCATGTCACTTGGGCGGCTTTCGGTTGGTGCTGCCTCGATTGTTCGATAACCGCGACCGGATTCAACAAGAATATCCATGACAAATGGCTTAGCGCTATCAAGGGTTGCAATTATTTGGTCTTGGTTAATAACTTCAACTTGATCGGTAGTCTTGATGTCAGCAGCGGTAATCGCCCCTTTGGTCTTCTTTTCAATACGAACAATTTGCGGCTCGTCGGTAAAAACTTTGAAACGGACTTGCTTAAGGTTGAGCATGATATCTACGACATCTTCTTTGACACCTTCAACGGTTGTAAATTCGTGGGTAATTCCCTCGATCTTAAAGGCAACCACAGCGGCGCCCTCGATTGAAGAAAGCAGCACGCGGCGCAGACTGTTGCCAAGGGTCATGCCGTATCCAGTATGAAGTGGCTCGATGACAAAGGTCGCGCTTACGCTCGAGTGGTCATCAACTGATGCTAGTGTTGGGTTGTGAATCATTTTTGACATATCTTTTCTCCTATAGAATTATCATGCCTTAGCGTGAGTAGTACTCAACGATCAGTTGCTCATTAATATCAACTTCGGCTTCTTCGCGAGTGGGCAAGCCAGTAATTTTTATGGTTTGCTTTTTAACATCGCTCGTGAGCCAGCTTAAACTTGGTTGGTTAGCAGCGCTGGCTACATCAGCCAGTTGCTTAAAATACTCGTTAGCGGTACTTTTGCTGCGAACAACGATTTCATCACCTTCACTTACACGAATGGATGGAATGTCTACTCGACGACCGTTAAGGGTAAAGTGGCCATGACCAACTAACTGACGCGCGGCTCGGCGAGAAGTAGCAAACCCAGCTCGGTAAACTGCATTATCTAAACGTCGTTCAAGTAGTTGCAGCAGAACCTGGCCAGACTGGCCCTTTGAGCGGTTGGCCTCTTTCATTAAGTTGCTAAACTGCTTTTCCAGAAGGCCGTATAAACGGCGGACTTTCTGCTTTTCGCGAAGCTGTAAGGCATAACCGCTTGGTTTTTGCTGGCGGCCGCCGCCATGTTCACCGGGGATGTTGGTGCGCTTAACCATGATTTTATGTGCTTTTGGATGGAGAGCATAGCCTTCTCGGCGACTTTGCTTAACAATTGGGGATCGATCTCGTGCCATTATGGGTGCCTCACTTTCCTCGGACGAACGCCACCGTGCGGAACGCCGGTTTTGTCAGTAATACTTTCAACCTCAATACCAATCGTAGCGGCAGCACGAATAGCTGCATCACGACCTTGGCCGATACCGCTGATAAATACAGCTACGGTGTTGAGGCCGTTATTTTGCTTCGCAGTGGTCAATGCTTTTTCACTTGCGATTTGAGCAGCGTAGGCGGTGCCTTTTTTGCTACCTCTAAAGCCACATGCACCAGCACTAGCTGTAGCTACTACCTCACCTTTTTTGTCGGTGATGCTGATAATAGTGTTATTGAAGGTCGCTTTAATGTGGAGCTGTCCTGCTGGAACAATTCGCTTCGCCTTCTTACGTTTTGCTGTAGTTGTTTCTGCCATATAATAATCCTAATCTTACGTCTTAGACGCAGCCTTCTTCTGTGTGCCGCCCACTGCAACACGCTTACCGCGCTTCGTTCGACCATTGGTACGAGTGAGTTGACCTCATACGGGAAGTCCATTTTTGTGGCTAATACCACGGTATGTCTGAATATCTTT
>CAZXUE010000023.1:0-10350 GCA_964643895.1 uncultured Candidatus Saccharibacteria bacterium
CACGTTGGTAATGGTTCGTAGCAGGCTCTTACAGCGTGCAATCAGCTGCTCTACATCTACAGAGAGGTCCTCTACGAGGTCTTTGTCGTCTTCGTAGAGCTTGAGCAGTTTTCCGCTCAGAAGCTTCTCTAGCGCCGTATTGGTGGGTATCAGCGCGTCGAGGTAGTCATTGAGCTTGCGTTCGTACTCTACCAAAACCGTAATGTCTTTTGGGTTCAGGTTAGTCACATCGCTTGTCACGGCACGCATTTGGCGGTTAATTGAAGCAACCCGACGCTGATACTGCTGTGTAATAGCCTCCATCATGAGTAGAAACAACTTTGCTTGCTGCGTGGTGGCAGTGCGGGTTTTTTCGATAAACGGCTGCCAGAGGCGACCAAGCGAGTCTCTGCTTAATGTCACCAGGTATTGTTTTCCAAGTGCAAATAGAATTGGCGTGGTAAAGTCGTTAAAATCGTCATCGGTATCAGGCAAGCGAGTAATAAAGTAAATCCACTCCCCTTCTGGCTCTACACGCGGTATCTCATGTGGGTCGACGGCATCTGTTAGAATGTCGGCTTCAAGTCCGAGCGCTACTAATTCAGCCAGCTCTTCTTCAGAGGGTTTCTCGCAACGAACCCAGCTGCCTGGTTGTAACGTTTGGCGCTTTGCAATGCTGGGCCGATGGCTGGTGGCTCGAAGATATGAAATCATAGAAATAAAATCCGTACCTAATTGTACAGTAACTATATTAACATAAAATTATTTTCTAGTCAATGCCTGTAAGATTTTGATTGGCCATTGTGGTGGCATATTGTAAGTGCCTGCGTAAAGCATCTAGCCCGTCTGCAGCGCCATTTGTGAAAGCCGGACATGTTGTAACATGTAGCGCGATACGCCCTGTAAACCTGCCGGGTGCGTAGGCAACGCCAACTGCAACTGGCAGTATATCATCAGGTGATTGAGCACGGGTAGCGACCTCGACGAGTCCGCGGTTAAGCTCTTGTACTGTACCTGGTTGATTGGGTCTTCGTTCTCCTTCGGGGAAGCCAGCAATATGTTCACCCCAATTCTGACGCTCCACAATCGCGTGCAAGAGGCTATCGGTAAGGCCACTTACTGTAGCTCCGGTTCGATCTTTGGGTCGAAAAGTGGGAATTGCGCCAAGTCCGTCAAGTAAGCGCCGTAGTATAGGATTCATGAATAGACTCTTTTTGGCGAGAATACGAGAACGACCAATCATCGGGTGCAAGGTTGGCTCGCGTTGTAGCAGGACTGCTGGCAGCACCACGTCCATGGATTTGATGTGCTTAAAAGCAAGCAGTAACGGTTTATTATTGGCAAGCTGGTCTTTTACGGCTTCTTCGGCGTTCTCATCCCAGGTAATCTGCGGTCTAATAACGGACCCTAAGATCTTATGGCCAATCTTTGCCAACTGTTTATTGGGAGTTCGCTGGGAATAGTATTCATATAATGCATGGTGATTCTCAGCTGTAACTTCGGGGCGCTTCATGACCCCTACTATTGCATGTGAGTACGTCAAATCAAAGCATAACCATCTCGGTCGGTAGTAGTGGTTGGTAGCATACGTATGGTGTATAGTAAAACCACCAATTTAAGAAACAAGGCAACGCGACTTTCTTAAATTGAGAAGAGGCATAACGGAATGTGTAGGCTTTTGAGAAGTAGCCCTAAACCGGAACTTGAAGTGAATGCTAACACGGAGAGGTGCAGGAGTGGTTGAACTGGCTTGTCTCGAAAACAAGTGTGCATTCACGTGTACCGAGGGTTCGAATCCCTCCCTCTCCGCCAGGAGAGGAGCGCTCAGACTTTTGTCTGGGCGTTTCTCTTCTTGTGAAGCGAAAAGGATTCGGTCCTCAGGTTCGGTGAAGCGAAGCGGAAAAGCACGAAGTGCGCTATCCCTCCCTCTCCGCCAGGAGAAGGCTCGGGAAGATCGTTAGATTTTCCCGAGTTTTCTTTTTGTTGAAGAAAAAGGTATTTGAACCCGTTGGTTCGATCACAAGCGTTTATCCCTCCCCCAATATACTGAGAAATAGAGACGCTTGTTAATGCGTTGAGTATTCTTGGCGTTGAGAAGGCTTTGTTGATACTCTTTAAATATGAATCGCCGTCTCACGTTGTTGCCGTCGCCTGAACCTTCGGTGCAGGCTAGAGAAGATTACGTGCCTACAATAGCGCAACAACGAGTGCGTGAAGTGGGTAGATGGGCGGCGTACGTGCTAATTGATTGGCCGGCAGGTGTCGAGAGGCATCCGAGTATCGACCTGCGTCTCTTGAAAGAGCTGGGCCGAGTTTGCGGTGTTGATAATCGGGTTGATGAACACCTCGGTGTAATGTACGCACTACAGGGTGAGGACATTGATGCTGCCGAGCAAGATGCCGAAGAAGTTCTCCTAAATGCTCTTGATTGGCTGGGTCTTGAACGTTCGGCAGTTCGTTACTGTGAACTTGTGGCTTTGCCAATATCGTCAGATAATGAAGTTTAATGGTGATCTCTGACGAGCTACTTGCTAGGTGTGTGAAAAATTAAGCCTTTTCAGTCCCGTCTTAAAGATTTTCAAATGATACCGGCTCTAACTTTGCGGTCTGATCTGGTGATATAGTAACTCTCCACACTTCCTGTAGCTCGCCATTTTGGGTGTATACATCAAAGTAGAACACGGCGGGCGCACGCAGTTTGTTGACGCTGATAGCGCCGTCTTCTACGCCTCCAGAGGTGCCGGCTGTAAAGATGAGCCCTCCTCTGTCATCTTGTCGAGGGAGCAACAGCGTAGATTCTTTATGAGTATGGCCGGAGAAGCCGTAGGTTGCGCAGCCAGCATCAATAATAGGCCGGATACTGCCGTTTGCATGACCGAGCGCTATCAGTGGCTGCTCTGCCGCACAAGCGGTACCGAGAAGCTCTACACCCATTTGGCGTGAAATTCTGCTGTTATAACGCTCGGTTTTGCCAAAAACAGAGTAATTTGGGTCAGGTATGCCAACGAAACGTAGTCCACCAACTTCTTGAATAGTGCCATCCACAACAGTAAAACCGTTTGCTGCAAACACTCTGCGCAGTTCGGGCCCATCATGGTTTCCGGGTGCGACAATGCGTAGCTCGGGCATATTTTTTGCCATCTGCTCTACGCAGATCTTATCGATAGGAGTACCGCCAATTGCTACATCGCCAGTTGTAACCCAGATTGTGGCCCCGGCAGCTTCGGCACTCCTGGTGAACACCGTATTCATACCCATATTGCAGTGCTCGTCGCTGGTGCGAATGACTATGATTGGATCTCGGTGCCTCTCAGATATCGCCATAAACTCTCTGTCGGTTTCAATCATGTCTACTGCGTTTTCTGCCGCCCGTTCGTAGTACCGATCATAGTCGGCTCGATAGTCGATGAGCTCTCGTATGCCCATAACCGCGTACCGCAAGTATGCTCCCTTGGTTTCGAGCCCCTCAAGGGGTGTATTCACAAAGAGGTCATGAGTTGTGTCCCACCCCGAGGAAGCTTCCTGCTCCTGAAGTGAAAACGGGGCTATGTTTAAAATCAGTGCCATGCTAAACGGTACTGCCCAGGTCTTTCTCTGTCGCATGCGGTCCGTAAGTTCCTGCCTTCTTTGTGGGCCAATAACAGTAAAGAGGCCGCCATAAAAGGCGGCAGACCCAAGTGTTAAAAGACCGAGTTGTTTTACCACATCATCTTTTACTTTCTGAGCACTATCTTCTACCCCCATGTAGAGCTGGGCAAGTTGCCGAAGTGTCTCTTCATCCGGGTTTTTATTTACATCAAGGATATCTGGTAGTCGTTCCTCTGTTGCACTTTGTGTTGGCACTTCGCCAAGATCTATCTCGATACCGAGCGGTAAACCAGAGGTTTTCCGGAGCGGTAAACGGCCAGACCCAAACCCGCCAGAATCAACCTCGGTATACGGGTCAAGTGTTACTGCAACTTCACAACGGTGAGGTCCACACTCAGTTTCGGCCGGGAATACCTGCATCGCCGCGGGCGCAGTTGCTGCACTTAAAGCGCCCAAAGCAAGCAGATTTCGGGTCCACCGCCTTATTCCCCTATGAGGCTCGGGGTACCACTGATATTCCGACACATATACCTCTGCCCACCGCTTCACGTTTGTATTCTTGTTCTAGTATGAAGAAAGATCGCGCATTTTTGAAGCGTTAGTTCTCGACTGCTACAATAAAACGTATGCAAGATTCAATTTTCACGAAGATTATTAAAGGTGAAATCCCTTGTCATAAGGTCTATGAAGATGAACACACATTGGCCTTTATGGATATCAATCCTGCCCAGCCGGGTCATGTGGTGGTAGTCCCGAAGGTGCAAGTTGATTCTATCTGGGATCTTGAAAAAGGTGCGTATCAAGCACTTATGAACACTGTTCAGAAAGTCGGTCAACAGATGAGAAATGTGTTTGCCGATAAAGCTCGAGTAGGGGTGATTGTAGAAGGTTTCGGTGTTGCTAATCATGCTCACGTGAACGTGTTTCCATTCAGCTCACCGCAAGAACTGCGCCACTTACCGCCAGAAGACAGAGAGCCAGATCACGCAGCCCTGGCCGAAATAGCGCAAAAACTCGCATTCTAACCGTACAATATCAGGGGGACTTAGATGACAAGACCCCAGATTAAAAGCTTCTTGAGCGAGCTATGTTTTTAATAGTTTCTTCACTATCTCAACATCGTTCCAGCGGACCCGTTTGCCGGCAATAATGCGGTATTGTTCGTGACCGAGGCCTGTTATAAGCACTAGATCGCCTTTTTTGGCATTCTCTAACGCATGGTGAATGGCCTTCTTGCGATCAGCAATCTCAACGACCTCTGTTTTTTTACCGCGCGCAGGCTTCATGCCAGCCCGGATTTCGTTGCGAATCTGTGCGGGATTTTCGGAATAAGATTCCTCATCGGTGAGAACCACATTGTCAGCTTGTTTCATCGCAATAGCTCCCATCACAGGTCGTTTGCCTCGATCTCTGTCACCACAAGCGCCAAATACAAGCCATAACCTGCCACTTTTTTGCACTAATCCCCTTCCAGCCACTAACACTTTTTCTAGTCCGTCTGGTGTATGAGCGTAATCTACCACTACCCGAAACGGTTTTTTTATCGGCACTTCCTCAAGTCTTCCCGAAACACTCTTTAATGCCTCTATACCCTTTTCCGCCTGCTCTTCTTTTAATCCAAGCGCAATCGCTGCCCCGGCGGCGGCCCCAGAATTGAGCGCATTGTACTCCCCCGCTAATGCAGATGAAACCACCGATTTCCCGTTTGCAAAACCAAGCGTAAAGCTGCTACCCGCCTTGGTGGCCTTATAGTCAGTAACCGTAATATCTGCCTTGCTAGTTCCGTAGGTGATGACGGTACTTTTTACCTGATCGGCCTTCGTTTTGTAGAACTTAAACCACGAATCATCTTTATTCAAGATGCTGTATTTTGGCTGGAGCTTCCAGAGTTGCGCCTTTGCCTCGGCATATTTTTCCATAGTTTTGTGGTAGTCCAGATGATCTTGAGTGAGGTTTGTCATCACGGCTACCTCGCAAGGAATGCCAAAGAGGCGGTGTTGATCGAGTGCTTGGCTGGTGGCCTCTAAAATAACAAAATCCACCTGATTGGCTTTAAAATCTGCAAGGTATCGACGAAGTAACACTGGTTCAATGGCGGTCATATTGGTGTCGTTAATCTGCACCCGCTCGTTAATACGAAATTCAGCGGTTGAGAGCATCCCAACCGAATATCCAGCACTGCGCAGAATCGAGAACAGATAATGCGCGGTCGTGGTTTTGCCGTTGGTGCCGGTAATCATGACGACACGCATGCCTTTTGCGGGCCAAAAAAAGCGAGCGTTGGCATAGCTGGCACGTGCTAGGCGGTACTCGCTTTCAATAGAACGCAACAGTTTGCCAGAGAGTACTTTACGCACAACTTTTTTAGGATTTACCATAGCGGCTATTATACCATCTGATTACTGCTCATCAGTAGCATGCGTTTTCCCTAGAGTCAAAGCTCTTCGGGTCGCCATACTCCCAACATCATGGCGTGTGGTGAGCTATATCCAAACGCCTTGACGCCAATTGCGCCAGCCCGTCGAACCTTTTCTAGCAACTGCTGCATACGCCAGCTTCTCACTGGATAGCCGGCAGCATAAAACGCCGGCGCATGCTCTGGCGATCGATCATAACGCTCCGTGCTTATTGCGTCTAGTATGAACGCTTGTACTTCACCAGCAAGAGTATCGATCTCATCTGGTTCGGCATACGTCGTGACACAGGAGACCACATCATTCACACAAAGATGTTCAGTTGTCTGGATCCACCGTCTTCCTGCCAACTCTTGAGGCAGATAAAGTACACTATGCACGTACTGGACACCGCCCACAGTTTCTGTGGGTTTTACAAAAGCTAGTTGCTGCAAATGGCCATCTGCGAATTCAGCTCTTGCCCAAGGTGTATTTGCGGCTGCAGCTCCCTCGCTGCGTATCTCACGAAACGTAATTTCACCAGCCTCCATACCGCCGCAAAGTTGTGTGTGCAGATCTTCTAGGTAGTACGTAAGTCCATCTGGTGTTATGAACCCGCCAATCTCTGACATGTCAGTAGAATACGCCACTTTTTGCGTGCTGTATACTATTTTTGATGAAAATACTTGCGATTGAGACGAGTTGTGATGAGACTTCGGTTGCTGTGGTAGAAGATGGCAAGCGAGTGCTCTCTCTTGTTGTGAACTCGCAGATTGATCTGCACAAGGCTTTTGGCGGTGTGGTGCCAGAGGTGGCAGCCCGGAGTCATATTGAGGTGATGCTTCCAGTGGTACAACAGGCCCTTGATGACGCTCGTGCAACCTGGGATGACATTGATGCCATTGCGGTTACACAGGGGCCGGGCTTGCTAGGGTCGCTTCTTATCGGAGTGCTAACGGCCCGAACACTGGCTTGGAGTCTTAATAAGCCTCTCTACCCTATTCATCACATTCTTGGCCACGTATACGCTAACTGGTTCACTGTAGGGCCATCATACACCACCCCTTATCCGATAGAGCAACCGGAATTTCCAATCCTAGCCCTAATTGTCAGCGGTGGTCACACGCAACTGATGTATGCTACAAATCACAAAGATTGGCGTGTGATTGGCCGCACTACTGATGATGCTGCTGGTGAGGCGTTCGATAAAGCTGCGAAAGTACTCGGCCTCCCCTACCCTGGTGGCGTGAGCCTCTCTAAGTTGGCTCAGAGCGGTGACGCCGGGGTTTATCACTTGCCGACCCCTAAAGTTTCGTCAATAGACCCAGGGCTGGTAGATCTTAGATCCCAATCGTCAGGGCTTAGAGAAAATATCGGGGACCCAACTTCTTTATCTAAGAACCAAGATTTAAGAACTGAGGCCTCCTACAACTTCAGCTTCTCCGGCCTTAAAACAGCGCTTCTAAGGGCTGTCCAAAAAGAATGTGATAAATCACACGACTTTCCCTCATTTGAGCTCTCTGCCCTACTCTCTGAGCCTCAGAGAGCTAATTTTGAAGCTAGTTTTGAGGCTACAGCCATCAACTACCTGGTTTCTAGAACCAACGCCGCTTTTGAAGAGTTTCAGCCCAAAACCGTTATCATTGGTGGCGGCGTTGCTGCCTCTCTCCCCCTTCGCAGGGCACTTTCCGCCTCTCTCCCCCTAGAAATCAAGTACGCACCTCAAATCCTCTGCACTGATAATGCCGCCATGATTGGCGCAAGAGCGTATTTTCAATCAAAAAACGAAGACCCGGTAGATCCCCGCCATCTAGAAACCAAGCCCACCTGGCCGCTGTAAGTAGCTACTGCGCAGTTTCTTGTGCCGACCAGTTAAATAGCCGAGCTGTCCTGACCGCGCGGCATGTAAATTTATTACAGGGTGGTGCGCAAAAATAATCGCATCACCTTCGGTAACTTCAACGCTCGATCTTGGAACTCGACCAGCGCTAATCTCCTGACTCAAAGAACTTCCAAAGCCGATGAATGCATTAAACTCATCAAACTGGAAACCACCGTCCTCACCGTAAAATGTCTCTGGCAATCGTTCGGCCAAGAATGTTCTTTTTCCGCTAGTACAAATGCTTATCTGTGCGATTGCTGAAAGCCAATTTTTTATGGTCGAATCAACGTGGGTGGAAATGCCACTTTGTCTATGAAGGTCGAGAAAGCCCAAGTTTGTACGCTTGTCATACAATTCATATCCGCGATACCCCACTGCGGTCCACCTGCTTCGAACATATTCGTCAGCACCTGCGAGGCCGCTAACTTCGTTGTACAAGCGTGCAGTATTCACCGCATCACTTTGTCTAGATCCATCAATCAATGATTTCATTAAGCTACCAGTGACAAGCCCTCTAATGACTATCAAATCAATCTGCGGCTCCTGTGATCGTTCTACAGCTTCTACAATACTCTCGGGGCCGCTCAACTCGACTACACGGTTCATGACATCATTATAGCAAAACTCAAGTATTTTGTCAAGTTGTTATAGAGGTAGAAGGTTGGTATACTTGAGGTAATATGTGTGCAGATATAAAGCAGTTACATCTGGGAACGGTGCGTGGTAGGGTGGCCTAGCCAAAAAGTTAAGAATCCTTTCATTTTTAGAATATAAATTTCACATGAACGCAAATATTAAATCATTCTTAAATATCTGAAAGAAATAGCTCATGAATTTACCAAAAATATACGAACCAAACCAGTACGAAGCTGATATTTATGCCCTGTGGGAGCAGAGCGGTGCTTTTCGACCGAAAGGGGAGGGCATTCCTTACAGTATTGTCATGCCACCGCCAAATGCCAATGGTAACTTGCATTTAGGGCATGCCCTTGGTAACGCTATACAAGACGGTCTTATCCGCTACCACCGCATGAAAGGGGAGAGGGTAGTATACGTTCCCGGAACAGATCATGCTGGATTTGAAACCTGGGTGGTCTATGAACGCCAGCTTGAGAAAGAGGGCAAGAGCCGTTTTGATTTCACTCGTGATGAGCTCTACCAGCAAACCTGGGATTTTGTTGCCAAAAACAGGGGTAATATGGAAATCCAGTTGCGTGAACTTGGGGCCAGTTGCGATTGGAGTAAGCTAGTCTTCACTCTGGATGATGCGGTGGTTAATACTGCCTACAAAACCTTCAAAAAAATGTGGGACGACAAGCTTATTTACAGAGGTGAACGCATCGTAAACTACTGTACTACACATGGAACGAGTTTTGCGGATATCGAGGTGGTGTTTAAGAACGAAAAGTCGTATCTTTGGACTATTGCATTCCCGCTTGCGGATGGCTCTGATCTGATAGAAATCGCCACCACTCGGCCAGAAACAATGGTAGGTGATGTAGCAGTGGCGGTAAATCCTGAGGATGAGCGCTACAAACGCTTTATTGGTAAAGAGATCGCGTTGCCGCTAACTGAACGAACTATCCCGATCATTGCTGATGAAATGGTAGATACCGAGTTTGGCACCGGCGCCGTGAAGATTACGCCAGCCCATGATCCAAACGACTTTGATGTGGTGGAGCGGCACCCCGAGCTCCCACGCTTTAGCGTAATTGGCATAGACGGCTTAATGAACCAAAATGCGCCAGAAAAGTATCGTGATATGACGGTGCTTGAAGCGCGTGAGGCCATTCTGGCTGATCTGAAACAGCTCAATCTACTCACCGAGGCAAAAGAATACGAACATAGCGTCGGACATTGTTATAAATGCGACACACCTATTCAGCCGCTTCTCAAAGACCAATGGTTTATTTCAGTAGCACCGTTAGCCGAGCGGGCAATTGCAGCAATCGAGGCTGGCGATGTAACCTTTCATCCAGAAAATAAAGGGAGAGTATTGGTCAATTACCTCAAGAATTTAAAGGATTGGAACATTTCGCGGCAAATTCCGTGGGGCATTCCAATCCCAGCCTTTCAAAATATTGATGATCCCGAGGATTGGATTTTTGACGAGCGAGTAGGGGAGGAGAGCATTACGAAAGGTGGCAAGACATACCAGCGTGATCCCGACACCTTCGATACCTGGTTCTCATCTGGGCAGTGGCCGTTTATCACCACCAAATATCACGATAGCGGCGAGCTTGCTGAATTCTTCCCGAATGCTGTGATGGAAACTGGCCACGACATCTTATTCCCGTGGGTATCGCGCATGATTATGCTCAGCTTGTACGGCGAAGATCGGGTACCGTTTAAAGATGTTTACCTCCATGGCTTGGTGCTCGACCCTCATGGTCAGAAAATGAGTAAAAGCAAAGGAAACGTGGTTAACCCGCAGGAGATTATGCAAGAGTTCGGTTCAGATGCACTCCGGATGGGGTTGATTACCTCGCGTTCCGCGGGCCAGAACCA
>CAZXUE010000023.1:10450-12716 GCA_964643895.1 uncultured Candidatus Saccharibacteria bacterium
GTTCAGATGCACTCCGGATGGGGTTGATTACCTCGCGTTCCGCGGGCCAGAACCAAGCCTTTGGCCGTGATAAAGTGATCGCCGGCCGTAATTTTGCCAACAAACTCTGGAACATGGCTAGATTTGTGGAGCAAGCAGCAGATGACCAACGAACCGCAACCAACAAACCTCGGCCCTCAACCCCCGCTGACCACTGGGTCGTCCGTGAACTTGACGCTGCCGTCAATCAAGTAGCTGAATTGCTGGAAGAATACCGCTTCGCTGAGGCTTTTGAGACCGTCTACCACACCGTTTGGGACAAAATGGCTGATTGGTACCTCGAAGCCTCAAAAACCGCTCTCAACGCCTCTGTGATGATCTGGGCGCTTGAAACATGTTTAAAGATTGCTCATCCGTTTGCACCATTCGTTACCGAAACCATTTGGCAGACCCTCGACTTAGTAGGTACCGATGAAACACTTCTCATCAGCACAGCTTGGCCAGAACGGGCTGAATACGATCCAGCTGCCGCCCAACAATTCGAGCAGTTACAGAGCATTATTACCGAAACCCGGGAAGTTCTTAGTATTGTTGGCTCAACCGATATAGCTTTACTTACCAACAGTAGTCAGCTCGTATTAGAAAATGCCGAGCTGATCCGCAAAATGACCAAAGTCGGGTATATTCAAACAACAGATGAAGAAGGCGGCTTACGGCTTACCTCTACCCACGAACATGTCTGGCTCGACCTCGACCAAGAACAAATCCAAACCTACAAAGAAACCCTCGAGAAGAAGCTAACCGAGGTAGATCGAACCATTGAGGCGCTTGAAAAGCGTCTTAGTAACGAAAGCTACGTCAAAAACGCCCCTGAAGCCCTCGTAATTGAAAGCAGAGAAGAGCTAAAAACTAAAAACACCCAAGCCGAACACCTTCGCCACCAGTTAAAACATTTGTAGTACGGAGCTGTTGGATAGTCGTTCTAATTACGAATAAAGGTAAGCGACTATAGGAGACTTTGCTGTAGGTGGTTCATAATATTAACGCCTCCGAAGCAAAAGAAGCGTTAAATCGTGAGCGAGAGCACAAACAGGTGTTTCTACTAGTTGGCGTCTGGGTTTCTTGTCCAGTCGTTGTCAGCTTGCGCTGCATCTTGTTCTCTGGCGGCTTGTACAATATTTGCTGCTAGCTGCTTGGCTCTAAATAATTCTGTGCCATCACTTCTGCGCCGTTCTCGCGCTTCATCATTTAGCTCTGCAAGTACGGCTCGATCCTCTGCTGAAAGATCTTCGCCTGCCCACTCAGCAAGAGTTTCCTCTTCTTGAGTGTGAATTTTATTCAGTTCCGCAGAGTTTGGTTGTGTTGTAGTTTCCATTTTTACTTCCCTTTTGTTTTTAAGATTACCACTGCATACTAGCACAAAAAGAAATATTTGTCAATAGTACAGTTCAAACTACAAACAAACACATCTTGTGTGTCAACTTAATCCTAATCGAAAGACATAGTTTATTTGCCGAGGGTTTGCTAGACCCCCTTACCTCGAACGTGATGGCGGGGTGTGATTTTGTGTTTCGGGTTTTACAAGCGTAACAACTTGTGTCTGCTGAGGTTGCAAGTGTCTTGCTGGGCTGAAATTTAAATAGCGCTGGCTACCAGCGTTTACTGAGGGATGTCGAGTTCTAGATCATCGGCAAGGCAACGCATAAGAGCGACCGTATCACCAAGTTGGGCGCGTGTTTTCGCCTCTTCAACTGAAGCGGCGTGCATACCAAGGGGCGCGGTGTGAGCCCCTACTCTATTCGCAACTTTTGTTTGACCTTCTAATACAGCACCTAGCTTTTCAATATGCGATTGGAGGCCCTCCACTACTGAAACTGGTCGGCTAAAATCAAACCCAAACATTAACTCTAACTCAACTAGATGATCTAATCGTGCGGCAATCACCTCATGGGCCCCATTTGCTACAAGAAGCCCAACTGTATCTGAAGCATCTTTTCGTTCGGCGACTTCAGCATCAACATCGAATAATTGTTGCTCAAGCGTTTGGCGTGTTTCGATAACCCATCTTTCAATAGGTGACAACGGCTGCGCCGATCTTTCAGGATCAATCATACTTTTACAATAACACAAAATTACGTAAATGTACAGTGTAACTTGTAGACACGACGAAGAACGGTTCGAACTTATTGACAATCATATAGTTCTTATGTTATAATTAAAATTATGAACACTGCAAGCCGCAAAATTCAAATGAAAAACGGATTTGCGAAGCGAAGAAAGATAATCC
>CAZXUE010000023.1:12726-13171 GCA_964643895.1 uncultured Candidatus Saccharibacteria bacterium
TCAATCATATTATTACAATAACACAAAACAATGTAAATGTACAGCATAACTTGTAGAAGAGACGAAGGACGACCCGAATAATTGACAACTATATAGCTATTATGTTATAATTAAAATTATGAACACTGGCGGATCTCAAGTTGCAATTGAAACAGGGGTTTGCGAAGCGAAGAGAGATAACCCTAGCTGTAGCTCCTGCGTACGTCTGGCGAGGGCTGTTATAGCGGCAGAACTTGAGGAGGCTGGACTATCAACACGTAGTGCGGCTTCACGAGCGGGAGCCTTACTTTCTCAAGTAGAGGCCGTTGTTGATACGCGATTTCCGGCAAGTACGGTAGTATCTGACGAATTCCCAGGGCAAATAGGTTGCAGCTTCAGAAGGTCTCGCGTACAAGACACAGCTGTAGAAATAGTTAGATCAGCACTTGATACTAGTTGAAAACCT
>CAZXUE010000024.1:0-6009 GCA_964643895.1 uncultured Candidatus Saccharibacteria bacterium
TTGTGTTTTGTTGTTTACTATTTCATAATAGCAAAAAAGCTTATGTTTGTCAATAGTTTTTACAATAAATCAATTTAGTGATTAGTGTGTAGTTTTTAGTCCTTAGAATGATCGTATCGCCAGCGATGATAATTACTGGATCCTGAGCCAAGTTTAGGATGACGAAACCGGGTTAAGGAGCGTATGTAAGTGCTGCGGCTAGGGCATCAGCGCAGTCGTCGGGCTGCGGCACATCTTTTAGTTTTAGTTGAATTCTTACCATTTCTTGAACCTGTTTTTTGTCTGCTTTACCGTAGCCCGTAAGAGTTTGTTTAATCTGTAGTGGCGTAAATTCCGCTATTAAGAGATCAGCCTGTTCACCAGCAAGTAATATTACACCACGTGCCTGTGAAACGGTCATAGCGGTGGTAACATTCTTTGCAAAGAAGAGCTGTTCTACCACCATTACCTGTGGCTGATTAAGCGCTATAATCTCAGTGATTTCATTAAATATAGTTAATAGCCGTTCGTGCGCTGGTTGATGTGCAGGTGTTCGAATTACTCCTGCATCAACCATTGTTTTCTTCATGCCATCTGCGTCGATAACACCGAAGCCAACTATACCGGTACCAGGATCAATCCCGAGAATTCGCATGTTCGCCTACTAAATCTGTGAGTTTTGCATGAATATGAGAGTTACTGACAATCGAGCCGCCTATTGGCTGGTTATAGCGCTGATCACCACCCATTAAATCTGTTACCTTACCACCCGCTTCCTCAACCAATAGCTTAACTGCAGCCACGTCGTGTGGGCCATCGCCTTCGTATAGGTAGCCGTCAACTGACCCATCTGCAATTAAACACCCTGACCAAACAGCCCCGTGATTGGCAATTAGCCGAACACCTTGAGAGTAAAGCTCGGTCGCAACGTCTGATCTGTCTAAAATATTACTTTGGAGCGGAGAAGCTTTGCGTAGCAGTAGTGCACCGTCGCCCCATCCACGTTTTGAAACAGCAATTTTTGTGTTATTACGAAAAGCACCCTCATTCTTAATAGCCGAGTACATTTCGTCGGTCATTGGGTTATATACAACTGCAACTAGCGGCTCGCCATCAACCACTAGTGCCAGCGCAAAGGTGAAGGTTGGAATATGAACTATAAATGAAACCGTACTATCTATTGGATCACACACCCACACGACCGGCTTCTCTGCCTGCCAGCTTTCTTCTTCGCCCATAACTCCGTGGTCTGGGAAAGTATTCTTCACGCGCTCGATCAGCATGCTGTTAATGATTGTATCTGCAACAGTAACCGGTGAATGGTCAGACTTTTCTTCAACCTTTTGATCAGCCCGGTAATATTGGTGCATCACTTGGCCAGCTTCACGTGCTATATTTTTGGCAAATTCAAGATATTCCTGGAGCTGTTCTTTCTGCATGCCTACTAGTATAGCGGGAATAAGGGCTCAAAAACAAAAACCTTACGGACGCGCAACTTACTTCTTGGCAATTTTTGCTGAAACTTTTTTGTACAGGTTAGTCATGTCTGTCCGATATTCATAGATTCCATAACCCACGGCGAGCGCTAGAACAACAAGGATTATTCTAAGATCTAGCCGAGACGTACTTGGGCTCGTTGTTGCCGCCCCCGCAACAACACCCTTGGCTGTTGCCAACTTCCGGCAACGATTCGTTTCTGGATTACGCTCATACCCGTCTTCACACGGCTTTGTATCATCACTTGTACCGGCTATTTTACGGCAACGATTAGTAGATGGGTTGCGCTCCTGACCAGCGGGACATGCCGCAAGTGTGGCGGTGGCGAGTGTAATTTTTCGACAACGGTTTGTTTCGGGGTTACGTGTTTCACCTTCATCACATGGTGCCAGCTCGGCGTCTGCTAATTCAATGGTACGGCACCGATTAGTTTCTGGGTTACGATACTTACCAGCCGGACACGGTGCCAAGATTGCCGTATCGGCCCCCGCCGAAACATCAGCTAATTCTTCATCTTTTAAATGATACTGATTTACGGCATTTGGTGTAAGTGAATCTGTAATCTTCCAACCATCCGCAAAGTATGAAAAAGATTCCCCTTCGTGAACATTACTATAACTCACAATATCGTCACTACTTGCGGAACTGAAAGTAATGCTTCCGCTGGCATTTGTAAGCTTGTCGGTAGTAGAGATTACAAAATAACCACCCGGCGGAATAATGTCCTCTGTGGTAAATACCGCAAGCTGAGCGGAAGACTTGCTCGATTTCACATGGCAACCCAATAAATATGCGTCCTCAGTTCCAGGGTTATAAAGTTCAATAAATTCCCCGCCATCAGCCTCTAGACCTACTGGGTCAGAAACAAATTCGTTGATTCTTACTGAATTATCGCATTGAATTGGTGACAACACCGATTCTACACAGTCGCCATCAATATTTAATTCGTAACCTACCGGTAACTCTGTGTCCATCTCGGGAGTTAACGGACATAAATCAACTGGCTCTGGTGCGTATCTTTGATTCACATTATTACTGGTAACCGGAGTTAGCTCCCAGCCTTCTAAGAAATATGACCACGATTGATCTTCTGCTGCACCAGCACCATATGCAATCTCTTCAATAACCACCATCTGGCCTGACTGCATTTGAAGCAGTTGAATAGTACCACCGCCATTAGTCAGAGCAAATGGTGTAATGAAAGATTTGTATTCACCACCAGCCAGGCTACCACTTAGGTCTAGTTGTCCGGCTTTGTCTTTCAGCTTAATTTGAAATACCGAAAGATCAAGATTAGTCGTACCAGAATTATATAGTTCAATAAATTCAAAACCCAGCTCACTATAGCCGGGTGCATTTGGGTAAATTTCATTAATTTTTGGTAACGCCTGTGTGGTTTCGGTAGCGAGCACGTAATGAGGAACAACAGCACTCAGCATAAGTAGAAGTACACCCACTAATAACTTGGTGGTTAATTTACGCATATGCTTATTTAATGACAGTGTTGTAAAAAATGCAAGAAATATTTTCGCTTCATTGATA
This sequence comes from uncultured Candidatus Saccharibacteria bacterium, assembly GCA_964643895.1. Taxonomy (GTDB): domain Bacteria; phylum Patescibacteriota; class Saccharimonadia; order Saccharimonadales; family UBA7683; genus UBA7683. Next base: position 3,019 of record CAZXUE010000024.1, read on the forward strand.
AAACACTAGTGCGGTGCTGAAACCCCGAGGATGACTTATCGGGGCATGGCAAGTCCCGCCTGTCTGGCCGACAGGACGGGCAGGTCAGGATGACAGACCGTGGAGTTGTAGGATATAAAGCTTATTAAGCTATGTCGAAGTTGCTATGAACGTTTGAGACATCATCCAACTCGTCGAGTGCATCCATAATCTTCATGATCTTGCGTTCGACTTCTGGATCGCTAATTTCAATTATGTTGTTCGGCACATACTGCAGTTCGGCATCAATAATTTCAAGCTCAGCGTCTTTCAGTGCCTGACGAACCTTGGCTAGTTCGTTCGCTACGGTATATACAATCACCTCGCCCTCTTCTTCAACGGCATCTTCAGCTCCACAATCAAGAATTGTAAGTAATGCGTCCTCACCACTCGCCTTAACCCGAATTACGCCTTTGCGGGTAAACTGAAACGCCACACTACCAGGATCAGCCATAGTGCCACCATTTTTTGTTAGTGCAGTGCGAACTTCTGGGTAAGTACGGTTTTTGTTGTCGGTTGCGGCTTCAACAATTATGCCTATTCCGCCCGGACCGTACGCTTCATACATTACTTCTTCAAGTGCTACTGCGCTTTTGTCTTTCACGCGGTCAATTGCGCGATGAATGTTTGCCAGGGGCATGTTAGCAGCCTTAGCTTTTTCTATAGCTAACGCTAAAGCAGAGTTCATGCTCGGGTCCGTACCACCCTTTGCAGAAAGTGCTATTTGATTACCCAACTTAGTAAACGCCGCTCCACGCTTGGCGTCGGTAGCTTCTTTTTGACGTTTAATGGTTGACCATTTGCTATGTCCAGACATAAGTCGCTCTGCTCCAAATCACATTTATCGTTAACTATTTACCAAAGTAATATACTTATTATAACAGATTCCAATCTACAGATTCAGCTTCTATCCGGGCAGTCTTACGACCAGCCCGGCTCTTCAGCCACATCCACAGCAAGAAGCAGCCCAAAAGACCGTAGATACAACCCGCATGCCAAGGTTGAAGCTTCACTGAAGTCTGAGCCCATGGAATTGTAGATAACCTCTCTACTACCCATACAGTTACAGTCATCAGGGCTCTAACAGGAAGCGCCAGCCACAAGGCGACAACCGGAGACACCATACCCACAACACCTACAATAAATATCATAAGCATCGCAAATGGAATTAGCGGCACCACCAGAACGTTTGCCAGTGGCGAAATTAATGAGACCTCGCCAAATATAACGGCAATAAATGGCAGGGCAAACGCCTGGGCAGCCAGGGTTTCAATAAGCACGGCAAGAAGAAAGAATGGCTTTTCACCTTTAAAATATGTGTGAATAATAAGGGGCGCTAATATCAGCACACCCGCAAAGGCCAAGAATGAAAGATACCAGCCAACATCTCCCCAAATATACAGCGGGTTCATAAAACCGGTTATTGCCGCACCCAGTAAAATTAGTACCAGTGGATTAAAAGTTCGCCCATAATACCACGCCAGTAAACTGAAAAAAGCTATGATGCTAGCGCGCATAATGCTTGGACTCCATCCAGTAATAACCAAAAAACCAGCAATGAAAAGCAGTGAGAAGAAGACCGTCTGATACGCAGAATATTTTTCAAATATTTTCTTCACAAACTGCACAAGAATAGTTAAGTTATAACCACTCACCGCAACAATATGAGTTAAACCGACAACCGAAAGCGCAAGTGCAAAATCTTCAGGCAGTGCTGATCTGATTCCCATAAGGTATCCGAGACCCAGGCTACCCTGCGGTTCGGGAAGACTTGAATATACGCTGGCAATAAAGCGTCCACGCATTTTTTCTACCCAACTTGTGTTCTTAGAAATGACGTTAATCTCCGCAAAACTGACACTGCCCTGGCGACTATTGCCTAAAGTACGATTCAGCTTCCCGGTAACCGATACCACATCACCGCGGCCTACGCTACTCGCACCAAAGCCACGAATGCGCACCCTCCCGGGTAATCTTGTACCATCAATAGTTACAGGGCTAATGTGAAATTCTGTCTGTTTTTTCTCGTCATAGCCAATATCGTCAGCAATTGGGCCGCTTACAGTAACGACCGAACCGTACAACTGCTCGTATCGGACCATCTTTTGGTAGAACAACTGACCTTTGAATATCCCTATCAGCGCCCCGATTACAAAAATCGCCATGAGAGCTGGAGCTTTAGGCTTACGCACAATCAGAACTAGTAACGGCACTGATACTGCCCACCAATAGTTAATGCGGATGCCATACTTGGCAACAAACAAACCAAAGCAAACACCAAATAACAGGAGGCCCACCAGCCACATTTTAGTCGCGCGCCACCCTCGCTTCAACTTCATACCATTAAATATAACAAAAAGACCCTTTCGGGTCTTGATTGCGTATTGGAGGCGTCAGGTGCAAACTATTGCAACTAAACTTACTTGTCAAACGGCGTTGCGCTGATACTGTTACTTAATACATTGTCGTCTTCATCAAAAATGAATTCAGCCTCTACATAATTGCCTTCCAAAACTTTAGGCAGCCAGTACTCATCATCTTTCCACATTGACTGATAGGGAATATCTTCAATCTCGTACCACTGAGGTTTCATTTCTTCTGTCTCAGATGGTTCGCCTTTCCATACCTTACATACCCATACTATAACTTGTTGGTTCCAGTCAGATTTATCATTTGGGAAGTAGAAGTTCAAGGTTGCGACTTGTTTTATATCAATCGGTAGGACCTTTATTTCTTCGTAGCATTCTCGGATAGCTGCTTGTTCTATTGATTCATTTTCCTCAGGCTTACCGCCCACACCGTTCCATCTCCCTTCCCCGAACCCTCTCTTTTTCAATGCAAGTAGTATCCTGTTTTCCTTAACAAGAAATAATAAGGTAGCTTTCTTAGGTAGACTCTTCATGACTAGCATTATAAACAAAAAACTCCCAAAAGGGAGTTCTTAGCTTGGAGGGCCCACTGAGACTTGAACTC
>CAZXUE010000024.1:6019-13135 GCA_964643895.1 uncultured Candidatus Saccharibacteria bacterium
CCTGCTTAAAAGGCAGGTGCTCTAACCAGCTGAGCTATGGGCCCTCGTCGTGACTCACTTCAAGTTCCGTTTATGTCGCAAGCGACAGAAGACTTCACTTTTCGTTGTCACTCCTCTCAAATTCAAAAAGTCGCTATGCTTTGTTTTTGAATTTGTATTCGAATAATTCGATCATGAGGACTAGGTTATTTTCTCATAATAACAGATGTTGGTCAATGCTTATTTTTTCTTGAGTTTTTTTGCTTTTAGCTTTGCGGTTTTGTGGCTATTGCTCATTTCTATCAGTGCAAGCACTGCGGCTACTGCCAAAATAGTATTCTGGTACGGGCCAACGAAGTGAAGAAGTCCAGAATTGCTTGTATATTCGGCGAGTTCAGGAGCTTTGCTAAATATTTTAATACCGAAGAAGAATAGTAAAAACCCGAGAACCAAACTTGTTAACAGAGAAAGCACAGTGCTGTGATGCGTTACTTTTGCGGTTGCGAGCACCACTACTACAGGTGCAAACGTAATTACCAAGTGAACTGCTATCAGAATGAATGTACTGGAATCGAAGAGTGAATTTGGCAATAAGCCAATAATCCACTGACTCAGCAACTGGTCGAGCATCACTCCAGCCAAAACAGCAATGATCGCCATGCCGGCACTTGTTCGTCGAAGCATAACAACCAAGACAACACAAATTGCTAGTACTAAAGCTATTAGATCAACCATTATGCTTATGGTAACATACGTTAGATCTTAGACGGTAGAGCTTAATTCTTAGAGATCAAATTCAACCGTGTCGCCAACCTTAATGGTGTGCTTTTTTGCGAAGCCGGCATTGGTTTCTAAAACATACTGCGCTTTGATGTCAGGTCCGAACTGTTTTGGAAAGCTGCTGGGCTGCACATTTTGTTCGATGTAAACGATCTTTTTTTCAGAGCTGATCCAGTACATATCTAGTGGAATACGAGTATCTTTCATCCAGAAGCGGTAATTGCCGGGCATATCGTACACAAATAACATACCTTGATTTTCGGGTAGACTGTCTCTGCAACAGAGGCCTTTCTGTTTTTCTTGCGACGACTTCGCAATTTCTACAGCAATAACAATATCACCTACCATCACACTTGGTAACTCATTTTGCGACTTTATCGCAAAAAATAACACACTCAACGCAGCAAAAATTATAACAGCACTGGCTACAAGCCTACGCGCCAACTTTGTCTTTTTTGTTTTTTCGTTTTGCATTAATTTCTACGTAATCAATTATTTTTGCTGCTACGTTACGCCCGGTCACCTTTTCGATACCTTGCAAACCAGGGCTGGAGTTTACCTCGAGCACAAGTGGTCCACGTGAAGAGCGCATCATATCTACACCGCAAATCGGGAGGCCCATGGCTTTTGCGGCTTTGAGTGCGACCTTCTTTTCCTCATCAGTAAGCTTAATGGCAGTACCTTCTCCACCCTGGTGAATATTGCTCCTAAAGTCGTCATCAAGGCTTTGACGCTTCATACTTGCAATAACACGTCCGCCAACAACAATTGCACGGATGTCTTCACCGGCCGATTCTTCTACAAATTCCTGCAACAGAATGTTGGTGCCGTCTTCGTTATGAAGATAGAACGCCTGAAGTACAGATTTTGCAGCCTTTTTAGTTTCCGCAAGTACTACTCCGTTACCATGTGTGCCACGCGCAAGTTTAATAATAACTGGGGTTCCACCTATTTGCTCTAGTAAGTCATCGATGTCAGTCGTGTTTCTTGAGAACACTGTCTTAGGAATACCCACACCATATTTAGAAAGAAGCTGCATGCTCCGAAGCTTATCTCGTGAACGATTTATAGCGATTGAGTTTGCAGTAGTGTACACCCCTTGCATCTCGAACTGTCGCACTATTGCCGTACCGTAGCGAGTCATACTACTTGCAATACGCGGTATAACTACATCGACATTTATGAGCATCTCGCCTTTGTAACTTACAGCTGGGTTACTTTTTTCGATTGTTGCGTAGCAGCCTTTATACTTCACCACTCGTACCGAATGGCCACGAAGTTTTGCTTCTTCTTTTAGGCGTTTGGTAGTGTAGTTGCCTGGACCATTAGAGAGAATTACAATATTCATAGTGATCCACCTTCGTTCTTGGAATTCTTGAGTATATCTTCTTTTTTTGCCGCGAGCGCACGTTCAGCGTGTCTGAGAGTCGCGCCACCTTTTACGTCTACGACAAACTTGCCGCGAAGTATATTTCTTCCTACTAGCACAGGGTAAACCTGTGCACTTCTGTCAGCGAGAGTGAAATTAGCCTTAATTTTTCGACCCTTCACAACTACTGGTATCTTTACCTTATAACGCACATCGGTATGGCCTGTTGAGCTCGTAACAACTTCCTGACTGTATTCATGGAATTTTACAACTTCACCAGTGTAAGCCTCGTGCGACTTGCCAACAAAAATCACCTCAAGGACACCCTCTGCCTCTTGGGTACTAGATGCCCAAATAGCAGAAGTGCGCGCACCCGTATCTATACGAGCGTGCAAACTAAGGTCCAGTGAAGGGAACTTCACCCGTTCAGCTTGCCCAATTATTTGCAAGTTTGCCTGTTCTATCATATAGTATATATTATAGCATGATAAGTGGTTAATTGTCAATACTAACAGACCTTTTTATTCCACCGGGGTGTTTTGAAACTCTTCTTTAGACTGGTACGATGGTAGCCATGAATAACACGTACATATATGTAGTAGGTAAATCTTTCGCACAGGGCAAGATCCCCGAGCACATCCGCTCGCTCGGTTACAAAGCGGGGCTACTTGCAGATAGGCGGATTGCGAGTGAGAGCACCGAGGGGTATGACCGTATTGAACAGTTAGATTTTGCTGATTTAGAAAGCGAAATCCAGCGCCTTGAAAGTTCAGAACTTCAGGCAGCTGGCTTCTACTGTATTTACGAAAACTATATTGTGCCAAAGGCGATACTCGCAGAATCACTTGGACTCCCTTCACCAACTGTTGAATCTGCACACCTTTCAACAGATAAGATTCGTATGCGAGAAGCTTTTTTAGCAAACAGCCCGGAAGTTACTCCCCAGTACAGCGAAATTAGCTCAATCGAGGAGGCAGTTGAGTTTGCAGAAAAGTACGGTTTCCCCGTTATTATTAAGCCAGCAAATCTTGTAAAAAGCCTGCTCATCATGCGCTGTAATTCTTTGCAGGAGCTGCAAACCAGCTTTGAGTATGCGCAGCGTTCAATTGACGAGCTATACAAGAAGTATGGTGTACACGATTGCGAACCTCGACTTTTAGTAGAAGAATTCGTAGTGGGCAAGCAGTACACCATTGCTGCTTTAGTTGACCACGAAGGCACACCACACTTTTGTGATGGAATTGTTGACATCACAACCGCACAAGATATTGGCGCTGATGACACATACTTGTTCCGACGCGCAGTACCCTCTCGCGCGAGTACTCAGGTTCAAAAATCATTATTCAATACCGCACGCAAAGGATTAAAGTCCCTAGGTCTTCACTCAAGTGCCGCACACATTGAGCTTATATATAGCAAAAATGGACCTAAAATCGTAGAGATCGGAGCTCGCACTGGCGGGTACAGACCGCGCATGTATCAGTTTGCATATGGCATTGATTTAATTGAACAAGAACTCAAGATTTCACTTGGTAAAAAGCCGCATCTAGCTGGAGATATTAATAAAAATTGTGCTGTATACGAATTCTTTCCTAAAACGCTAGGTTCATTTGCTTCAGTCAAGAACGTGATTGATGCCGATTCAATCACCTATTTAAAAGTAAAATCAGCACCGGGTGATCTAATTGGCCCAGCCCGCGAAGGATTTAAGGCAACGATTGTGGCAATCGTAGCGGAAGAAGAACAATCACGATTCAACAAGCTCTGTGAAAAAGTAGAGAGTATGAAAGTGAGAGTTGGGCAATCATGAAGATAGCACACGTTATTCCACACAGCATCACCTTCCCGCTTGCCGAGCACAATGGTAGATACGAGTGGCTGCTCGAGCTGGTAACACATCAAGTAGCTGCCGGCCACGAAGTAACTATTTACTGCAATCCTAATTCACACGTTAAAGGAGTGACCATCAAAGGCGCGAGCGATAACTTGTATGACAAGAAAGAACAAAACCTCGCAAACTTCAAGCTTGCATTTGAAAACGAGCACGACATATACCATAGTCATTTTGACTCACTCCATTTTGAAGCAGCACACTTAACGCAAAAAATTATTGTATTCACCCAGCATTGGTGGCCAACCAAAGAATCAGTTGGGCTTGCGCAAATGACACATCCCACAAACGTCTGGGCAGTACCTCCCACCAAATATATGCACGACTTTGATGTTGCAAATGGGATGCAAACAAAAGGCTACATTCATCACGGTGTCGACCTGAGTCCATTTCGGGCTTGTGATCCAAGTGAAAAAAATGGACGCCTGCTTTCAGTAGGGCGCATAGCACCAGAAAAGAATATTGAACTTTCAATTCGAGTTGCTCAAGCTGCAGATGTGGGTTTGGACATTATTGGCAGGATACCAGATAAATACCAACAATATTACGAAAAATCGATTGCACCACAGATTGATGGCGAAAATGTACGATACTTAGGAAGTATGCACAAACCAGAACTTGCACTACACTACGCTAAAGCACTAGCCCTACTCTTTCCTTCTGATATTCACGAAGCCTTTGGACTAGTGGGAATTGAAGCTCAAGCGTGTGGAACTCCAGTTATTATGCAAAGTGGTGGTTCGCGCGGCGAACTAATTATTGATGGAGTCACCGGATTCCTATGCGGCACTGACGAGCAATTTATTACTTCTGTAAAGAAATCGGCAAGTATCAATGCTGGTGATTGTATATCATTTGCACAGAAGTTCAGCATTGAAACGATGGTATCTGAATATACAAAACTATACTCAGTGCTTTTAAGCTAGTTATTTTTCAAATCTAGACTTGCCAGGAAAAGCACTTCTCACAAATTCGCCTGCCAAGCCACGATCGAATACACCACCGGTTGTAGAAAGGAATGTTTGCGAGTTTAAATAGCCCTCTGGATCTGCGACATACTGCCTAGGGTTATGGGTATGGTCTAAGAAAATTTTTACATCTTCAACAGACTCACCGCCCATATGAGTATGGTTGCCGTAGTAGGTTCTGAATTGGTGCATTGGCTTACCGGCTCGTTCATGCTGAAGTCGAATGATGACGCTTTTCTTAACTCGCATGGGCACATGGAGTTCGTAGCTCAAAGGTTCCTCGAAGCCCTGACTTTTTAGTAATTCATAGAGATCGCCCATTCGCTGGATATAATCACTTCCTTCCGGATACCGGATGCGATATGAACATAGTACGTCTTTCATTAGGCCAAAATTAAGTCGTGGGATTTCTGTAATTGGTTTCATTATAAAAAAATCGTCATTCATAAGAACGAAATCTTCAGATATATCCTCGCTGCGTATTGCCGCCGTACGGTTCATAGCTACGTTTTCATTTTTCGTTTTGGTTTGATCAACCGGAATGTGGGTTACATTCTGTGCCCAGGCTGGCTTTTCGCCAACTAAGAACACACTTGCTTCTGGAAGGTTTTGCAATGAACGAAGCGAATACCTCAGGTCACGGGAAGCGTTTTCTTCATTATTCTTAACTAAATATACAATGTCCATATGTATTATTTTTTATACTTATCCTAAGATTTTTAACTACTGTACATGTTTCTTTGCCTCGGTTACATGGGCGGCGATAGTAGGGTCAAACTTCCCACTTAACAAGTATCCCATAATGTCACTCATTCCAACACCCTTGCTTCGCTGATTCTCTATGTAGACGCCAATTTTAATAAAGCCAACTTGGTACGCTATGTCTTTGGTTAATATACCGATATACTCGTTCCCAAGCGAACCGCGGTATATGCGGTTTACGTGCGCATATACCTCATTTTCGATCTGTTCGGGCGTCTTCCTGTTTTCGTGGGCCGCAAGCTCGTTACGCACATATGCTCGTGTTCGGGCGTATTCAAGCATTTCACTTCTCGGCTTTGGTATTTGATCGATTAAGCCTAGTGCTAAAGCTATATCTACGTATCGGTCAACATTTTTCTCAGGTATACTACCGGTGATTGCATATTCAAAAAATACTCCGAGTCCTTCTTCGACATCGAGGTATTGCGGCAAGCCTGTGCCAAGCTGTTCAGAATACTTTGTGCCGTTTACACACCTTAAACCGTGAACAAGCACCTCATGCGCGAACAAACCCTTTAATTGTTCTGGGGTTAACGTGGCTCTCTTGGCGCCAACAACAATTTTCTTGTTTGCAGGGTCCGCAATAATTGTGTCTCGTTGTTGATCAATAACGACTTCCCAATCGTACCACGCTGGATCATGTTGCTCAGCCAATACTTCTAGGCCTTGCCTGAATCGCCGAGCTACGTCTTCGGGCTCTATTTTGGTCTCCACATTCTCGAGTTCCAGAGCATTAAACACAGATTCATATTTAATTTGCAGGTATTCAGCAACCTCTTCGCCTATTAGCTCAAACGAGTCCTTGGTAAGCTCGCCTTCTGAGGCACGTATGCCATAGCGCTCATTCAAATTCGTAAATTGTTCGACCAGATTCGGGGATACGGTTGTAGATGCAGACTCTGTGAGCCTTTTAAGCTGATCGCGAGCTAAGTTACGAGCGATTTCAGATTCGGGCGTTCCATAGATCTCACTACTTGCCTGCGTGTATCGTTTTGACCAAAGATTTTGGCTACCTCTATAACTTGATTCTGTATTCAGTTTGACTGCGGTCATAAGCAGGTAATGCATCGCCAGTTGCTGAGCTAAACCGAGCTCCTCTAAGCTGTCGATTTCCGTGTTGAAAAAACACTCGGTTCGCTCGGTCGTGAATCTCTCTTGGCTACTGGTTGTTGAAGCAAGGTGTTCGTATTTCAGCAAATCAGCACGCATCGACTCAGCGGCAGGTGTAATAGCTTTTACAATTGTGACTTTTGGAAATTTTACTGGCACACTATTATTATCGTATCTTTTATATTATTTGTCAATATAATACATAGGCACTTATACCTTGACTACAAGTAATCTCTCCTCTACAATAGAGGTATGGA
>CAZXUE010000025.1:0-1160 GCA_964643895.1 uncultured Candidatus Saccharibacteria bacterium
CGCGTACGGCTGGGGGCCGTGAGGTCGCAGGTTCAAGTCCTGTCACCCCGACCAAGCTTCGAATCTAATCTGTAAAGTACTGAAATCATTTTTCTCGCTTGTTTGATGATCGCCACTGATATAATACGAGTCATGTCTACACATAAAACAAGGTTTGATCAAGCCGCAGCTGAAACATTTATTGAAGACCATCTACATGCAACTGACCCAAAATTAGAAACAATTGCTGATGGGGAAACTTCTCAGGCATTTTTGTTTGAAACTGAAGAAGGGCCTCGAGTATTGCGTGTTAGTATCCACTCAAAAGAGAGCTTCCTAAAAGACCAGATGGCGCATCAACAACTAGCTTCCGCTGGACTACCGATACCAGAAGTATTCGAAGTAGGAGAGATGGAAAATGGACTGTTCTTTGCAATTTCCGAACGAGTGCCAGGGAAGACTCTCGATAAATTTAGCCGTGAAGAAATTAATGCACTTATGCCAAAAATAATTGAGACTTTAGAAACCATTCACTCCGTTAAACCACTTGGCGAAGGCTGTGGCAACTGGGGTTTAACAGGGAATGGAAAGTTCAAATCCTGGCGCGAAACATTAATTGCTAGCGCTAGTGAAGATGACGAAGAGACTAGAACGGCTGAATTCTACGACGAAGCATATCACGACAAGTTAAGAGCAGAGGTGCTGGCACTCATCCACGCATGTCCTGAAGAAAGAGTGCTCATTCACGATGACTTTGGCTTTAATAATACGTTAAGTGACGGCACGAACATCACTGGAGTTATAGATTGGGAACATGCCGCATATGGGGATCCGCTTAAAGATGTTGCTTGGCTTGATTTCTGGAATGATAAACAGGGTTATGCGGCAGCGTTTGAGCAATACTATCGAGAAAAGAATACTTTACCCAAGGATTTTCAACAGCGAATCAACTGTTATAAGCTCCTCATCGGACTAGGCTCGTTAGGCTTCTTTGCTCGTTCAAAACAAGCTGAGAGCTATCAGTATACAAAAGAGATCATTGATAGGACTAAACTGGAAACAAATGGTCTCACATTTTGATCTGTAAAATCTGTAATTACGTGGGTGCGGGCTTATGTGCTGGTGCCGAATGGTGGTTATAAAATATTCCCGGGGCAGTGTAGTATTATTAAAAGGTGAAA
>CAZXUE010000025.1:1170-4057 GCA_964643895.1 uncultured Candidatus Saccharibacteria bacterium
GATCACTTTTTACCGGGTTACCTGGAGCTTCCTGGGGGTAGGGTGGAGCATGGAGAAAACCTTGAGCACGCTTTGAGGCGAAAGCTTTCAGAGGAACTTAATCTTGGCAGTGAACTACCAATGTATTTCACCAGCTTTGCTAAATCAAATAAGCAAGGTCCTTATTTAAGAGCAGTGTTCGAAGTTTCGTACAATCAAAGGCAGCCAATTGTCCTGAGTAATGCTCATAATGAGTATGAGTGGATAGATTACCAGGCTATTCCTGAAGAGAAAATAACAACAGATGCAAGGGAGGTTTTACAACAGTATCTGGGGACACATCAGAAATATTCAAATGAAGAGAAAAATACAACGCTTACGCTTTTCTCTGATGGTGGATCACGAGGCAATCCGGGTCCATCTGCTTCCGCATATGTAATTTATAATAGGTTTAATGAGATACTGGAATCCGGTGGTTCGTATATTGGTATCACCTCGAACAATCAGGCTGAGTACACGGGTGTACTTTTGGGCCTAAAGGCTGCCACGAAGTATGCTGGGCTTGGTGATACGCTTTTATTCAACGTTGACAGCTTGCTGGTGGTTAATCAAATGAATGGCCTCTATAAGATTAAGAATCGAGAACTCTGGCCGCTGAATCAGCAAATACGAGAACTAATGAAACAATTCGGCCACGTAAGATTTAATCATGTACCTCGAGAGAACAACCAGGCGGCTGACGATAAGGTTAACGAAATTCTTAATGCCCATGGTGGATAGATAGTAGAAGTAGATACATACAAATAGATAACGGTATTCATTAGGGTGCTATCTCAAATCAAGTATAGAACTATATTTCAAGATGATCTGTTATCTATTTGCATGTATCTACTATCTAAAAAAGTGCTAGACCACCGATAAGCCGGGTTCTGTCGAGGGTGATCATCTATCTAGTTGGCCCATTGCTGGACAAATCGAGCGGTTCTTATGATCTGATTACGGCGGACAGCCTTAAGTGTAACCAAATCTCCTTGCAGCAGGCAGGGTTTACCTCTCTTCCGTGTCACCACGGCCGACTGTGAGCTCTTACCTCACTCGTTTCACCTTTTCCCCGAAGGGTAGTTTCGTTTCTGTGGCACTTTCCCTAGGGTTGCCCCCGGTTGCCGTTAGCAACTGCCTTGTCCTGTGCTGCCCGGACTTTCCTCCCCGATAAATCGGGGCGACCACCTAGTGATCTAGCATTGCCAAGTATACCAGAGATATTATTTAGAGCCGAGTTTTACGAGTGTTTCAATGGCTTTGGGGTGATTGACGGCGAGTTCAGAGAGGATTTTGCGGTCAATTTCTACATTGTTCTTCTTGAGGCTTGCCATGAAGGCACTGTAGCTGACGCCGTGTTCTCGCACGGCAGCGTTAATGCGGGTAATCCAGAGGCCGCGAAGATCACGTTTTTTGTTGCGGCGATCTCTGTACGCATACTGAAGGGCACGAATAACACCCTGACGAGCGAGCTTGATAGAGCTCCGTCTGGCGCGTTGCATACCTTTTGCTTGTTTGATCACCTTCTTGTGTTTCTGATGGCTGGTAACACCTCGTTTTACTCGCATACTAACTCCTTAAAAATCGCTTGTTACGCTCCAAGCGCACGTTTAACCTTATTTTTGTCGCCGCTACTGACGGCTTGGGCGCCGGCATTATTTCGCTTTCTACCAGCAGATTTTTTAGCTAGCAGATGGTTTTTGAATGCGCGTTCACGAAGCAATTTGCCAGTTGCAGATGTGCGCACACGCTTTGTGGTTCCCTTGTGGGTCTTAATTTTTGGCATTCGTAGATCTCCTGTAGGTGATAGTTAAATTACGTCCGGCCAGCTGCGCCGGTTGGTCCACGACAGCGATATCCTCTAGTTTTGAGGTAATTCGTTCAAATAAGGTGAACCCGAGCTCTTTATGAGCGTTCTCTCTACCCCTATAGAGTAACATAACTTTCACCTTATGGCCAGCTTCTAGGAATTTTCTGGCTCGATTGATCTTTATTTCAAGATCGTTATCACCAATGCGCATACCAAGTCTGATCTGTTTTAGGTCAACAACTTTTGCAAGCTTTTTTTGCTTCTGGAGCTGCTTAGTCTTCTGGTAGTTATACTTACCCCAATCAACGATTCGAGCCACTGGAGGGTTGGCATTAGGCGAAACCTCTACTAAATCAAGTCCTGCCAGCTCAGCCCGCTGCAATGCCTCGCTACGTGAAAGTACTCCGGCTTGATTGCCGTTTTCATCAATGACCCTGAGCTCATTCGCACGAATTGCGTGATTCAGGCGCGTTTGCGGTTGTTTGATATGATCTACTCCTGTTAATTGCTTTCAGTCTTAGGTGAAAGTGTATCACACTTGTCTCAGTAGTTCAACGGGGGCGATACAGAAGAGCTTCGCTCATGTGGCTTAGGGTTATTATATCGTCGTTTGCGAGGTCCGCTATAGTTCGAGCAACGCGAATAACCTTCATGTAGCTTCTTGCAGATAGGCTGAGTTTTTGGGCAGCGTTTTCAAGAAATGTTTTAGCTTCTTCTGAGAGTTGTGCCAAATTGGCGATATCACGGTTGCTCATATGAGAGTTAACTCGAGAGGAGCTCTGAAAGCGTTCCGATTGTAATGAGCGGGCCTTTAAGATGCGCTGACTAATTTGTTCACTCTCACTTTTGGGGTTGTCTGACGATTGAAGAGGGAGTAGGTGCTTATGTTCAACTTTCTGTACGGTGACTACGATATCGATGCGGTCGAGTAACGGACCGGAGATCTTCTTGTTATATTGATTGATCTGGTGAGGTGTGCACGAGCATGTATGATCGGGGTCCATATAATAACCACACGGACATGGGTTCTGAGTAGCGACAAGCATAAAATCTGCCGGG
>CAZXUE010000025.1:4067-12300 GCA_964643895.1 uncultured Candidatus Saccharibacteria bacterium
GTAACGGTATCTTGCGCCCGAGCAACAGTCACAATGCGATCTTCGAGTGGTTGTCTCAGTGCTTCCAGGCAAGAGCGCGTATATTCCGGAAATTCATCCAAAAAAAGGATACCTTTGTGGGCAAGACTTATTTCACCCGGCCTCGGATTACGTCCGCCTCCTATCAGCGCAACGCTGCTGGCAGTGTGATGGGGTGTACGAAAGGGCCTGTATTGATGAATGTCTTCAGTAAGCTCCCCGGCAAGACTGTGAAGTTTGGTAATGGAGATGATTTCTTCAATTGAGGGCGGAGGAAGTATCGAGAGCAAAGCGCGTGCCATCATGGTTTTGCCAGCTCCCGGGGGTCCACTGAGAAGAATATTATGATGGCCAGCGACAGCAATTTCAAGCGCACGTTTGGCATGAGATTGTCCGTAAACATCGGTAAAATCTACTGATCGCCGATGATGTATGTGCTGTACCTGCGTTAGTGGTTGTGGTGCCACGACCTTTTCCTGATTAAGGTGTTTACATAATTGCGCGAGGCTGGAAACTGGAATGATCTCAATACCCTCGATAAGAGCTGCTTGGCTCGCTGAAGCACTCGGAACAAAAATACGTTTGAAGCCGTGTGTTTTTGCAACCTCGGTATGAGTTATGGCGCCGCGAGTTGGGCGTAGGCTACCGTCGAGCGAGAGTTCGCCGACAAATAGGGAATCTTTCAATAGGTTTGTTTTAACTTGCTGGCTCGCTGCAAGCACGGCAATAGCGAGCGGCAAGTCGTAGCAAGACCCATCTTTAGGCAGATCGGCTGGCGCTAAGTTAAGCGTGATTCGTTTTCTTGGCATGACTAGGTCGCTGTTCTTTATGCCGCTTCGTAAACGTTCCTTTGCTTCGTCAATTGCCTTGTTTGCCAACCCGACTATTACTATGCCCGGTAGCCCGTTCGTTGTATCACACTCAACTTCAATCAGCCGCCCATCAAACCCAACATTAGCCGCGGAATACACTTTTGCAGTTACCATTGCTTGCCCCTTATGGTTTACGTACTGACTATGATAATAACAGGTCTGTAATAGAAAACAACGGCCTGCGAGGAGCCGTTGTTTCAAGGGTTTATCTTTTTGTTTTGAGTACTTTTTTTATTCAAGTACCACTATCATAATAGGCCCCTAAAAAGGTTATGTCAACACAAAAATGAACGAAAATCTTAACGAGTTATCCACAATAGAGAGTGGAGACGGTGAGTATGAATATATACGTCACGAGACAGACCAAAAACTACGGAACGTCTATATTTGAGATACTAAGGAGAGGCCGCTTGTCGTCCATTCGGTCTGCAGTTTCGCGGGGCTGAATTTCTGCATGGCATCAATGCTGTGTACGGTCTCATCATCACACGTTTTAATTATCGCACCAAACGCAAAAGTAGGCATGCAGCAATAAATTTATAACGTTCAGGCTTTTAATCAAATTCGACGCCATTTGGCTTTTTGAGCCAAATGCTTTGCTGATGATATATATATATATATATCCTAAACCAGTAAAAGATTTTGGCAAGACAATACAGACTTAAGAATTGTGAGTAGCTAGCCTGATTTCAAAAAGCTAGCGTAAGCGATGAAAAACTGGCTCATTATTGAAATACGGCCTAATACCATACAGGAGGCTCTTATTAAGCATGGGCGTATATGGCAGGCAGTAGGAGCTTATGGAGGCGTTTTCAGAGCGAGGCGGGGAGTAAAACGGGCAATATATCTGTATAAATAAAGATAAAATGTTAATAATACAACGTATAAATTCACAGAATTAATCTATAACATTGTAAATTTTACTTTAAAATACTCTTGCAATTGTATTCTATCCTTGTTATGCTTAACAAGGCTTAAATAAGCAGCACCTTACGTTTCAAAGTTTCAGTTGCTTCGGCAACGATAGCGCTCTCGTAATAGAGAGCGGTCAGTCACAGCTAGAGTTCACAAGCGCTACAATAGTCTATTAAGTTGGCGGATTTGTGCTCTAGCTTTTTTGTTTTTGTAAGGTTGTACATTTTTTGATTGAATACATAGAATGAGAGATATGAGTACGCCAGATGATTTAGAAAGTGATTCGCCTCAACTATTGGTAGCACATAAGAAAATTCCGCTTATAAGTGGTGTTTTCTCGCTTTTTGGTCTTATGATAGTCCTTATAACAAATAATCCTGGAAGTGGCGGCCCGATGGTTATTCTCTTTTTTCTAGCACTGCTTTTTATCTTTTTTGTATCTTTTGCCGGTATTCTTATTCAGTTTGTTGCAAGGATTTTCAAGTTAGCTGATTTTTCAACTTCTCGTTTACTGTATACGTCTGTGATTATTGCTGCAGGATGTATATTTCTCGTAGGTCTGCAAACACTTCGGCAGCTTCAGTCCATAGATGTTATTCTGACACTCCTGTTTGAGGTAGTGCTCAATTTCTATTTATTACGCCGGTTTTAACTGCCAAATCAGATCTCATTCTGTTATACTGATGCTTAGATATGGAACCAGTTTTGCCTCGTCCGGATAGCTTGGAAAGCCCCGTGCCACCCCAAGATCTTCAACCTGTTATAACCCAGGTTGCTCATGCTGAGAATGCGCCAAATGTGGCGGCAGAAAAGTCGCGAGAAGTTGCCCCAGCTCCGGTTTTACAGCAGCCGCTTTCGCAGCCGGTTCCTGTTGTAGATAATCAAACAACAAATTCTTCATTAAGTGGTCAACAAGCTAGTAGTGACCCGCAGATTGCAGATGACGTAGATGTCATCGAAAAGGAGTGGGTCGATAAGGCTAAGAAGATCGTTATTGCTACCAAGGATAATCCGCACCAACAAGAAAAAGAGGTGAGCAAGTTGCAGGCAGACTATCTTATGAAGCGGTATAATAAACAAGTAAAGCTCTCGGAATAGTCGATATGCAGGTGATTCTTATACTTGGCGGTCTACTGGTTGTCGGGGCGATCGGTGGCTCTATTGCGTATTTTTATTACCGCAAAATCTTGAGAGAAGCTAAAAATTACGAACGCGGTCTCAAGATGGTACCTCTCCTTATACATCTTCCGCCGCTTAGTGATGATATTGAAGTGGGCGGGCGTGATGCTCGTGATGTTACTGAAGAGACAATTTCAAAGGCCCAGGTTCTCTACAACATTATTGCTAGCACGGCACTCCCAAAAGGGTTTAAGAGTAAGTTTTATGGTCAAAGACACATTGCGTTTGAGATTATTGCCAACAGGGGAGTCATTAATTACTACGCAGCCGTACCTGTTTCTTTAGTACCAGTAGTTGAGCAAGCGGTAACAAGCGCATATCCGAGTGCGAGGCTCGAGGAGGTTGAGGAGCACAACCTTTTTAATGAGGCGGGGCGTATTAGCGGTACGATTGGTGGTGAATTGGGTCTTAAGAAGGGCTATGCAAACCCGATAGCTACTTTTCAAGAAACAAAGCGCGATTCGATGCAATCAATTTTGAACTCGTTAGCAACGTTAACCAAAGAAGATGGCGCGGGTATTCAGATCTTGATTCGCCCGGCACACCCGGGCTGGGTTAGCTATGCAAAAAAAGTCACAGTCAAGTTCCGAAAAGATCGTTATAAACATGGTCTAGGGGGTCACTATTGGAAGGGCTTGGGAAACGCCCTGTGGAAACCACCAGAGGTTGACATTAAGCAGGAAGAAAAGCAATTATCTTCACAAGAACAGGCAGAGCTTGATGCTATCGAGGAGAAAACACGTCACCCCGGATACGAGGTATTGATACGCGTCATTGCTTCATCAAATACGTCAGCGCGCTCTCAGGCAATCTTGAGTAATATTGTGGCGTCTTTCTCGCTGTTTGATTCTCAGGGCAGAAATGGCTTTAAGTTTGTCCCAGCAAAAGTGATGGAAAATTTCGTGACAGCTTTTATCTTCCGTTTTTTTCCTCCTGAAATTAACCAGAATATTCTCAATAGTGTTGAACTTGCAACGATTTTCCATTTCCCCGATCAGAAAAACACGCCAACATCTCAATTGCAGCGACAAGCTTCGAAGCAAGTTGACGGCCCCAATAATATCCCCGAAAGGGGTTTGTTGCTTGGTTACAACGTTTTTCGTGGCACCCAAAAAGAGATTCGTCTGAGCGACAAAGACCGTGCGCGTCATATGTATATCATTGGGCAGACCGGTACAGGTAAGTCGGTATTACTTGAGAACCTAGCCTTGCAAGATATGCTAGACGGAAAGGGTTTTGCGTTTATTGACCCACACGGCGATACGGCCGAAACACTACTAAGCATGGTACCAAAAGAACGTACCGAGGATGTTATTTACTTTGCCCCGGGTGAGATGGATTTTCCGCTTGGTTTGAATCTTTTTGAGTTTCAATATCGTGAACAACGTGACTTTTTAATTCAAGAAGCCATCAACATGCTTTACAAGTTGTACGATCCACAACGGCAAGGTATCATCGGGCCTCGTTATGAACACCTCTTCCGTAATGCTGCACTAACCGTTATGGCTGGGCCCGATGGCGGCACCTTTGTTGATATTCCGAAACTGTTTAATGACAAGCAGTATGTTAACCAGAAGCTAAAGTATGTAACTGATCAAACAGTACTAGATTTCTGGTTGAAAGAAATGCCTGGGAGTGAGCGGTCTAATGAATTTGGTGAAGTGAAGAGCTGGTTTGTCAGCAAGTTCGGCGCCTTCCTCTCAAACGAGATGATGCGCAATATCATTGGTCAAACCAAGAGCGCATTTGATTTACGCCAGGTGATGGACGAGGGTAAGATTTTGCTGGTGAACTTAAGTAAGGGCAAAACTGGCGAGTTGAACGCTAAGTTACTGGGTATGATTTTTGTGATGAAGTTTTATGCGGCGGCGATGGGTCGTGCGAACGTGCCAGAATCGGAACGCCGCGACTTCTCGTTATATGTTGACGAGTTCCAGAATTTTTCGACGGAAACGTTCTCTGATATTCTTTCTGAAGCTCGTAAATATCATCTGAGCTTAATCGTGGCGAACCAGTTTGTCGGCCAGCTAACCGATGAAATTAGAGATGCGGTCTTTGGGAACGTCGGTACAGTAGTTAGTTCGCGAACCGGTGCAAATGATGCGGACTTTCTAGTAAAGTATTTTACGCCGGTTTTTGATACTGAAGACATGACTAAAATGCCAAACTATAGTTGGGCAGCTCAAATGTTGGTGAATGGAGTACCAGCCCAGCCGTTCAGTATGAACAGCTTGCCGCCTCTCGGGAATCCAAACAAAGAGCTGGGTGATGCCCTCAAGCGACTTTCTGCTGCTAAATATGGCCGCCCGAAAGCTATCGTCGAGAAGGAGATTTTCGATCGACTTAAGACTATCGAAGTGCCGAAGCCGGCTTTTGGCAGTAACAGGCCAGGTTTTGGGCAATCATCATTACCGCAGAGTGCTCCACGACAGCAGCTTGGAGCCTCAGGAGCACAAATACCACCAAAGCCTGGGTCATCATCGTTTCTTGACGAATGGCTTGATAAGCGCCGCCAAGAAATGGCTCAGAAGCCTGCTCTAGCCTCAGCCCCAGGTCAGCCAGTAGCAAAGCCTGACTTTGGTAGCCTGCATTCTACACAGCAGTCTCAGCCACTTGCTTCTCAGAATCGTCAGGATGGTGCAGCCATGCCTGCAGCTCCAGGAGCGGTAACTGTGCCGACGAGCACCCGGCCGGTTGAGGAGCTTGTTGTTCAGGTAAGCGATCGGGCTGCATCTTCTACGGCTGGACAGCAATCTGCCGCGGTTAATCAAGCGATTCAGTCGAGTGAGCTCGCGAATAGCGAGATAGCAATTGATAGACAGGGTTTGATTCATCACTCTAAAGATGAAGAAGCAAATCTCTCTTAAGCTTAAGACCGGACTTGTCTCTAGTGTGCTTTACCAAAGATCGCTTTGGTGGACTTCACAATCCATTCAGTTAGGAGACCTACAGCAAAGCCGACAGCAAGCAATAGGGGCATCTCCGAGCCTGATAGTTCAAATCCTGCAAACTTTGCAACACTGTATATTGAGAACAGACCAATGAACGCCGCGATGGTTGCACCCGCGATACCAGAGGGTCGTGCGACTGTCTTACCAAGTGTCTCGCTTGTCTTTTCGACGACTGGCTTATGAATAAAACTGCTAAAAACGCGTTCTGGTTTCGACATACTTTGATGGACGTGGTGCATAATGGTGTCGAAGGCGTGTAACTTATCAGCTTTTGTTTGGGGTGTTGTAACCTGGCGCTGCTCAGATTGTGGCTTATGGTACTCAGCTCCTGATATAGCCGTTTCCTGAACTTCGTGCCGGATAGTTTCTGTCTCATGCTTGTTATTCTTCGCTTGTTCAGCGGCTTTTTCACGATTTTCGTTTAGTCGTTCATGGTGCTGCTTTGTCTCTGCTTTACTAATGTGACGTTCACCGTGTTGTTCGTGACTATTTTTAATGTGCTCACTCATACACTCATACTCCTGCAGCGTAGTTAAATTGCTGTTTAATCAAGCTTAGCTCTTTCACCATAGTGCGGTTGCGGAAGTAGAAGTAGGTAGCGGCCATCAAGAGGATTGTGCTCACAACTACGTTTGTACCAAAGCCAGTACTCGGAAGCTTCGTAACAGTTTGCTCAACAGTTTTAATAGGGGTTTTCGGGAGGTCTATCCGCACGGTGTCACCATACACGTTAACCATTTGCATGTCGTAGGAGAGAGGGTCTGAGGTTGATGATGGGGTGTTAGGAATATTGCTCTTGACCTTAATTAGGATAGTTCTGCTAACGGTTTCTCCTGGTTTTATGGTTACGCCAGACCAAGAGAGCATTTTTACGGGGTTTTCAGTAAATGTCGCACCGCTTGCGTCAAGGATATCTGCGTATTCAAGAACGTCTTCCATGTTCTCCTCGATTACGAAACCAGTCCGAGCCTCTTTGCTGAGATTTCTTACAGAAAGTGTGTACTCAATTGTGTCGCCAGCGCTTGCCTTGGTGCCATTGGCGTCAGCAATTTGCTTGGTGATATTTCGTGCCTTTTTGCGAAGCTCAAGACAGCTTATATCTTTTCCGGCAGTATCTTTTTTGGTTTCGTCACACGGTTTGCAATCAGGGCTATTTTTTGGAAGATTTGTCTTGCCTTCTATGGGGCAGGGGGTGCAGCGCGGATCATCATAACTGATGCTTGGATTGAGGGTGCAGTCAGGCTTACACTTCGGGTCGTTCTTTGGTAGGTTCTCTTTGCCTGGCACGGTACACATTTCTGGCTTAGGATCCTCTTTGCAGTTAGGATCGTTCTTGGGCAAGTTTTCTTTTCCAGGAACGGTACATAACTCAGGCTGCTGAGGTACATCGGGCTTACAGAGGGGGCTGTCCTTTGGCAAGCTTTGCTTGCCGGGGTATGGGCAGTATTCTGTTTGCGGCTTTTGTGGTGTTGTAATTGTGACAGGTACGTCGTCGCATGTTCCGGTGGTGGCGTTGCTCTGAGGGTTTGTTGCAATAACACACACAGTGTTCAATACCTGGCTTGTACTTGATGCTATGGCTCGTGCTTTAATTTGCGCAGTGACAGTTTTACCTTTGCTAAGAGAGAATACTTTGCTGGTGTATTCACGTTTGTTGGCGAGTGCCTTAAAGCTGCTTTCACCGGGTTCTTTTACTTCGAGGAATTCAATTTGGCTCGGTGCTTTATCGCTAAAAGCAGTTTTAGTGAGGTCAACATCACCTTTATTGGTAGTTTTGAGTGTATAGATAAAGGTGTCGCCAACCTTAACACTACCTTTGTCGGCGGTTTTTTCTACGGTAATAGCCGGGTTTGACTTACATTGCGGATCGTCTTTAGCGAGCGATTCCTTCCCTGGTAGAGGGCAGGGTTCAATAACCGTTACAGGTACTTGATCACAGTTGTTGTATACATTTGCATCAATAATGTCGACACAGGCTTTGTTTATAAGTGTGGCTGGGCCATTGCTACGAGCTATAGCGTAAAGCCGATACTTCATTATCTGCCCTGGAGCGATAGTATGCTTACTCTTGGTTTGCCACCTCATGACCGTTACAAGAGGATCTGTACTGAGACCATCTGGCTGGAGCTCAAGTCCTGGTACGGTTGTGTCGTAGATGAGTACGTCTTTGGCGGTTCCTTTACCAATGTTAGTAATTTTAAGATCATAGTAGAATTTTTCACCACGTTTTACTTTTGCTTTGCTGACTGTTTTAGTAATAGTTACATCTGGTGGCTGAACCGGTTGAGCCGGAGCTCC
>CAZXUE010000026.1:0-1199 GCA_964643895.1 uncultured Candidatus Saccharibacteria bacterium
ATGTAGCCAAAGCCGGTGGCTGGTTCATCGGGCTCAACGCCAATTAATACAATGCGGCCATGCTCTTTGGCCATTTTGTTGGCGATTCTAAAGCTATGTTGGAAGCCAGCGACGTCACGAATGTAGTGATCGGCATGAATAAAGGCAATTGGTTCGTCACCAGGATGTGTTTTGGCAATGTGCACCAGCGCGGTAATTATGCAGTTGGCGGTACCACGGCGGGCGGGCTCAACAATAAAATGGTCGTCCGGAAGATCACTAAGTTGTTCTTTAACGTGTTGGATGTGCCCGGCTTCGGACACAATGTACACTTCGTTGCCCAGTTTTTTGGCGCGAGCGTAGGTGTTTTGCAGCAACGAGTTGCTGTCACCATCAATGGTCAAGAGGTGTTTAGGATACCCTGGCGTACTAAGCGGCCACAGGCGTGTTCCCGACCCTCCGGCGATTATCACTACTATCATTAGAGCAACACTCCTTCTTTATTTCTTCTAAGAAACGGCATGCCCGTTTGTATATTGCTTAAAGTATTCGATGGTTTTCGTAAGGCCTTCTTCGAGGGCTATGTTTGGCTCCCAATCCAATTCGCTCTTAGCAAGACTTATGTCTGGCTTGCGCTGGCGAGGGTCATCCTGTGGCAAATCCTCGTAAACAACTTTACTCTTGGATTCGGGTATCATTGAGATTACTTTTTCAGCCAATTCCTTTATGGTGAACTCCGTAGGATTACCGAGGTTGACGGGGCCAACGAAACCAGACTCATTATCCATCATGGCAATCATGCCCGCAACTAAGTCATCAACAAACTGAAAACTGCGAGTTTGTGAACCATCACCGTAAATGGTTATGTCTTCATTTTGGAGCGCCTGCATAATGAAGTTTGAAACCACACGGCCGTCGGCTGGGTTCATGTTCGGACCGTAGGTGTTAAAAATTCGGACTACGCGAATATCCAACTGGGCCTGGCGATAGTAGTCAAAAAATAATGTTTCTGCACAGCGCTTGCCTTCATCATAGCAAGAGCGAATACCGATAGGATTAACCTTACCCCAGTAGCTCTCAGGTTGCGGGTGCACATCTGGGTCACCATAAACTTCGCTTGTAGACGCCTGTAAAATACGTGCTTTCAAACGTTTTGCGAGACCGAGCATATTGATAGCACCATGTACGCTGGTTTTGGTAGTTTGAATTGGGTCAAATTG
>CAZXUE010000026.1:1335-1895 GCA_964643895.1 uncultured Candidatus Saccharibacteria bacterium
CGAATATGACAGGCTCTTTTAGTAACGCGTGCACCTTGCTAAAGTCTGGGGTTCGGAATTCGGACCACTCAGTCGCAATGATTAAGGCATCCGCCCCCTCAAGTGCCTCATAATCCGTTTCAGCAAAGGATAGTTTATCATTATCTCCCTTGATGCGCCGAACATTATTCATTGCCTCTGGATCAAATGCAACTATATGTGCTCCTTTCACTGTTAACACATCTATCATTGCCAATGCTGGTGCCTCGCGTATATCGTCTGTGTCAGGCTTAAATGCAAGCCCCCACATACAAAATCGCTTTCCCTGGAGATCGTCGCCATAGTATTCAAGTATCTTATTAGTGAGCATATGTTTTTGCGCTGCGTTGACCTCACCCACGGCTGCAAGGATTTTAAAATCGTAATTATTTTGCTTTGCAGTGTGCTCCAAGGCCATCACATCCTTAGGAAAGCAGCTACCACCATAACCGATACCTGGGAACAAGAAGCGTTTGCCAATACGCTCATCAGAGCCAATGCCAAGCCTCACATCATCAACATTTGCTCCAAGTTTTTCGCAA
>CAZXUE010000026.1:1905-3396 GCA_964643895.1 uncultured Candidatus Saccharibacteria bacterium
TTGTAGCCAGGAATGAATTTGCCGCGTATTTGGTCATCTCCGCCGACCTTTCATCCATGAATAGAATTGGATTGTCGTGTGCAAGGAAGGGACCGTAGAGTGATTGCATTACCTCTCGAGCCCGCTCAGAGGAGCAGCCAATGACCACCCGGTCAGGGTTCATGAAATCAGTAACTGCGAAGCCTTCGCGTAAGAATTCAGGATTTGATACTACATCAAAATCAACAACCGCTTCTATTGCAACCTGTTCCCGAACTCTTTCAGCAGTTCCTACCGGGACAGTACTTTTATCAACGATTACGGTATTCGGCTTAATAAGGCTACCGAGCTGCCTGCCAACCCCAAGAATGTAGCTAAGATCCGCCGAGCCGTCTTCGCCAGGAGGGGTTGGTAGTGCTAGAAAAATAACATCTGCCTCAGCTACGCCCGCGTTTAAGTCTGTCGTGAATACTAGGCGATCATCATCAATATTGCGCTCAAAAAGCTCCTCTAGCCCAGGCTCATAGATGGGTATGTTACCTTTTCGCATTTCAGCAACTTTATTAGCATCAATGTCTACGCAGGTGACGTTGTTGCCTGTTTCAGCAAAGCAAGTTCCGGTTACTAGTCCAACATAACCGGTTCCAACGACTGTTATTTTCACGATGCAATCCTTTCTACTTCCTTCTCTGTAACATTTTTCCAAATAATAAACTTTGACCAGAAGTAGTTCCAGCCTAGAGCTACCATTGAACTAACTGCAAGCGCCCATACATTATTCAGGCCTAATAAGTTATGGGCAGCTGTCACCATCATTGCGCTACCAATTATAGCTGGCCATGAACTCATGTGAAATTGGAGTATTAGCGCCGGAATTGATTTATCAACTCTTGCTGCCCGATACGTCCAATGATGATGCAACATGAAATTACAAAATAAAGCTATTTCTGCGGCAAGTAATTGTGATAGGAAGATTGGCAGACCAAAGCCTACCTTGAACAACGTAAGAAGTGCAAGATTAATAAAGAATCCGAGACCACCAACAATACAAAAACGGACAAAGTCGATTTTAAACAGGTGATGTAATTTCGCTCTCGTACATGCTACCATAACTGCAATACATGGTACCATATGTACAAGAGGAGAGTACTAATTTAAGAGGTGTAATGAAAAAGACTAAAATCCTATCGATTGTTGTGCCATGCTACAACGAAAACGCAACTATTGAGACTATATTGTCGGAAATTATGGCCGTTGACTTAGGTTCAACGAAGAAAGAAATCGTTATTGTCGACGATGGCTCAAAAGATGGAACCCGCGATATTCTAACAAAACTCGCAAAGCAAAATAAGTCACTGAAGCTATACTTTCAAGATGTAAACCAAGGAAAAGGCGCCGCCCTAAAGCGTGGCATTCTCGAGTCAACTGGCGATGTATTGATAGTACAGGATGCTGACCTTGAGTATGATCCTGAGGAATACCCTCGTCTTCTCTACCCTATAGAAAGAGGTC
>CAZXUE010000026.1:3406-5052 GCA_964643895.1 uncultured Candidatus Saccharibacteria bacterium
ATCGGTGGTGAACCGCACCGCATCATCTACTACCGCAATCAGGTGGCCAACAAGTTCCTAACGATGCTGTCGAATATTTTTACTGGCTTAAACCTAACCGACATGGAAACTTGTTACAAAATGTTTGATGGCGAACTGATTCGCACAATTGCGCCCAAGCTAAAGGCCCAGCGTTTCGGCTTTGAGCCAGAAGTAACTGCTCGCGTTGCCAAAACCAACGCCCGCGTTTACGAAATTGGCATCTCGTACTATGGCCGCAGCAAAGAAGAGGGCAAAAAGATCGGCCTGAGCGACGGCATTAGAGCAATTTGGGAAATCATTAAATTCAATGTCTTCAGTAAATAGCACTTTTTCAGCTGTTCGAAAAAAATCAATAACGCTTTTTGGCTCTCTAAAGAGTTTTTTTAAGACCCACTGGCTGGGAACCACTTTAATATTAGTAGCCACCCTCATATTTTTTGCACCGTTAATCTCTAACATCAGCAACTATAGTGAGGGT
Source organism: uncultured Candidatus Saccharibacteria bacterium (assembly GCA_964643895.1). GTDB lineage: Bacteria > Patescibacteriota > Saccharimonadia > Saccharimonadales > UBA7683 > UBA7683. The sequence continues at coordinate 3,906 of CAZXUE010000026.1, forward strand.
GGAGATGCAATGTTCAATGCATGGACATTAAGCCGCGACCAGCACTGTATACTCCACCAAGGCTGCCCTAACTATTCAGATGCCAACATCTATTTTCCTCACGTAGACACCATGCTCTACTCTGAGACACAACTCTCCGCCGGACTCATCACTCTGCCACTATACTTTATTAATCAAAACCCCATATTTTCATATAACGTACTAACCATTTTGAGCTTCTTCTTTGCTGGCTGGTTTATGTATTTGCTCGCTATGTATCTGAGTAAGGGCAAGCGTACCTACTCAATTTTAGCTGGGCTTATATTTGCATTTGCACCTTTTAAAATGTCCGCCATTTCGCATTTACAAAACTTGAGTATATTTTATCTACCCTTAGCAGCCTTGATGGTATTAATGTACCTGGATCGGCCTAAACGAAAATACCTTATTGCACTATTTATAATTTCTGCGCTACAATTCTACGCTTCGTGGTATCAAATGGTCTTCTTCCTAATTGCCTTTGGGGTGCTACTTTTATGTCTACTAGCATTTCGGCTCGCTCACTGGAAGAAAGTAGTAATTTTGGGCATCGTAATTTTACTCGCGGCAGTTTCAACTCTCCCACTAGCAAAAGAGTACGTTAAATTCTCTAAGTCTAACCAGGCTACATTTGATATCCAAGAACAATTAACATACTCTTCAAGTCTCTCGGACTACGTAAAGCCTAACTCAGGTACTCTTTTGGGGAGGGAGTATTACAAAGTACGACCACATGCTCAGGTTAATAGCTTCAATCCTGACAGCTACTCATACCACGGTATAGTTTTATACATCGTAGCAACCTGGCTGACCATAATCGTATTCTTGAATCGTAAACGAGGCAAGACTGAACGCTATAATTATCGATTGATTCTGACCTTTATAGCCATAGGAATTACCGGCTTCATCCTATCGCTCGGCCCGCTCCTGAAACTGAAGGGTGCATATTCTTATACAGACCTGGCTGACGGATTTAAACTTGTAATTCCATTACCCTACCTAGCTGTTGATACATTCCTACCACAACTATCATTTATTCGAGCAATCGGTCGTGCCAGTGTCCTGGTGCTGTTTTCACTCTGTGCGTTGCTGGCCTTGTTCCCTCTATATGCTGGTAAATACAGTGCAT
>CAZXUE010000026.1:5062-6690 GCA_964643895.1 uncultured Candidatus Saccharibacteria bacterium
GCATTGTAACCGGTGTGATTATCGCACTCGTTATCATCGAGTTGATGCCAACTCACCTCAATCCAATGAATACGGCCTCTTACAGTTACAACTATACCGTCCCCAAGGTCTATCAATTCATTAAGTCACGTAATGATATTAACAGCCTTATTGTTCTGTCGGCTGACAAAGACTACCCTGGGGCAACCATACCAATTGCGCGAGCCGAACAGGTCTTATGGGCGGGCTATCATAATAAGAACATCTTTAATGGCTACAGTGGCTACACACCTCCGGAATATTTTAGTCAGCTTGACGATTTCACGGACTTCCAGCAAGATGATGTTGCAAAATTATCTGCACTGCACATTCAGTACGTACTAGTTGATAAATTGCTCTCTTCATCTAACCCTGCCTTAACTCAAAATACCCATACATTCCTAGGAAAGCCCGTCTACGAAGATGGCCGTTATGTACTCTACAAAGTAAACTAGACTTATCACTTGGGTAAGCATAGCTTTTTGGTATAATAATAAGATATGTACCCTCAAAAATATAAACCACAAAATAAACATTGGGTCATCATCAGTGCTTTGATCATTTTAATCGTGTTCCTAATCATATGCGGCCTTTATGTAAAGCAGCGTCAAGATAGTGCCGCCAAACCGGAAGTTACGAGCAATGTCGCTGCAAGCAATCAAAAAGCACCGCCGGCATCGACGACCTCGACACCTCCAATCGATGGTTCCGACAAGACGCCCACCCCTGTTGCTAGCACAACTTTGGCTGCACCGAGCGGTATTTTTGTCAGCAACCACAATCCAAACCTGAGTGGTAGCCCACTACCAAGTCAAGAGAGCTCGGTCTGCAACACATCACCAGGGGCGAGTTGCTACATCTCTTTCACTAAAGACGGGCAGACAAAAAGCGTTAGCTCGCAAACTACTGATCGTACTGGCAGTACCTCATGGAATTGGGACATTAACTCCATAGGTCTAACCCAAGGTACCTGGACTGTCGTTGCCCATGCAACTCTCGATAGCCAAAAGCAAAGTACAACAGACAGTTCATTCTTGGTGGTTAAGCAATGACCAAGAAATTCCTAACAATTTTTGGCCTCATTTTACTCATATTTTTGGGTGGAATATTCCTGTACAGTCACTCAGCAAGCGCATCATTTAACCCCAATAACCTAATGGATGATACTGTATTTGATAATTCTAATTCAATGGACGGACCGGGTATTGATGCTTGGCTCAATAATAACTTCAATTCAATCTGTATTCGGACGTACGGCGGTTTTTCGGCACCTCAGTTAACTGGCTACTCTCCGTCAACTGGGTTTACTTTCGGTGGGAATGTTTCGGCAGGGACGGTTATTTACGAAGCTGCTCACGTCTACGGTATTAATCCGCAGGTTATTCTTGCTACGCTCCAAAAAGAGTCATCGGTTGTGGCAGGTAATGCAAGCTATCGCTGCAAGTACATTAATACGGCTATGGGTTACGACTGCCCAGATAGTGGCAGCTGCCCCGCTCACGAATCCTCTCGCGGCTTCTCGCAGCAGGTTGTGCACGCTGCATGGATGCTGAAGTTTCACGAGCAAAGGGCAAAGGGCAACGTTAACTGGAATGTCCAAGTGTACAATT
>CAZXUE010000026.1:6700-7877 GCA_964643895.1 uncultured Candidatus Saccharibacteria bacterium
CCAAATCCTGGTAACCGATGGGACAATTCAGATGACTCACGCCGCTGTTACAGCGGAAGGATGACGCAGGGAGTATTTGCTACTTGCCCTAACGGCCCACTGAGCTACTATGATGGGCAGACAACAATTGACGGAACGGCCGTCCATGTAGATACGGGCGCGACCGCAGCATTATACGACTACACACCTCATTTCTCTGGTAACCAGCATTTTGATTCTCTTTACAGCTCATACTTTGGTGGCATATATGGCTCACCCTACTATGCAGCCCAAGTAGGTCAGTCGAGCTATCCACAACTTGATCCCGGGCAACAAGTAACCTCTTATGTTATGTTCCAAAACAATGGTACTGCTGCTTGGTATGATGACCAGACTATCGGGGGGGCGCCCAGCGGTTCACGCGCAATACACCTTGGCACCTCACATCCTATGAATCGCCCGAGTTTCTTTAATGAGGGCTGGATTAGTACCAGCCGACCAGCCTTAAATTTTGCCGCAGTCTATGAGTCAAACGGCACGACACTCTCCAACAATCAACACGCCGTTAAGCCAGGTCAAATTGTGAAATTTAGCTTTAATCTTAACGTATCTGATCGCTATGCCGCAGGTACGTACTCAGAGAATTTTGAACCGGTACTAGAAGGCACAGGCGATGGCGGACTTGGAGGGGTGAATAGTAGTCTTAGTCTTACGGTACCTCCGGCGGCAGTCATACAATACTCCGGAATCACCACGACGCAGCTCACCTCAAACTTGCCTGGCAGTCTAAGCTTTGCCATCCAAAATATTGGAAACACAGACCTACCAAGTAACACGAAGCTCGTAACATCAAACGGCACTCCTTTTAAAGATAGTTCCTGGGTGAATAACAACACAATTCTTAACACAATTGGAGCTGCACTCCCTGCAGGGCAAACACGCATAATAGCCTTTACAATGCTGAGCCCAGATGCGTCCGCATATCCTGATACGTCGATAACCATTAACTTCCAGGATCAGAGCAATCAAGTCATACCTTCCTCACAAACCTCCTTGCCGGTGCGTATTACAGGTGCATCATACACCAGTGCCAATGCTGGTCAATCCAGCTATCCAACCCTACTCTTTGGCCAGCCGCAAACTGCCTACTTCAAATATAAGAACACTGGAAACCAGTACTGGTACGATGACATTAGCT
>CAZXUE010000026.1:7887-11025 GCA_964643895.1 uncultured Candidatus Saccharibacteria bacterium
CGCAACAAACGATCCACTGAACCGTAGCAGTAACTTTAGCTCCGGATGGCCTACCCCAAGCCGCCCTGCACTCAACTTTGCCGCAGTCTATGAGTCGGATGGCACTACACTCTCGAGTGATCAGCACGTAGCCGCCCCTGGACAAATTGTAAAGTTCCAGTTTCAGCTCTTAACATTAGCCGGCGTGAACCTAGGGGTATATCGTGAATTCTTCCAGCCAATCGCCGAAGGGACTGGCGACGGTAAAATTCCACGCACCTGGACTTTTATCGATGTCACCCTTGCTCAGCCTACCTATCTCGCAAGCCAGACTTCGCAATCCACCTACCCAAGTATTGCAGCGGGGCAGCAAACTTCCTCCTATATTAACTTTAGGAATTCGGGGAATATGGCTTGGTATGACGAGCAGTCAGTTGGCGGTGCGCCCGTTGGTACCTACCCTGTCCACCTTGGAACTGAGCATCCTGTAAATCCCTCCACCCAAATTAGCTCTGCATGTCCTACCCCAACCCGCCCTGCACTCAACTTTGCAGCAGTCTATGAGGCCGATGGGACAACTCTTGCGAGTAATCAGCACGTAGCTCAACCTGGACAGATAGCTAAGTTTAGCTTCACCATATCAGCTCCTGTAGGCATGGCAGCGGGCTCGTCTCGTGAATTCTTCCAGCCAATCCTTGAAGGTACCGCTAATGGCACTTTCAATGATGTCTGGACCTCTCTGTTAGTAACGGTACCCTAGTCGGTAGGCGTATACATACTGAACGTCATTACCGAGCGATAGCTAAGTCTTGGTATATAACTGCTATTTTTTGAGCCTGCTTTTGATAGGCAAACTTTTCGGCATATTTTTTAGCTATGGCTGTTTGCTTTGGTAGATCAATAGCGCGTATCTCTTTTACTAAATCTGTATACGTAAAGTCATCACAGGTGATAACAGCGGACATTTCTTGGTTCATTTCGAGGATTGGCTTTGTTGGGAAGGTAATTGCCGGTACGAAGTTTGCCAGCGAATTATTAAGCGAAGCCGATGTCACACCAGCGTAGTACTTTTTATCAAATGGATAGACACATATCTCGCATTCACGTATAAGTGCGTTTAGCCTATCATCCTCTTTAACGTAGCCACTTATGTATGCCCTCTTTTCTAGCCCAAGTTCAGCTATGAGTTGTTGCATCTCCTTACAAAACGCGTCATTTGCTCCTGATGGATGTGCGCCGCCAATCATGGCTAACTTGTAATTATCTGGGAGCTTTGTTAAGGCCTGTATTGCATCACGCATGCCTTTGTTCTCTGACAAAAAGCCAACTGTACAATACACAATATCGCCTTTTTGCTTATGAAGTTTTTGGGTTATTTCGGCTGTCTTGATTTTAAAATCAATCGTTGGCACGGGCATGGTTATTCTTTGGATGATGTGCTTTGGAACGCCGTACTTTACAAGACTCCCCTCAGTGACACTATTGTGCACCAAGATGAGATCAGCTTTCTTCATGGGCAAAACATGTACGTTAAGCAGATATCTTTTAAGCTTCACACTTCCTAGAAATTGACGTACGTGAGCTTTAGCAAGCTTTTTGTATCCATGCTTGGGAATTCCGGCGTGCAACGAAGTGTGTACGGTAATTATAACTTTCTTACCAAGCCTTTTAGCCTCGTTAACGATTTTATCAAGTTCGTCTTTACTGTAAAACGAAAATTCATGTTGCACATGCAATATGTCGTAATCCCGCATCTGCTCAGAGAACTGTTTCAGAACAGGGTCAAATTCTGCTGCCGACATTACTTTAGTTCTGTTTGGCGAATATTCAAAAACTGCGTGCTCAGTACCATGAATCTTGCGGAGACACTCCAGGAATTGCTCTTGATATTTCGCAATACCGCACTCCTCATTATGAGTCGTAATGTGTAATACTTTGACTGTTTTTGTCATCTGATCTTCCTTAAAGCTTTATCGACTCCCTGGTATGTCTCGTCCCAGGTCGTAGGTTTATAGGATTGTAAATTTTGACGTGCCTTCGCTAAAGTATCGGGGCTCAGCATTGCTTGAAATGCTCTCAAGCACTCGTCTGTCGAGAATGGGCTAAAGTACTCAATCAGTGTGCCTGCAACTTCCGGCATACTGCTCGTGTTACTACATATACACGGTGCACCGTGTTTTATGCTTTCAGCAATTGGCAGCCCCCAGCCCTCATAAAAGCTTGGGTATACAGTGAAGGCGCAGTTTTGATACAGCCACGACAGCTCTTCGTCGCTTGCAGATTCTAGGAAAATAAATGACTCTCTAATAGCTGGGTCATTGGTCATAACTTCATATATATCATCACTTTTCCAGCCACGCCTTCCTACAATGACAAGCTTAGGAAGTGTGATTTTACGATGTAAAGCCAGCTTATACGTGTAGTAGAGCAGTGTGTGGTTCTTTCTCGCTTCAATTGTACCTACACATAATACAAAGGCCTCCTTGGCCGCTAGTGTAAGCACGTGAGGGCTTGGCCTGACTGGTTTTTGCATCTGGAAATCATCTCCAAGACGAAAAACTGCAATTGATGGCACCTGTAAACCATTACCTTGCAGCCAAGAAATAATATCTTTCTTGGTATGTTCAGAGATAGCAAGAATAAGGTCGCATAGTGGATAGATACTTTTTGTATAGTATCCAAAGCTTTCAGTGGCATGTCCAGAGTACTGCGGGGTAACAACGGGCAGCATGTCGTAGCATATTTGAACAAGCGTTATGCCCTTAGCTTTTTGCGCGACTATATACTCAATGAAGTTTTTGTCACTCCCATGCCAATCTGCTAGGACTAAAATTGTGTCCCCAGGCTTTGGCTCAAATACTGGTTCAGAGCTTACTGGAGAGGTTGATGTTCGGTACTTACGAACTACTTTCTCAGGCAAGATCATAACCTTGCGAGCAATTTTTGATCTCTGCTTCAACCTACGCGCCATCGTAAGGACGGGGCTTGGACGAGTTTCTGCTGGTACTGGCTCAACCTTGGCTGGAGCTTTGTCCTCAGTCTGTTTGCTGGGGGCATCAACAGCCTTATATGATGCCAGTCCGCCATCCCAAGCCACAAAAACTGTGTCAGCAGCCTCAAACCTACTCGATAGCTCACTCATTACACGTGGCACGCCCG
>CAZXUE010000027.1:0-2457 GCA_964643895.1 uncultured Candidatus Saccharibacteria bacterium
AATTGCTTAAGGTGGGCGAGCATTCGGGTGCTATCGATAAAATGATGGATAAATCAGCAAGCTATTACGAGAATGAACTTGATAATTAAATCAAAACTATCAGCACAACTATTGAGCCTGTCTTGATGGTCGTTTTAGCAATCGTTGTTGGGGGTATTGTTCTTGCAATCTTGCTGCCAGTCTACAATCTGGCCAGTGAGAGTATTGCACCATAGCATATCTTGACACCGTAAGCGTTGTGACTATAATAAACACTAGCATCTTAGAAGATATAAGTAGAAAGGGTTGGGCATGAGTAAAAAGTTAAACAAAAAAGGCTTCACACTGATTGAAGTTGTTTTAGTATTGGCAATTGGTGGTCTTATATTCCTCTTGGCCTTTCTTGCGTATCAGCAAGTATCTAGAAATCGTCGCGACACGCAGAGGAGATCTGATACAGCTCGCGTCGTCGCAGAGCTTGAAAATTACAAAGCAGACGGTAGAACAACGTATCCTGCGAATTCTGTTGCGGGTGAGAGTTGTAGTACTACGACCAGTGGTAGTTTCGGTCTATTCCTTTCTAAATACCTGTGCAAGAACGGCTCGTTCACTGGTCCCCAAGGCGATAATTACTCGGTTATAGCAAGCGGAACTCCTGGTAGCGCATTAGCAAAAGACAAGATACGCTATAAGTTGGGTACTGTAAACTGTAGCAATCAAACTGTTGCAACTAATAATACAGTGGTGGTGGTTGAGATAGGTCTAGATAACGATGTCCCAACCTGTAAAGATAACCAGTAAACCAGGCAGTCATAGGTATGGTCAACAAAGTTAAGGGCTTCACGCTCATCGAAGTTGTCCTAGTGCTTGCAGTAGGAAGCTTGATATTTGGTATGGCTTTTATCGCCTACGGACAGGCCTCGGCTAATCGCAGGGACTCGCAACGTAGGGCAGATCTTGGGAAGATTGCCGGTGAACTTGAGAACTACGCAGCTGATAATAATGGCAACTATCCTTATTCAGTTGGTTTTGTAGGCGGTACTTTTGAGAATAATTTTATACCAGAGTATGTTGAAAATCTTAAAGATCCTGGAGGAGCATCCTACTTTAGTATAAATAGCAACGAAGTCGGGGGTATCAGTTATTTCCCAAAGAAATGGGGTGCTGAATACGATCCTGCTAAGTTTTGTGATAATAGTACTAATTTACCTTCTGGCACCAAGGACTACGTTATTAAGATGAAACTTGAGAAGGGTGAGACTTGTCGTGATTCTCGTCAGTAGTGAGAATACTCCTGCATGATGATTGCTATTCTTATTGTTCTTGGGTTGGCGTTTGGGAGTTTTGTAAACGCGTTGGTCTGGCGGTTACATGAACAGAGTAAGAAGTCAAAGTTTAAAAAAACTGAGCTTTCCATTTTAAAAGGTCGTTCAATGTGTACGCATTGCGGCCACATGCTTGGTTGGAAAGATTTATTGCCGGTTGTAAGTTTTATTTCCCTCAAAGGTAAGTGCCGGTACTGTAAAATATCAGTCGGGTTTCACTATATTTTGGTTGAACTGCTTACGGCACTTCTTTTTGCTACCTCCTATGTAGTCTGGCCGCATCAACTTGATACAGCTGCTCAGGTTGGTGCATATAGTGCATTCTTAGGCTTTGTGATGGTGGCGACTGCACTAAGTCTCTCAGATATCAAATGGATGATTTTGCCTACACGCTTAGTATACTGGCTGGGTTTTTTCGCGGTACTTTTTGTAGTACTCAGTGCAGTTGACCAGGCGAGCTTTACGCCAGTAATCTCGGGATTACTCGGCAGTATTGGGTTTGGCGGCTTCTTCTATGTTTTGTATCAGCTTTCACAAGGTAAATGGATTGGCGGTGGTGATGTACGCCTTGGGTTTGTGCTTGGTTTCATTCTCGGGTGGCAAGGTTCGATCATCGGCTTAACGGTTGCAACGTATCTTGCACTTTTGATGGTGCTCTTACTACTGTTCATGGGCAAATATCATAGAAAAATGCGGGTACCATTTGGACCATTCTTACTGCTGGGAGCATACTTTGCGCTGCTGTGGGGCCAGGCGATTATCGACTGGTATCTCAAAATAAGCGGCCTTACCGTTTAAAATAAGCTTTATTGGTAAAGTTCTTATGGTAAAATAAAGCCAAGGAGAATGGGTGAGAAAACCAACCAGATTATCTAGTGGTGGAGGCGGCTACACGTTGCTTGAGGTGATGCTCTTTCTGGCTATCTCAAGTGCACTTGCCCTGATTGCTTTTACGGGCTTAGGGCCTCGACTTCGTAATACTCGGTTCACCGATGCCACACGCTCACTTCAATCCGATATCGTACGCGAAATGAGCAACACTGAGGATGGTGTAAATCGTCGGGCTAATGGTTCATGCCAGGAAGGGACATTTGATAGCAAGCCCGCTCCCGTGTTTGCCGAAGCGGCCCCGATTCCCTGGCACCCCGATGGC
>CAZXUE010000027.1:2467-7854 GCA_964643895.1 uncultured Candidatus Saccharibacteria bacterium
GAGGTTCGGCGGGTTGTGTCGCGAATGGTCGCTTAGTTGAACTTACAAAAGATAAAGCAATTTACTATTCTATTGTTTCACTAAGAACTCCAGCTAACGGTAAGTCGTCTGAAGAATGCGAACAAGATAAAATGGAAACAATCGTAGAGTGTTTTAAGCCGCGCATTTTGACAGGGTCTGAGGATGATAAGCCAGTAGAACGGGTGTATAAGAATGGTATGGAAGTTGATGCTGATCCAGATCTTCGGTTTGGGTATATCCAAAATCCAAATGGTACGAGTAGGCATTATTTTTTCTATAAACCTTCACCGAATTTGAGTAAGCTACTTTCGAGCACAGGAGCATCGGCTACTGTCGGGCCAGAGAAGACTGGGTGCTCAACACTAAGCCTTGCAGGGCGCAAGGCATCGCTTACGTTTACAACCGCTAGTTCGCAACCAGAATTGAAGAGTAAAGGATGTTAGGGTATGAGAATGTATAAAAATCAAAAAGGCGACACGATCATAGAAGTTCTCTTAGCTATGGCTCTTTTGGCGCTTGTCCTTTTTACGGCGTGGTCGATTACTAATCGCGCCTCGCAGATTAGTCTTGCAGCTCGCCAACGGGTTGTTATGGTTAATCAGCTCAAAGAACAGGCTGAGCTCATCAAGGCATTTAGCCAGACTGATCACGATCAGTTGACTGTTAGTTCGTGGGATTTTTCTGGAGCACCAAGTGAAAATCCTTGTAGCGACATTGATCTATCGAAGAAGGACGAGGATGGAGCGATTAAGCAGGGTAATGGAAGATTTATAACCTCTAAAGACGGTAATCTCGCTCTTGAAGTAGGCACAAAAGAAGTTGAAGAGGACCTCACCCAGCGTGTTTGGTTTCAGCGCAAACTTGGTGGACAAACAGGTGAATACTACGACTTCTACGTACGTGCTTGCTGGAGAGTAACTGGTGGCAGTCAGAAGTTTGATAACACACAGTTCATAGTAAGGATTAATAAATGAGGCTGAACCGCGATCAGAATGGTTTTACACTCGTGGAGCTTCTGCTTGCCATGACAATTTTTACGACAGTAATGGTTATTAGTACTGCTGGCTTTATAGCCATGAACCGAAGCTTTACGCGCGGCACTGTTCGGAAGCAGCTTTCTGAGGCGGTTCAGCGTACTACGGAAGACATTACGCGGACACTACGCAATATGCCCCAAAATGCTGTCGCAAAGTCTGAGGAGCGAGATGGTATGAATCTGCTGTGCTTGGCTGGCGCTCGTTATTTTTGGCCAACTGGTACCGAGGCAACAGGGCTTTATCGCGACACCAACGGTTGTGAAGACCAGACCAAGGATAGGGTTGAGCTTGTTGATGATCGATACCGTGTAGTTGACCTAAAAGTAGCTACGGTCAAAACTGCAGACACAACTGTTGAAGATCAGCTTTCTGGCGCGCTGTTCCAGGTTTCAGGAACTTTTACCACTGCTGATACAGATGCACTTCATGATGCTGATAAGGCAAAATTTGCCCGCTGTAAGGGTGGTGCCCTAAGTTCTGCTGTCAGAACTTGCGCTGTGGAACATTTCAGTTTTATCATTAATGCAAGGGGATCACTCGAATGAAAAAGCGGTTAGACCAGCAGGGAGCAGTTTCGTTAATTAGTGTTGTGATCTTTATCATCATTATTACCATAGTGATAATGGCGTATTTGGCGAGCGCACTTTCGCAACAGCGCAGTGCAGTTAACTTTGATATGAGCACCCGGGCGTACTACAGCGCAGAATCTGGTATTCAAGATGCACTACGGGCATTCAAGGCAGATCCAGGGCTCAATAGACAAGGCTGCCAGCCGTTCATTGGCGGTGATACACAGGGCAGACTGGGTGATACATCACTAGATGCATCTGGAAAAGCGAAAGACTACGGGCTTTCATACACCTGTCAGATTATTGACCGAACGCCGACCGATGTTACTGGTACAACAGCTCCTTTCCCAAATCAGGAAACAGCTATGTTCCGCTTAAGCCCGGTAACTATTCCTGATAACGGTGGTGATTACGAGCTGCGTATTCGTTGGGCGAAGAAGCCTTTATCAGACGGCTCCGTTGCCGGAACTTTGCCTACCTACACAGCGCGGAGTAATGAATCGCAAGATCTGCCGCAGATTACTGCATGGAGAGATGGTTCAAACTCATTTTACCCAATGCTGCGTGTTTCATTAATTAGTCATCCAAAAGCAAATATTTCGAGAGACACTATTCGGCAAAATGTGGCGTTTCTTAACCCTGCCAGGGATAACTCATCGTTAGAGTTTAAGAAGAGTGGTACAAACGCTGGTGAAGGCCTCGTTTCTAACGCAGATTGTCGTCAATCGGCAAGTGGCGGCAGTTACTTTTGTGAAAAGACTATCAAGCTTAGCGAATACGATTTCACCGCAGATGCGCTTTACCTGCGCGTCGGCTCAATTTACGCAGCCACTGATTTTGAGGTTGCACTGATGAAAGGTAACGCATCGGTAAAATTAGCAGATGTTCAGGCGACAGTGGATGTTACTGGCAGGGCAAAAGATGTGTATCGTCGAGTACGACAAGCGTTCCCGATTGCTGGGGGATATTTTGTCGATACTACCCCAGATGCAGCTGTTATATCTGCCGAAGGTATCTGTAAATTATTTAGCATTACCGACAAGCCTGAGGAATTTAACAGTAAGTGTAATCCGCTTACCGACTAGTAATATCACGGTGAAACTTTTTATGGACTTCTTTGAGGTGCGGATCGGTTACATGAGTGTAGATCTGTGTTGTTGAAATGTCGCTGTGGCCGAGCATTGTTTGAACGCTTCTAATATCGGCTCCGTTCATGAGAAGGTCAGTGGCAAAGCTGTGTCGAAGTGTGTGTGGAGTAACTTTTTTAGTAATTCCCGCTAGTTTTGCATAGCGAATTATAATTCTCTGGATGCTCCTTGGGGTTAGCCGTAAGAAATCTCCGCTCGTATCTTGCTCTTTGCTGCCTCCGTAGCGGATAAAAAGAGCGGGTGAGCTGTCGTTCCGCTTTGTTACATATGTTTCTAACCAATATGCAGCCGCCTCGCCCATAAAGATCGGTCTATCTTTTTGCCCTTTGCCTCTAACAGTGAATTCACGACGTTTGGTGCTAACGTGCGCGGTGTCGAGCCCAACAAGTTCTGAAACCCGCAGACCTCCGCTAAAGAGTAGCTCTAGAATGGTTCTATCTCGCAGACCAATTTTTGTATTCACGTCAGGTTGGGCAAATAATGCCTCCAGTTCATCTGTTGTTAAGAAAGTAACTTGCTTGCGTTTTACCCGGGCAAGCTCTACTTTTTCAGGCGGCAGCGAGGTGATATTTCGTTTTGAACAAAATTTTAAAAAGCTTCTGAGGGCGATGAGATGATAATTTTGAGTTGTGGTTGAGATCTCGTTTTTTTGTTCATTTTCCAGCCGATTGAGCCACAGCCGCCATTTTCGTACGGTTTCTGCGCTGATTTTATCAACAGGGATATCACCTGCAAATTCAACAAGTCGCATGAGATAGTGGTGGTAATTGGCAATCGTTTTCTGTGAACGATTTTGTTCAATCTCCAAATACTCCAAAAATTCGATGATGGTATCAGACAAATACGGGCTAGCCATAAGCTCATTGTATCAGATAGAGCAGGGAGGCTATAACAGATAGCCGCATATAGAAAGCAGATCTTAGACCCTAGCTCTTAGATTTAAGAAAAGCTTTCCTCATCTGAGTGCATCTTGTTTGCATACTGTACAATAGTACTGATGAGTATTTTAGTTGCCCTAATTCTTGGCTTGATCCAAGGCGTTACCGAATTCTTGCCAGTCTCAAGTTCTGGCCATGTACTAATCTTTAGCAGACTGCTCGATAACCCAAGTTCATTTGCATTTGATGTGCTTGTGAGCTTTGGCACACTTCTTGCGGTAATCATTTATTACAGAAAACGGTTTGCTGAGATTATTCTTGATATCCTGCAAAGAAGAGATTTCAGCTTAACACTCAAACTGTTGGTTGCAACTATACCCGCAGTGCTAGTAGGTTTTACATTACAAGACTTTATTTCAGCTCATCTCCATGGTACGTCACCAGCCATCATAATGCTTCTGCTCATCGGTATTCTGATGGTAGTATCAGCCAGATGGAAGCCGAACGAGAAGCTTGGTGTTAATGCAGATCTTCACAAAATTACCTATACACAGGCATTGTTTATTGGCTTGGCTCAGTGCGTTTCGCTTATATCGGGTTCATCTCGCTCAGGTGTGACAATGCTTATGGCGCTGAGACTTGGTATTAAAACTAGGGTAGCGGCCGAATGGAGCTTTTTAATGAGCGTGCCGGTAATTTTCGGTGCAGCTCTGAAGGTATTAGTTAGCGAAGAAGGGCAGAAATTTATTCAAACCGAAACTACTGTTTTCATCTTTTCTAATATCATTTCATTTGTGGCAGGTATGGCCGCAATTCACATTCTTCTGAAGATTTTGGCAAAGAAGGGTCTTTATTGGTTTGGTTGGTATCGAATTATTTTAGCGCTCGTGCTTATTCTTCTGGTATCTGTTAAAATACTATAAACATCTAAGGTAAGGAGTGAGTACTTAATGAGTTCAAAAACACATCCAGCAGTTCAAAACATTCGATTTGAAAGAACGTTCTGTTTAATTAAGCCCGATGGCGTGAAGCGCGGTTTGATAGGTGATATTATTCAGAGAATTGAAAAAGCTGGCCTTAAAGTTGTTGCCATGAAGATGCTGATTCCAACCGAAGAGCAGGTGAGAAAGCATTACCCTGTGAGTGATGAGGCGTGGGTTGCTCGCTTAGGCGAAAAGTCGCTCAGTGCGTTTGATAATCTGGAGGCTGATGCTGGCGAGGTCTTAGGTACTACGGATAAAACTACCATTGGTCAGAACGTGGTAGCGGGTCTTGTTGAATTTATGACTTCTGGACCAGTAGTGGCAATGGTGGTTGAGGGTATCCAAGCTGTTGATATGGTGCGAAAGCTCGCTGGTCACACGTTACCATTCAAAGCCGATGTTGGTACCATCCGGGGCGATTATTCGGTAGATAGCCCATCGGTTGCCAATGTAGAGGGCCGCTCAATTCACAACCTTTTCCACGCAAGCGAAGTGGAGCCAGAGGCTGAGTACGAAATTGGCCTGTGGTTTGAGGGTGAAGACATTCCAAGCTACGACCTCGGCTCAGAAGCCATTATGTACGCCAAGTACTACTAATTGATTGAGTAGCTAGGGGAGATCTAAAGACATTCGTGCGTTTGAGGGAAAGTATCTGACCCGCACTCACTTTTCAATCCAAGAAACAATCTACCGGAGCTGTCATCCTGAACATTTTTAAGGATGCAGTTGGTTTTTATTATATATACAGAAA
>CAZXUE010000028.1:0-3691 GCA_964643895.1 uncultured Candidatus Saccharibacteria bacterium
GATGAATTCTTCTACCAAATATGATCCTTCTTGGTGTTCGTCAGAAACTAAATCGCTCCTCACACGCGGCATAAGCCGCTTTGTCTCGACTTCTTTCTCACCAATTACCACTGCATATGGCACTTTCATCAGTTCAGCATTACGAATTTTTTTACCAACCGACTCATTCGATCGATCAATCTGCATTCGAATATTATTTTCTTTTGCAATCGTTGTTATTTCATCAACAAAATTGTCAATTTCATCCGAATCCTTCACTTGAATCACGCGAAGTTGCTCCGGTGCCAGCCAAACCGGGAATTTACCAGCAGTATGCTCAATATAGACAGAGAAGAATCGGTCAAAACTTCCCATCACCGCACAGTGAACCATAATTGGTCGCTGCTTCTCACCTTTCTCGTCGGTGTATTCGAGTTCAAACCGCTCAGGCTGCACAAAGTCAAACTGAATCGTTGCCACTTGCCACTTTCGCCCAATCGCATCCTCAGCCATAAAATCTAATTTTGGCCCGTAAAATGCCGCTTCGCCTTCTTCACTGTAATATTCAAGCTTATTTCGCTCAGCAATCTCAAATAGCTTCTTCTGACCAAAGCTCCAGAGTTCTTGAGTTCCAAGATATGCATCACTATCGTCTCGTAGCGAAACCCTGAGAGTTAGCCTCATATCTATAGCATCATAGAATTCCTGTATCTTAACGATAAGTTGGTCAAATATCTCATCCACCTGATCGGGTCGACAGTACGCGTGACTATCATCTTGCGTCAGAGACCGAACTCGCGATAGGCCGTGCAGCTCGCCTGTTTTTTCATCCCGATAGTTAGTAGTGGTTTCCATCAATTTCACTGGTAGGTCTCGATAGCTGCGTGGCTTAGCTGCATATATCTGTGCATGATGAGGGCAGTTCATCGGCTTCATAACCAAATCATCTGAGGTCTCCTGGCTCTTGACCAAAAAGAGCTCATCTCCAAACTTATCCCAGTGACCAGATTTCTCGTATAATTCTTTTTTGGTGACATGAGGCGACCAGACCCTTTCAAACCCAAGCCTCTCGCGTATCTCCTCCGAATAGCCGATTAGCCCGTTCCTAATCGTCGTTCCCCGCGGCGTATAAAGCGGCAGCCCGCTCCCTACAAGCTCTGAGAATATAAATAGGTCTAGCTCCTTACCAAGCTTTCGATGGTCACGCTTTTTAGCCTCTTCTAGCATCTGCAGATGATTATTAAGCTCTTCTTTAGTGGCAAACGCCACCCCATAAAGCCGTTGCATCTGCGGATTGCCTTCTTTACCCCGCCAATAGGCACCAGCTACTCTCATAAGCTTAAATGCACCTACTTTGCCTGTACTTTCAATGTGTGGTCCACGGCAGAGATCGGTAAATTCGCCGTTAGTGTAAAAAGACACACTCTCAACCGCCGCATCACCTTCGGTAATGGTACCGAGCTCGTCTGCATCGAGATCCTTGGCGACAGTAGTGCCGGCTCGCTTGAGATCGTTCAGGAGCTCTTCTTTATACTGCTGCCGAGCAGCCTTTGCCCAATCAATGGCCTCGTCGATAGACTTTTCAGATCGTTCAAACGGCTGTTCGGCGTTAACGACTTTTCTCATCTGCTCTTCAATCTTCTTGAAGTCATCAGTTGAGATTGTCACGCCTGGAATATCAATATCGTAATAAAATCCATTTTCTACAACTGGACCAACACCAAGTTTTGCCTCTGGCCACAAGGTTGTTACAGCAGTCGCCATAATATGTGCCAAACTATGCCGCATCGCGTGAAGTTGCTCATTATTTTGATCTGCCATGGTGTTCCTTTCTGGCTTTATAATTACAAAAACACGCCATAAGATGACCATTTCATCTGTTAGCGTGCCTCGGGTCTTGAACTAAACAAGACGGTTCCACCTTAGCATTTTCTCTTATCAGCTTTTTATATCGGGCAATCTGATCATGCTCCCGAAGCTCCACGGTTCGTTACACCGCTTCTGCACTTAAGTCCATTATACCACCTTTAAAAAGTCCTCGAAACGACCTGGGTGGTTGGCCTGTAGCTTTGAGAGTATTTCTACTTCACTTGGTGCTAGCTTGATCTCCATAGCCGCCATCACCTCCTCCCAATGCACCTTCGAGCTAGCCCTTAGGGTGAAATGTATGTTTTCGTAACTATTCAGGAAGGCAAGGGCTATCTGATGAGGAGTTGCCTCATAATTTTTAGCAATCTTTACAAGCTCACTCATAATTTCAGGATTCTCACCTAATGTAACCAACGTTCGATATGATTGGATGGGAATCCCGTTCTCGACACAGTAGGCATACGTCCCGGTCCTCAATATACTGTCGTCATAGAGTGAGAAGCTAACCTGGTTGAGGCTAATCGGTAGGGCCGATGACTCGACAGCAATCTTAAGCATTGCTGGCCCAAAATTACTAACACCAACGTTCTTGATTAAGCCTTTGTCTGCCAGTTTGTTTGCCGCACGAAAGAACTCACGCATATCAAAAGCAGCGTTTGGTGCATGACAAACAAAATAGTCGAGATAATCAAGATTAAGACGCTCGAGGCTCCGCTTACAGCCTTCGATAACGCCCTTATAATCAAGCTGCTCCTTAGCTTGCTTGGTTAGAATCTTATAACTACTCCTTGGGCACGAGGCTACAGCCTCGCCAACCAGTTCTTCACACCTACCCGCAGCATAGTTCTGAGCAGTATCTATTAGCGTAACCCCACTATCAATGGCCAACCTAATAATTGAGATGTCGTAGGCATCGTCATTAGCTGGATCGGGATCTTTCGTCCCACCCATTAGCCAGGTACCGAGTGCAATCTTATCAATCATAAAACTCCAGTTTTGGTGGGCACGGAGGAACTCGAATCCCCGACCTCTTCCACGTCAAGGAAGCGCTCTAGCCAACTGAGCTACGTGCCCGCGTCGGCGTTGACGCTTTTGTCTTGTTTTGCTTTTCAGCAAAAGCTGCAACTTTACGCTAGACGCCTCCTTTCAAATTGAAAAAGTCGCTCGGCTTTGTTTTTCAATTTGTGGCTAAAGCTTATACTATCAAAAACAGAGGTGAAGTGCAATTACTGATATCCCTCACATATACGCTGGAGGTAACGGATGTTGTGAATTGAAGCGAGGGTGCCGGCGAGAGGTTCGCCTACTTTGAATTGATGGCGCAGGAAGCCTCGTGAAAATCCACTTGTACACGTATAACAATCGCATATATCATCTATGACGTTTGTGCTTAGTTTATGTATCTCAGATTTGAGATTAAGGCGTTCATCTGCAGATGTCCAAACTGAACCGTGACGTGCATTTCTAGTTGGAATAACACAGTCAAGCATATCGATTCCGCATTCTATGGCTTTTCTCATATCTCTCGGATCACCTACCCCTAATAAAAATCGTGGTCGAGCAGAACTATCATAGAGCGGCGCAAGAAACTCCAGCATCTCATGCATCTCCTCTCTCGTTTCACCGACTGAAAGGCCGCCGATCGCAATGCCACCAACAGATGAACTTTGTACAATTGCTAAGCTCTGAGCTCTAAGATCTTTGTCTAAGCCGCCCTGCACCACTCCAAACAATAGTGGCTTTTCATCATTATTCATTTTTTTAGTGAGCCGTTCATACTCCGCAATACTACGCTCCAGCCAGCGATGAGTCCGCTCAAATGCCTCCTGGGTGCGACCGCGCT
>CAZXUE010000028.1:3701-7830 GCA_964643895.1 uncultured Candidatus Saccharibacteria bacterium
GGGAGAGAGAAAAATTGTGTCACCAGTTCGCGGATCTTTAAAAGTTACCCCTTCCTCGGCAATCTTATTAATATGCGCCAACGAGAACACCTGAAACCCGCCCGAATCCGTCAGCATCGGCAAATCTTGCTGAGTAAATTCGTGCAATCCACCCATCTGAGCCACAACATCCTCTCCTGGCATCAGATGAAGATGATATGTGTTTGCAAGTACCACCTGCACTCCAGTACTTTTAACCATTTCAGGGGTGAGTGACTTTACCGCACCCCTGGTGCCATCGGGCATAAAAGTTGGTGTTTTAATCTCATACCCACGCACGCGTAGTATGCCAGCGCGAGAATGCTCACCAGTTTTCTTCTTTTCCTCAAACATATCTATAGATAACAGATTACAGCAAATAGATGGCAGATGCCACCCGTCTAAGTTCTATTTGCTACCACCTCTAACGTATATCCGTAACTCAAATACATTTTAAAAATCGTAACCGATGTAATTACCGCACTTATCCTCCAAGTTTCAGTACTTTTCCACAGGTAATTTGCGTTAAAAATGCTGGCTGTGATATGCTTGATGACTGTCGGGCAAGAATTAACGTAATATAGGTCGAAACTTGTCCATATTGACAAATTAACTAGCTTATGCTAGTATTGGAGTACATGAGTAACAAACCCATGAAACCCAAGAAGTCGGAACTAGAAAGATTTAAGTTATTTTTCGAGGAAGTTCCTGCAGCAGGAGCACTCTCCCGACTTCGCCGTCACAAAGCCGAAGCTTAAGCTTCCGCTCAGACGTAAAAAAGCAAAAGAATATAAAAACTGCGTGATCACTCGTTGGTACGCAGTTTTTTTATTTCATCAACCCCTCAGCTATCTGTTATCCCCCTCCCCGTACGCCGCTGCATCCCTACACCTACTCAAAAACCGAGAGAGCCAAGCCTTGTTGTACCCTGCGAGCCGAGGATGTCTGAGTCCTAATGTAATCAGGCCGAGTTCCGCAGGCTCCAGAGTATGACAAGGTTTGGCGACCATCGTGCTTTTTGAACCTAGGCGGCAGTTTTGCTCCACTTTTGCTGTCAAAAGTGGTGAGGAGAAATACTTTTTTATAGTTCTTCTTTCATTGCTTTTGCCCACAAAAGTAAAACAAAATGGCCAACCAAGACTCACCAAAACGATGTTACGAGCAGTCAGTAACTCTCGGGCTGCTGCGGAACCCTCCTGCGCCAAGGCTCCGGAGGGCGGGCTCACACTCCACCCTGTGCATCGTAGCCTTTGGCGAAGATGTATCGGTTGGATCGATGGTTGGGGGCTGCAGGCGGCGTAGGTAGGCTGGTTTTAGTTAACTCGTGGGGGCAGGATCTATTGGGTTTCCACTGTTTCTGAGGGTTTATCCACTAGCATTTTGCTCAGATGTATGACAATATATAGTCATATGAAATGCCCCTTTTGTTACAATAAGACGGAAATTTACAATTCTCGTGCTTCCCATAAATCTACGCAGACCTGGCGACGGCGCACGTGCACTAGCTGCAATAAAGGCTTCACTACTCGGGAGAAAATCGATTGGAGCGGCCAGATCACCGTTCGCGAAGATAAACAGGTGACACCCTATAGCCGCGACCGCCTGCTGTTAAGCGTTGTGCGAGCGTCGGAAGACGCCATGTTGGCTCCGGAAATGGTGATAGAACTCGTTGACAGTATCGAAATAGCCCTCCAGAGCGCTTTTACGGCGCAAGCAGGCATTGAGACCACCACCATTACCAAAACAGCCACAGCAATCCTCTCTCGGCATAATACGCACGTGGCTTTACGGTATGTGCAACACGTCTACAACAACAAACCTCCACTGGAGCTTGTACGGCAACTTATGGCCGGGGATAAGACCATAGCCCCAAAACGCAGGTCCTGATACTTGATCTAGTAGATCGCCCCACCCTCGTTGAAATGACGACCCCACCTTAAGAACTACGCTCTAAGATCTAATATCTATCCAGTCAACGAGGTTCAACGCCCCTCGTTCGCAGTAGCCTTATCGCCTACCTTTCCCTTATACGTAAGTTTGAACTTATCAAGATATTTACCAAACATCAGATGGGTTTGCGAATTCAAGCCCGCCAATGAACCATAGACAATGCTTGTTACTGGCAAGAGTACCCACTGCACAAGCATAAGCACCGAACGATGACGCTTATACCTTGCAGGCCGGGGCGGTAAAAATTTCATGGAAAAGAATATTGAAATAACGAGACCGGTAAGTGCAATTGTTTGGGCGTAGCTTGCAATTACGGGCAGTTGGTGAGCAATAATACTCTTATCTGCCTGGTTTCCTATCAACAGTGGTATACGTGCTGCAAGCATCAAAAGAAGCGCCGCCGTAGCCCAACTTACATGGGTATCAAGCAAACGTAAAAACTTTGGGATAAAGCTGCTGAGTGGAACTATTCTGTTTTTTCGGCGTCGGAAACCAAGATTGGCAATGTACGGGATATCCGAAGCGCCATACGCCCATCGTTGCACCTGCACAAACTGCGCCTTCAGCGTTTCCCTGTAGGTATCCGAGAGTACGGCATCCTGGTAAGTCGGCGCAAAGATCGGCACCACCTGGTGATTGCCCTTAAAAGCAAAGTAGCTTCTCCAGAACTGGTGACCATCCTCCACAATTGTTCGTGTGCTCCAGAAATCGGTTTCAATCAGCGCATCCAAACTTTGAGCATGGCTCGAAAAGTTACGAAGTAAATGCGGTCTTACGGACTGCGTGATGGTAAAAAACGAGTTCCCCACTGCAAGCACCCGCATGGCGGCCGGCACATCCCAAATATTATTGGTATAGAGTGCCAGTGGCTGGTAGGAATGATGTTTACGATCGTGTGTCAAGATGTATGAATAGGTCAGATGCGCAAAATAATTGGGATGTACGCGGTTATCGGCATCAAGCGTAGTGACCATCACTCGCTGCGGGTCGATCTGCGCCTTCTCAAAATATGGTAGGATCTCTCGAGCTGCCCAGGTTACATTGCCTCCTTTCCCAACTACCTCGTTCGGCTGATCAATGTGTTTTGTAGTGGTAGCATACTTAAACTTAGGTCCGAAGTGTTTTAGAAGTTTTTGGGCGGTCGCTTCGGCCTCTGCCCCGCCTCTTTCTTCGTAGGCGATGACCAGTGTAAGATGATTGGCTGGATACTCAGAATCGAGCAGCGACTGAAGTGTTGGCGCAATCACCTCATACGTCTCCCTCCACATCGGCACAATAATAAGTTGCTCAACATCCCTTGGTTTGAGATCGCGCAGATCGCCATCGGCAACGTATTCACGGAGGTTCAGCAAGTGCTGCTTTTCGTACGAATAGCGGGCTCGTTTGCCACTCAGACGATCAACCGCAGCCTCTGGCTCCTCTAGATCATCGAGCCACTGCTGCCAAGGAATTTTTGCAGATTCCTTCATTCGTCTGTAGCCTTGAATTGTTCTAAACGCAATACCAATTGAGCGATAAAACCAGCTCATCATAAAAAAGAGGATGAAAACTGCCGCTAATCGGGAGGTTTTGTCTATCCTGGTTAAGATCACCGGCAAAAATAAGATGGACCAGCTCATTACGCCAGGTAAGATCTCGAAAAAACGGTACTTTAATGTTCTTTTGCCAACAGGAATTTCTAAAGCTGCCGGAAATCTCCCAGCCATGCCTAAACCCTGCTCACCAACCCAAGTAACGCATTACTGACCAGAAAACCGAAAAGAGCTACGACACTATAAATCACCAGAAGACCAACAGCAAAAATTCGGTTACTTTTATGAAGCCGGTATGCCAAAAAGATACTGGCTACCGCGCCGAAAAGAGCAATCAAGGCAAGGCTATACAATGAATACCATGATGACGACTGCACAACGCTTCCATCATTTACAATATACTGAACCGGCACTTTAAAATCGTTGCTCTTGAGCCGAACAAACACTGACACAGCAGTTGCCAACGCCAATAAACCCGAAACAATCGAGAGTGACATAATTGCTTTATCTTTGGTAAACAGTGTGTGTTCGTTCAATTTTTCCATTAGATGTACTCTATTATACCCCAATACGTATGGTGCGGGTACAGAGAATCGAACTCTGCTCTCAACCTTGGGAAGGTTGCATAT
>CAZXUE010000029.1:0-7803 GCA_964643895.1 uncultured Candidatus Saccharibacteria bacterium
GCATACGAAATCATGATTAAAAGATTTCCTAACGACCATGACTGGACTTGTACAGTAACAGTTTCAGTTGATGAAGAGATTCCTGCTAATCGTCCTTACCTTAAAATTGATGGCTCAGACGTTGTCAGCGGGGCTGCATTTGTTGATAGTAGTGGCACATGTTCTCCAACAGCGAGTGCTAAGGCAGCAAAAATACAAACTAATGGGTTTTTGGAGAATAAAGACAGCTGGGGCAGTTCTGGGGGCCAATACGCAACATATGCCAGTGGAAGTATTGGCGGGTCAGAACAGAATACATTTCTAGCCAACAGTGGGTACCTACGCGGTCTCAAGAAGGATTTGCTTTTTGCTAACGTTCTCACCGGCAAACCGGTAGAATCAGCAGGTGATTTCTATGGAGGCAATGAGGCCGCTATTCCATGTATCGACCTTCAGCTTGAACAATTGAAGAAGCGTGCTTTGAACAATGGATGGCGTATGACAAGGCCTTTAACAACGGCCGAGTTTAATTTGCTTGGCGGACTTTCGCTAAGCGGCGATATATATGTTTCTGGCGACCTGGTGCTTGATGGTATTTCCAACCTCACGGGTGCCAAGACACTGATTGTAGACGGTTCGGTAACTATTAAAGGTAATATTACGTATGCTGGCTCTACGGTGCCTAATCAAGTTCCCTACCTAAAGATTGTTGCGGATAATATGCACATAGATAAAGCTGTTTCTCAGATTGATGGACAGTTTATTGCTTATCCCCGCAGTGCCAGTGATGGAGTGATAGATGCTTGTAGTGGTGTGGGCGTGGTCTTAACGTTGGATTCTTGTAATCGCAGACTTGTTGTTAACGGTTCACTTACGGCTCGCAGGGTACTGTGGAAAGGCACACAGGGTACGGTTGGGGATAGGGCTGGCGGCGTTTTTAACTCAGGTTGTCATTACGCTGATGGACCTTCAAGGTGTGCCGCAGAATACGTAAATTTTAGCCCAGAAGGATATGTGGGTCGCTTTAATATGAATGCAAATCAAAGTATCAGTAACCCAGTTTCGACCATTGAACTACCGCCAGTGTACTAGGTGGTAACAAATACTAAAAACTAACTCAAGAAAGCATCGCAGTATTCAGTGAACACCGAACAACCTTTTCTCTGGTATCTCTAAAATGCTTATGGTACACTTAAACCAAGTATGAAAGGTTCGATTTTTAATGTGGTGGGCGACTTTTTCGCACTTGATATTGGTAGTTCTGGTATACGCGCAGTTCAGCTTCGTGGCAGCGGTAATAATCACACGCTTGTTCGCTACGGAGCAACACCGATAGATCCAAAGATATCGCTTTCAGATGCTCCGGCTGATCAGGCAAAAGTTACTGAAGTAGTGGCGGGATTATTGTCAGAGATTGGTATTGGCACCAAGAATGTCGTGGCTGGTTTACCCTCGGGCAAGACATTTGTAACGATTGTTGATATGCCAAAACTTTCCAGCCAGGAAATGGAAAGCACTATTAAATACCAGGCCGATCAGTTCATTCCTATGAGTATTGATGAAGCTAAAATTGACTGGTCAATTTTAGGGGATTCACCCAGTAGTCCAGATAAAAGTGAAGTATTGCTAGCAAGCGTGAGTAATGTTTTCGTTGAAAAGCGCCTGGAAATGCTTGAATCTCTTGGCCTGAACGTTATTGGCTTGGAGCCTGATGCCTTGGCGATTGCGCGTTCGCTCACGACTGGCGGCGCAGCTGCGCAGCTGGTGGTTGATATTGGTGAGTTTGCAACTGATATCATCGTCATTTTTAATAGTGCTCCAAGATTGGTGCGCTCAATTCCTACTGGTGCACAGGCGTTGGTGAAGTCAGTTATGCAGTCGCTCAGTGTTGAGGAAAATCAGGCACGTCAATTTGTATATAAATTTGGTTTGGACAACACAAAATTAGAGGGCCAAATATTTCGGGCACTTGAATCAACTGCTGAGTTGATTAGCTCAGAAGTTAAAAAATCGCTTCAATTCTTCACCTCACGCTATACAAGTACCAGTATCGGACAGATACTTACCTCGGGCAGCGCCGCACTTTTGCCGGGATTCCATCAGTATATATCCGCTGCTAGCGGTAATTTGCCGGTACAGCCTGGCAATAGCTGGCAGCACGTCAGTTATAGCAACTCGGTACACGAGCAACTTATGGGTATTAATCATCAATTTGCTGTTGCGGTGGGCTTGGCTCAGAGGGGTGGTTTATGATTCAAATTAATCTTCTCCCCGATGTCAAGCAAGAGTATCTGCGCGCCCAGCAGATGAAGCATCTAGTGATTGTAGTTTCAGTACTGCTATCACTCATTTCTGTAGTTATCTTGGCAATCCTCTTCCTCTATGTTCAGGTTGTTCAGCCACGTCATAAAGCAAATCTTCAACGCGATATCGACAGTGGGCTTAATGAACTCAAAGGTAAACAAGATGCAGTTAAGATAGTCACTGTTCAAGGAGTGCTTGAGCAGATCCCAGCGTTGCAAGATAAAAAACTAGTTACCTCGAGGCTGTTTACTTACTTAACCAGCGTCACTCCTCAATCAGTAAGCTACAGCGAAGTTCGACTTGACCTCACTACCAACACAGTCTCACTTACCGGTCAGGCTAATACATTTGAGCAAACAAGTGAACTTACTAATAATCTCAAGAGCGCTACGTTTACTTACAAGCAAGGCGATAGTGAATCTAAGATACAGCCATTTTCGCGTGTCGTTTTTACGAGCCTTGGCAAGTCTGATCAAACTGATAGCGCGCGCAGTGTTGCATTTCAACTTACTTTTACGGTAGATCCTACTATGTTTAACGAGGGTATTAGCGAAGGCAAACTAACGGTTGATGCAGCCTCAGAGAAGTTGTTATTACCAAGTGCTCAGCCGTTTGGAGCAACTCCAGTAAGCGGAGGACAGTAAGGATGAGTATGTTGATGAAAAAAAAGAGCAAGCGCGAACAGGTGGAAAGAGCCAATAGCGTTGTTTTTGTTGCGGTAGCAATTGGCGCGGTGATTGTTATGTTCAGCCTGATTTCGTCACGATTTATGTGGAATAAAAAAAGCTACAATGACCGTGTTATAACTGCTAAGACTAATGCGCGGAATGATGTAAACAGTAATGTCGAAAGTATCGATAAACTTACCGAACAGTTCTCGGCACTTGATGGTAGTGCTACAACAAATGCAACCACCATCCTTCATGCGCTCCCTCCGGTGTACGATTACGCTGCGCTTACAACCTCACTTAACTCAATTGCCATTACCTCGGGTGTCAAATTTAGCGGTAGTACTGGGCAGGACACCTCAGCTGATGCATTAGCTTCATCACCAGTATCTCAGCCGGTTGAAATCCCAATTACACTACAGGTGAGCGGGTCATACGAATCTATTAAGAAGTTTATGGCCAATCTTGAACGGAGTATTCGGCCGATACAGGTTAATAGTGTGACGTTTTCTGGAAGCAATGAATCGCTGGAGGCTCAAATTCAAGGAGTGACGTACTATCAACCAGCACGTTCATTTGATGTAACTAAGACGGAGGTACGATGAAGCAGAATGATATTGCAGCGATAGTGCTCATTGTTGCCGTAACAGGGGTTATTTCTTACTTTATCGCCAATGCGGTGATAGGCCAGCCAAAGAATAATCCAGTTCAAGTTGAACAGATTACTTCAATTTCACCGAGCTTTCCTACGCCCGATACACGCGTTTTTAATGATCAGGCGATTGACCCGACAGTAACAATTAATGGCAACGGCCAGGCAACTGATCAGCCGTTTTCTAACTGAGCGAGGATGAACGGGTGAGCGTTCTTCTTGAGGAAAATCAACGTAAACTAGAAGACTTGCTAGTTTCAAGCAAGTTGCTTTCTAAAGAGCAGATTGAGGCATTTAAAGCAGAAGCAATGACGCAAAAAATGCCATTCTTGAGCTTTTTGTTGCAGAATAATCATATTACGAGCGAGCAATTTACTAAAGTTACTTCGCAAGTACTCGGCATCCCATATGTTAATCTGGTAGCTTCGAAGGTGAGCCCGAATATTCTGAATTTGCTGAGCCGCGATGTAGCTGAGCGCTTTATGGCAGTACCGCTTGGAGAGATGGAAAATCGGCTCGCTATTGCGATGCTCGACCCAAATAACGTGCAGGCTGTGGATTTTCTTTCGAACAAAATTGGCCGGCCGCTTAAAGTGTATATGGCCTCAGAAGAAGGTGTTCGGCATGTGCTTGAACAATATAACACCGATCTGCAAAAGGGTGTGAGCGAGGCGATTAGTTCCGCTAATCAGACGGAAGTAGAGGACGAAGATTCGCTACAGGCGGTTCTGGGCGGCAACAAGTCGAAGAAGCAAGAAAAAGAAGAGATAAAAACGATTGTTCAAGATTCTCCTATTAGTCGTGCGCTGAGCACCATATTAGAGTACGCCGTACGTTCGCGTGCTTCGGATATCCACATTGAGCCGCTTGAGGAGAGTCTGCGTATTCGATGCCGAATTGATGGTGTGTTGCGCGAGATTATGAAGCTGCCAAAGTCGATTGAGCCGGCCCTTATTTCGCGCGTTAAAATCCTTTCTAACTTGAAGATCGATGAACACCGTATTCCGCAAGACGGTCAATTTACGGTTCGTATCGGAAAGCAAGATGCTGACCTTCGTATTGCCATCTCGCCAGTGGTTTGGGGGGAGCAGGTGATTATTCGTATTTTGGACAAGAGCGGAACGAGTTTTAAGCTTGAAGATCTTGGCTATGCCGGACGAAGCTTAGCTGCGGTGAGAAAAGGTCTTCAAAGACCTCACGGCATGATCTTAACTGCTGGCCCGACAGGATCGGGTAAATCAACCAGCTTGTATGCACTGATCGAAGAGATTAAGAACGACAGCATCAATATTGTTACGCTTGAGGATCCGGTTGAATACAAAATGAGTGGTGTCAACCAGATACAGGTTCATCCAGAGGTTGGTCTCACATTTGCAACGGGTCTGCGCTCAATTTTGCGTCAAGATCCGGATGTTGTGCTAGTAGGGGAAATTCGCGATAAAGAAACAGCCGAACTTGCAGTTCAGGCAGCGCTAACTGGCCACCTTGTCTTCTCAACACTTCATACCAACTCGGCTGCTGGCGTATTACCCCGACTTCTTGACATGGGGATTGAGCCGTATCTTATCGCTTCCACGGTCAACACCATCATTGGTCAACGTCTAGTCAGGAAAGTGGCCGACAACAAAACCAGCTACCAGGCAGATAAAACCGAACTACAGGCTATTAACGCTAACGTCGGACATTTATTACCGCAAAAACAGACAGATAGTACTACTGTAAGCCAAGAACTTGGTTATAAGAGCTTGCCTGTTATGACCCAAACCGCTTATACTTTATACAGAGGCAAGGACACGTCACTCACGCCAGGCGGATATAAAGGACGAGTCGGGCTTTACGAGGTCATCGATGTCAATGACGTGATTGAGGAGATGATCTTAAAAAGAGCTACGGCGAATGAAATCCAAGCTAAGGCAGTAGAGCAGGGGACGGTCACAATGCGCGAAGATGGTTATCTGAAAGCAGTTACTGGCATAACCACGCTTGAAGAAGTAAACCGTGTAACAGCCGCAGATAATGCCTAAACAGGAGGTGGGATGACAACAGCAGCACTCAGAATTGAAACCTTGCTTGAGCAAGTAATTACCAAGAAAGCATCGGATCTTCATTTACAGGTTGGGTTGCCGGCTATGATTCGCGTAGATGGTAAGCTTGTACCCGCAACCGGTTCTTCGGTTTTAACAAAAGCTCATGTTGAACAATTGGTGTTTTCAATTCTTGATGCCGATCAAAAACAGATTTTGCTCAAAGATAAAGAATTTGACTTTTCATTTGCTTTTGGTGATCTGGGCAGGTTCCGTGTCAATGCTTTTCTCGAGCGTGGGGAGGTGGCGGCAGCGCTACGTTTGATACCAAATCAGATTTTGAGTACCGATGATCTTGGCTTGCCTGCGATAGTAAATAGTTTTGCCGATTTTCCTCGGGGGCTTGTTCTCATTACTGGCCCGACAGGATCGGGTAAATCGACAACCTTGGCTGGTTTGATTGATAAAATCAACCAGGAACGAGCGGAGCACATTATTACAATTGAAGACCCAATTGAATATACTCACACTTCTAAAAAATCCGTGGTTGTACAGCGTGAGGTGCATTATGATACGTACAGTTTTTCAGCCGCTCTGCGCTCAAGTTTACGTCAAGATCCCGATGTTGTCCTGATTGGCGAAATGCGCGATCTTGAAACTATCGCAGCCGCTATTACCATTGCCGAAACTGGCCACTTGGTTTTTGCAACACTTCATACCAATTCGGCTGCTCAGTCGATTGATCGTATGATTGATGTTTTTCCGCCGCATCAGCAGCCGCAAATTCGTTCACAGCTGGCAAATATCTTGATGGCCATCTGTTCTCAGCGACTAGTTCCAGCTATTGGTGGTGGTCGCGTGGCAGCCGCAGAAGTTCTGATTGCTAACCCAGCCGTCCGCAATATTATTCGAGAGGGCAAGAGCCATCAACTTGATGCCGTGATTCAAACGGGTGCCGATAAAGGGATGCAATCGATGGATCGAACACTCGTAAGCCTGATAAAAAGCGGTACCATCACGTATGATGAAGCACGTACCTTCGCGGTTGATCTTGAAGAATTTGAACGGTTGATTAGAGGCTAGGGGTATAGAGATGCTGAGCTACGAATATACAGCTAAAAATAAGACAGGCAATACTGTAAAGGGTATTGTTGAGGCAGAGTCTGAAGGGGCAGCCGCAAAGTTATTGGTGGCCCAAGAACTTGCGCCGCTCAAAATCAAGTCGCAGCTAACAAGCCAAGGATTATTTGGCCGAAGCAACTCAAAGGTTCGCACTAAAGATCGCATCATTTTTACTCGCCAGCTTGCAACTCTGATCAATGCTGGCCTGCCACTCACACAGAGCCTCAGGACTGCGCAAGAACAAACCGATTCAAAGTCGCTCAAAGAGGTTTTGGTGAAGGTCGTTTCATCTGTTGAAGGTGGTACATCGTTTGCGGATTCCCTCGCCAAGCATCCTAAGGTTTTCAATAACGTGTATGTTGCTCTGGTGGCTGCGGGTGAAGCCTCCGGTACGCTTGATAAAGCGCTGGATAGAATTGCTATGCAGCAAGAGAAAGACGCCGATATTGTAAGCAAGGTTCGCGGCGCGCTTGTGTATCCACTTATTGTGGTGATCGTGATTACCGCAGTGGTGATCTTCCTTCTCACAACAGTGGTGCCGCAGATAGAGCTTATCTATAAAGATTTCAATAAGGAACTCCCGTTCTTAACAGGAATTCTTATTGGACTAGCCAAGTTTATTATTAACTTCTGGTGGCTGGTGATCCTTATTGTAGCAGCGGCTGTATTCTTCCTTGTGCGCTGGGCACGTACGGGTCCGGGCAGGGCAGTAATTGATGAGTTTAAGTTTCGCGTACCGCTTTTTGGCGATCTGTTCCAGAAGCTCTACATGGCACGATTTTGCCGGACAGGTGAGACATTAATGAGCAGCGGCGTGATGATGTTGGAGATGCTTAGGATTACCGCACAAGCGGTAGATAACGTACAGGTTTCAAAAGCTATTATGAACGCTGCGGTTAAAGTAAAGGGTGGTAAGGCGCTTTCGCTTGCGCTTAAAGCAGAGCCGGACACATTTTTGCCACTTGTACCGCAAATGCTTAAGGTGGGCGAGCAGTCGGGTGCAATCGATAAAATGATGGATAAATCAGCAACCTATTACGAGAATGAACTTGAT
>CAZXUE010000030.1:0-7801 GCA_964643895.1 uncultured Candidatus Saccharibacteria bacterium
ACGGCAAAGCGGGCGTAATAACCCGTGCCGACGGGAGCAAAACGTCGTTCCTGGGGAGTATGAACGAAAGTCAGTCTGGCTGGGAGCGTAACTACGAGTTGGTATGGCAAGACGACAGCGATGAGTCTGTCGCCTGGGTGCAAGCCGAGTTTGACGCCCTGTGGCATAACGAACACGCCAGGCCGCTGATAGATTTTGTGGTAAATGACATCCAGCGCATCGCCGAGCGAAAAATTATATACAGCATAGAAATGATTGAAAAACCCGAAGAGTCTGTGGTGGAATCACCAGTCTACCGGCGCGGCCTTGGGCTGTGGGAGCACCAAAAATATTTTATAGACCTAGTGTACCGGGCGCAGCGGGCAGGCACGAAAGCACGTTACGTACTAGCCGACATGGTGGGCTTGGGTAAAACCATCCAGTTGGGGCTGGGTGCGCAAATGCTATCACTCCATAGCGACAAGCCGGTGCTTATCATCTGCCCCAAAACACTGGTGTGGCAGTGGCAAGACGAGCTGCGTGACCTGATGGGGCTACCCAGTGCTGTCTGGGATGGCCGCTGCTGGGTAGACGAACAAGGCAACAGCACCGGTGGGCATAGCGCCTACGATGTCAAAAAATGCCCGCGTAAAATCGGCATCATCTCGCAGGGTATCATCACCGCCAATACCGATGCCGCCAATCACTTGCTGCACATGAACTTCAATACGGTCATCGTGGACGAGTGCCACCGTGCACGCCGCAAAAACCTCGACCCCAAAAAGCAAAACGAACCACCAGTGCCAAACAACCTGTACCGCTACCTCATGAAAATCAGCGAAAAAACCGAACATATGCTCATGGGAACGGCGACGCCTATCCAGCTGCTACCGATCGAAGCTTGGGACTTGCTAAACATCCTAGCGCAAGGCGACGACACCGTGCTTGGGTCACTAGCAAGCATGTGGCGCAGCAACCCAGAAAGCGGGCTCGACCTGCTGTCGGGTAAATATAGGGCGAATGATCCGCGCTCGGCGTGGACCTGGATGCGTAACCCCCTGCCACAAAGCTTTTCGTCGCCGGCATTTAAAACGATTCGCGAGTATCTGGATCTGCAAGAATCTGACTACATGGCGAACGCAACATACGACCAACTGCCGCCGCACGTGCGAGTGCATGTAGAGCAAGTAGCCTATGATTATGCCGCGCTGCATAACCCGTTTATCACACGCATCGTCAGGCGTACGCGCAAGTACCTTGAAGGCACGGTGAACCCTGCGACTGGTGAGCCGTATTTGCAAAAAATCGACGTAGAACTGCTTGGCGAAGGTAATGAAGACGCTATTCGCTTGCCTGCATACTTACGTGGCGCATACGAAAAGGCCGAAGAAATCGCCAAAGAGCTTGGGCAAAAGAACTCCGGGTTCATAACGACGATGATCCTACGGCGAGTCGGGAGCTCGATGTACGCTGGCAAGACGACCGCCGAAAAAATGCTCGGCAATGCCAACAAACCCGAGGAGTTAGCCAGTAGCCTACTCGAGGACGAATCCTTTGACGATGACGAAGAATCGACGCCAAAGAAAGCCCTAGAAGTGACCGAGGGGGCAAAATCTGCCCTGCGCGGCTTCATCGATATACTTACCGACAACCTAGAAAGTGACCCAAAGTACCTAAAACTCGAACAACTATTACTAAACGATGGTTGGGCGCGAAAAGGCTGCATCATTTTTTCACAGTACTACGATACCGTATGGTGGCTGGCAGAAAAAATGGTTCGATCTGGTAAATTTGCCGACCAAAAAATCGCCATTTACGCCGGTGGCGATAAATCAGGCATGTTCATAGACGGCGAATTTGTGCGCCGGCCAAAAGAAGACCTGAAGCGCATGGTAAAGACGGGTGAACTAAAGATCATCTTTGGTACTGATGCGGCGTCTGAAGGACTCAATCTGCAAACGCTCGGCACGCTGATCAATATTGACCTTCCGTGGAACCCAACGCGGCTCGAGCAGCGTAAAGGGCGTATCCAGCGCATCGGGCAAAAGTTCGACGTCATACAGATATACAACATGCGTTATGCCGGTTCGGTAGAAGATAAAGTACACAAAGTACTTGCTGAACGCCTAAAGTATTTTAACGAAATCTTTGGGCAGGTGCCGGATACACTCGAAGCAGTCTGGACGATGGTCGCAAAAGACCAGATAGAACAAGCGAAGAAAACGATCAACGAAGTGCCGCCAAAGAGTTCTTTTGAAACGAAATACGAAAACCCCAAGATGGCGAACGCCTACAACTGGGAAGAGTGCAACAAAGTCCTCGATGAGTTCATAAAGATAGAGCATTTTATGCAGAAATGGTAGAGAGACCCATGATCAACAAACTCGCAATCAAGAATTTTTATGAACAGCACAAAGAAGAATACGTGGCTGCACGCCAATCTGGCGATACTGCAAAGTGGGACGAACAGTACAAGTGGGATATACTGCCAAAACTCAACGATGAACTCAAAACACACGGCGCGTTGACCGATTCAAACGCTCTGCAAATTGTAGAATTGTTGCAAAAAAATAATCCCAACAATGGTTCATTTTGTCATTGGATAGACTTAGATAATTTGCACAAACAACTCGAACGAAAACCAGTTACAGCGAAAGCACTATCATACATGTGGACTGCGAAGCCTAAGTCAGTTGGTGAAGAGATTACTAGTGTAAATGACTTGTTGCATTCATTCTTTTCAGGTGAGTTCAAACTAAGCCCTTCTGCGTTTGGCTATATTTTGGCTGCTCGTGATTGCCATAATTTTGCCTTATACCGCGAAGCGCTACTCGAAGATTTGATTGAACTAAACTCGGTGCAGAAACCAAATAATCAGGGAGAGAAATACCAGTTACTCAATGATACGGCTAGATATATTGGATCACTCATGGCTGAGGATAGTACGTATAATGAAGCGGTTACCTATAGCGCTCTCGACGGTCAGGATTTTTTGTATGTGACGATACAATACCCAAAAGAAAGAACCGCCGCCGAGGCCAATACATAAACGTAAGATCATACAGGAGAATATATGTCTAAAATAACTGTGGACCAGAAAACTATACGTGAGTTATTAACAGATAAGAAGTCAGTATTTTTAATACCCGACTATCAACGACCTTACGCTTGGGAGGAAGAACAGTGCCAAACTCTATGGGATGACGTCTTCTCGTTTGCAATTCCGGACGATGATCGTGACAAGTTTAATAGTGATGATGAATATTTCCTTGGATCGATAGTTACGTTTAAGAATGATCAAGGGCGGCTTGAAGTAATTGATGGACAGCAGCGACTTACAACATTTTTACTAATCCTGAGAGCATTTTATGACAAATTCGCTCTTATGCAAGATCAAACATCTCAGGATATGTACAAGCTTATTTCACAGTGCATATGGTCTACTGATGAGTTTGGCCGTCCTGATATGGAACAATTAAAGATTGATTCAGAGGTAGCGACTGATAATGATAAAGAAGAATTTCTTGAAATTCTTCGCACCGGGGATGTCCCAAGTAGTTACCGCAGCAAATATGCAAATAATTTCCGTTTCTTCCAAAACAAGATTCAAGAGCTTTCTGACAAGTATATGGATTATCCACTGTACTTTCTCACTAGGATCCTTAATAACTGCGTAATCCTTCCTATTGATGCCGAGTCGCAAGACACTGCGCTACGAATATTCTCTACCCTAAATGACAGAGGCTTGCCTTTGTCAGATGCAGATATTTTCAAAGCCCAATTCTACAAGTACTATGGTGCCAAGGGCGAGAAGGATGACTTCATTGCAAACTGGAAAAGACTTGAGGACATAACAGAGCAGATATTTAGCCCCCCTACTGGCACACCCATGGATGAATTATTCACAAGGTATATGTATTACTTGCGTGCAAAACAAGGAATAAAATCTAGTACCGTAGAATCATTGAGAAAATTTTTTGAGCGAGGCAAGTACGAGCTGTTGCGTAACGACCATGCCATCGAGGATCTTGTTGACCTAGCAGTTTTTTGGCAAGACGTTGCCAGCCAGGACAAGGAACGCTTTTCACCAGAAGTATTACGTAAGTTATTTGTGCTTAACTATGCACCAAACGGTGTATGGCAATATATCACGTCAGTTTACTTCATGAAAAACAAAGTAGATAAAGGCGATAATAAAGACCTTCTCGATAATGAAAAATTTGAAAAATTCCTTGATAAAATTACTGCATTTATCTATGCATACGCCGTATACAATCCGGGTGTAAACCAGTTGCGCACGCCAGTGTTTGCCGAGATGATAAAGATTATCAATGGCAAAGAAGTCGACTTTGTCCGTGAAGATGGTAAGAAATGGATAGAGCTTACGAGACTATCTGAGCTACTAAACAGCTATGGATTTACCAATGGACGGCCAATTACGCGCTCATTATTAACCTGGTACGCATTTAGTAATCCATCACAGCAGCTCCTGGATATTGACCAAAAATTTGAAATAGAGCATATATTTGCTAAGAAACGACAAGAAACAGAGCGAATTTTAGTGGATTCCACAAACCTTGAATCTATCGGAAACAAGATACTGCTTGAAAAAGGTATAAATATTCGAGCTGCTGACTATAAATTCCCTGATAAGAAACGTTACTATCTTGGGTACACTGACGACAAAGGCCGATATCACGAACCAAGCGCAATACATGAATATAGCGATTTAGTGAATGAACCTGACTTTACTGAGGCCCACATACAAAGTCGTAGGGATGCGCTTTTCACCAAATTCAAAGAGATGCTAAAAGCCGAACAAGTTGTATAAGCGCAGTATGTTGCTCTCAAAGTCCGACTATACGACATACCTTAAGCATCCGGCATGGCTCTGGCTCAAAAAACACGCCAAAAATTTACTGCCGCCTATTGATCCTGCTACTCAGGCGATATTTGATACTGGGCACGCCTTTGAGCAATATGCCGAAGCGCTGTATCCAGGAGGTGTAACTCTCGGATTTAACGACTACGATGAATACCTTACCCTCCCTGCTCGAACAACGCAAGCAATTGAAAGCGGTGAACACACCATATTCCAGGGCCGGTTTGAGCATGAACAACTCACCTTCATCTGTGACATTATTCAAGTCGTTGGTGACAAAGAACTGGATCTTATAGAAATTAAGTCGAGTACTTCAGCGAAGCCTGAGCATATTGTAGATTTAGCTTTTCAGATGGTAGTACTCGAAAAATGTGGCTACAAAGTACGGAACATATCTGTTATTCATGTTAATAATCAGTATGTGCGTAGTGGCCCGATTGATCCAAAGCAAATTACCGCTGTAACTGATGTTACCGAGGATGTGAAGAACACTCGTGAATTCACACTCACAAAAATTGATGAAGCACTGCAGACAATGAACTTGCCCGATTGTCCTGACACTTCCCCGTTGCTTGCAGATAAAGCGGCGTTTGGCGAATGGCTGACAATATATAAACGACTCAAAAACGTAAAATCTGGTAGTATTTTTGATCTTTGCCAAATGGATGCAAAAACTCTCAAGAGTCTTCAAGAAAGTGATATCACCAAAATCAAAGATATTCCATCAAACTTTGTTCTTAAGCCCAAACAAAGCCTTCAGGTTGAAGCCTATCGCATGGGTAAACCCACAATACATAAAGAAAAGATTAAAGAGTTTCTCGATTCACTGACATATCCCCTGCACTTCTTTGACTACGAAACATTAGCCAGTCTTGTGCCATACTTTGACGGTATGAGGCCATATGCCCAGTATCCATTCCAGTATTCTCTGCATATTCTGGACGCGCCTGATGCACCCTTGCGCCACGAAGGGTACTTACACCGCGAAAACTCTAACCCCGCCGCTTCAGTTGTCGCTGCAATGCAGTCCCACTTTGGTAGTTCTGGATCAGTAATTGCCTGGAACATGGGCTTTGAAAAAAGTTGTAACAATACGCTCATGCACTTTGCTCCAGAGGCCGCAGAATTTTTAGTAGACATAAATAATCGGATGGTAGATCTAATGATTCCGTTTTCGCAGAACTACTACGTTGATGCAGATTTTTGTGGCAGTGCCTCAATTAAGAATGTGCTTCCAGTTTTAGTACCAGAACTTTCTTACAAAACTCTGGATATTCAAGAAGGTGGAACTGCCCAGCGACTCTGGATGGAGGCCGCACTTGATGGCAAACATCCGGACGTAAAGGAAAAAATATTCAGTGACCTTGTTGAGTATTGTAAGCTTGACACACTCGCTATGGTTGAAATACATAGAAAATTACGAGAAGTATAATGGCCGATATATCCTGCATCCAAGGCAATATAGTCGATCAGAATACAGATGCAATTGTGAATGCCGCGAATAAGCAACTCTTTGGCGGTAGCGGTGTATGCGGGGCAATATTTGACGCCGCTGGCTACGAAGAAATGACAGAGGCCTGTCAAAAGCATGGCCACTGCGAAACCGGTGATGCCGTTATTACACCAGGATTCAAATTGCCTGCCAAATACGTTATACATACCGTTGGGCCAGTCTACGGAGAAATTGAAGATGACGCCGAGCTCTTACGGAGCTGTTATTGGCAATCACTAAACTTAGCTGAAGAAAAATCACTAAACTCTATCGCCTTCCCGCTCATTTCAACTGGCATATATGGTTATCCGAAAGAAGAAGCCGTTCGAATCGCGGTAGACTCAATACGAGAGTTTTTCGATGATAACCACGCTAGCAGTATTGAACGCGTGATACTCTGCGCCTACAACGAAGAAGACGCGAAACTAGTCACTAAAACATTGAAATAATACGCAAATCTTACAATTATTATTGTAGTAAAATTAGCTACAATGTTTACGGATACCAAAACGCTTACGAAATCACTCATTTTACAAATATTCTAAAAGCTTATGCTGTACTATTTGTATTCCACTGTGATACTTTGAGCTTACAACTTATCAACGGAGGGTCTGAGATGACTAGAAGTTCCACCGATATCAAACTAATTGCTCTGTTTATAGCACTGGGGTTACCGCTCCTCCTAGCGGAGCCGGCGTACGCAGCCACCGCGGGGGTAAGCAACGTCGAAAACTTTATACGTAGCATTATCACCGTCTTTGCAGGACTAGCCGGTCTCGTAGCGACCGGCTTTTTAGTTGCGGGCGGTTTTACCTACATCACCAGCTCAGGTAATCCTGAACACCTGGACCGAGGAAAACGGACAATCACCTACTCCCTGATTGGCCTGGCCATTGTCATTGGCGCGTTTGTTATCAGCAACATCGTGACAACTCTGGCGACCAACGCCTTCGGAGGATAACCTATGATGCTACCAATTATCACCGCCATGAACACACAAATCATGGCGGATACCTCAGGTGCCATGAATATCATGCGGGGGTATGTAAACCCCACCATGCAACTCCTTGCTGGTCTAGCGTCGATTGTCTGTGTATTGTTCTTGGTCAATGGTGGCTTTCAGTACATCACTAGCCGCGGTAATCCAGAGAGCCTTGAGAATGCCAAGAAGATCATCAAGAACAGCCTGATTGGCCTAGTTCTCGTGCTAGGAGCAGCAACCCTCACTACCATTCTTTCAAGCGCTTACGGTGATCCATCAAGTACCACGCAGGCAGTAATTCCAAGTCTTGAAGCTATTGAACCAGATGATGTTGGCAATGGGTTGGTAGAGGTGCTGATCAAAGCAGTCACGGGGTTTATTAATACCATCATCCAAGCAGCGGCCGCTCCTTTCCTTGCGGCGCTCGACTACTTCACCAAAGAAACACCCCTGATGGCAAAAAACT
>CAZXUE010000031.1:0-7611 GCA_964643895.1 uncultured Candidatus Saccharibacteria bacterium
ATTTTTCGCAAACATCATAGCTTCATGATGATCAAGACTAAAAAATATACCACCATTAGCATTTATAGTAATCGAGCTCGCGTGTCGTGCCACATCATTGGAACGAGATGAGACCCCTAGGCTTATCTCGTTTGATACAATCGCACC
Organism: uncultured Candidatus Saccharibacteria bacterium; assembly: GCA_964643895.1. Classification (GTDB taxonomy): domain Bacteria; phylum Patescibacteriota; class Saccharimonadia; order Saccharimonadales; family UBA7683; genus UBA7683. The sequence continues at coordinate 148 of CAZXUE010000031.1, forward strand.
CGAAAATCCAGAGCCATCACCGGTAATCGGGCTAGATTTTCCCAAACCATCGCAGTCGTCACCACCGCTGACTTGATATGCTGAGCCAAGCGTCAGCGTTCCTGCGCCAGCAATTGTTGCAAACCGTGTACGGTAGCTTATGGTCACATTATTACTGCCTACATTAAGAGCATCCTCTGACACGACTTCTTGTAGCTGAATGTTTGCAGTTGCCGTAATAGGAACTTGAAAAGCGGCGCCGGCGGAGCTCGTAATACTACCTGAGGTTTTTATACCGTTACCTGCAATGTTTATAAGCTTGTAACAACCACTCGGCCGCGAACCTGTAAACGACATCCCAGCCAAAGTAACGGTGTCGCTATCTAAATTATTATTCAATGTTACATCGGCTGAACATGCACCATACACAACATCAAGCGGTAACACCAAGCTGTCGCCCGTTGCCGGAGTGCCTGAAGGGTCCCAGTTGCCTGCTGTGGCGAGGTTGCTATTGCCGCCAGAGCCGGTCCAAGTTTTTGTGGCAGCAAATGCAGCTTGACCGTCAAACAAGAAGAGGCCTGCGCTCATCAGTACAATAAGCAGTCCCAACTTAAAGATATGACCTTTTAGAAATTTCATGTTTTTTCCTTTTTTGTTTTTACTAATCTGGCCTCAGATTATCACACCACACAAGTATTTTGCAAGCCCCTTATGTTTTAGACTATTTTCGGGGTTTCGTAATATGTGCCGAAGCTCCGTATTCTGGAATTACAAATTGCTCCCCAGCGGCCCTAGCTATACTCTCACGTGCAGCTTCCAGCCAGTATTCTCCCTTCGCGCCCACCACAGGAATACTTAAACTATAGGCCAGCGTATTTGCTACCGTAATGCCAATTCTGAGGCCGGTGAATGAGCCTGGACCCTGATACACAGCAATACTTGTGAGCGAACTCAGATCTTCTTGCACACTTTTGAGTAGCATCTCGATACGATCCAGGAGTGTGTCCGAAAGCTCGCGATGCGCCTGCCATCGGTCTGAAGCAATTACGCTGCCGTCACTATTAAGTATACAAAGCTCTGCTTCAGGTTTGTCAGTTCTGATCGCCAAGATCACACAAAACTTCTTTCAAGATTATCGAGTAGATACGTATTTGCATGGGGAACTTTGACAGAAATTTCCCGCTCATCAGTATCCTTTGCCTGAATATGCACATGTACACGCTCACTGGGCAGAACATCGTGAACTTGGTTGCCCCACTCAATTGCCACCACAACGTTCTGATCACCTTCAACCTCGGCTAATTCATTTGCCACGATACCCGGATCATCCAGCCGGTAAAAATCAAAGTGGTGCAATGCCTTGCCATCTGGGCGGGTATATACATAGCTGATCGTAAAACTCGGGCTTGCCACCGGGTCAAGAGAGCCAAAACCGTGAGCTAAACCACGCACAAAGGTTGTCTTGCCGCCTCCAAGATCGCTGGTAAATTCTATTACCTCGCCTCCGCGAAGCTGACTGCCTATGCTCTCGCCAATCTTAATAGTTTCTTCAACACTTGAAGTTACAAAGGTTTTTTGCAGCATATACCTACTATACCGCATTTTCAGATGCTCGTTGACACTACTCGTTAAATGGGTTTTGGCGATTAGCAGGCAGTCGGGTGCCTGGGTCGCTCACGTTGCTTTCATTGAGCGCTTTAATCTGCTCAATTGCCTCTTGGTTGAACTTAACTGGTTTAATTTTGTCGATTTCTTGCTGCAAGTAAGTTTGATCGAGAGGCATACTGCCCAGTTCATTAATGCGTATAAAGACCGCAAGTAAAACCAGCAATACCGCTACCACGATAACAAATACCTGATGCACACGCAGAGTCTTGCCCAATTGATACCAATAGCGTCCAAGCGATTTCATTGTTTTTGCCCCGCTTGCTTCTTAACATACAAATTAATAGCTACGGCAACTTCACTGAGTACTGCACGGTTCTCGGTATCAGGCGTAAGGTTAATGCTACTCACCTGCGCCTTTCGCTGCGTTGTCTCGATAGTGCGCAAAAAATCGAGTAAGCTGCTGTAGTTTGCGTCTTTAAAGGTTACGACTATCGGCACCACTATAACGCCTTTAGGTAATACTGTTTTTGTTTTTGTTTTTGTTTTTGCACCATTGCTATTTGCGGTTGTTGAGACAGGATCGACAAAATCAATACCACCAAGCGTAAGCTTAGAACGAAGTGCAAAGTTTGAAAGTTCAGCAACCACTACTGATTGTTCTTGATTCTCTGGCAGCACTTTAGCAGCCAAACTTTCTACATAATCAAGCGATTCTATCTGGGACTGCGTGGCACCGTAGGCCTGTATCTTCTTCTTGCTGACCTCGATCTCGGCCGAAAGCTTACTCGTTTTAACGGCAACATCTGTCAGTTTGCGGTTAGCTGCGTATACTATCACACCGGTGCCCACAATGATAACCAACACGCACGCTAACAGTATATATCGCATACGTCGAGGTGTCATTGTACTACCCCCATGTCTTTGAAGTAGGTATCGATCGTTGTGGTATATCGATATGGACTTGCGGGTGGCTTTGGCTGACTGGCAGGCTGCTCGGTTGTTTCAGCTTGAGTATCAGTTGATTGAGTTGGCTGCTGAGATGTATCTTCAACCTTTTCAAGCAATGTTATGTTTTTTATCGTGACTGTCTTAAAAAGTCCAACGGCTAAAAGATTGTTTCGTAGTACCGCTGCTAAGCTTTCGTTTTCAACCTCGGCACTAATAACAAATGGGGCATCCACGTTCTCGAGTGAAAACTGAAGACCTGTTAGAACGGTGCCGTTTGGCATGGCTCCGCCAATTGTTGTGAGCATTTGAGAAAATTTAACGTTTCGTGACTGCAAGCCAGCGATCATATTAATGGTTGCCGAGAGCTGCTGCGCATCTTTTTGTACAGGCTCCAACTGCTGCGCCTTCTTCTGCTCAATATCAAGTGTTGCCTGAACATTCTTTTGACGATGATTGAGAAAATAGTATGAAACCACAAGCGCAAGTACTACCAGCGCAGCACTCATGAGAAGAAGTTCTATATAGCGGCGAAGGACCGTGTTAGAGCGCGCGATACGCATGTTGATCAGCCGCTTTGGAGGTATTAAATTAATCATAGCTCAAACACATCCTCTTCTCGTGCAAGCGCAAGACCGGCGCAAGTAAGAAACCGCGGCAGATCGGCGAATTCCGGCGGTTCAAGTTTTCCAAAATGAACGCGGCTGTTCCATGGAGAAGAGACGCGTGATGGAACATGAATAGCATCTGTAAGGTAATCGCCGAGGCCTGGCATATTTGCCCCGCCGCCGACTATCAGAATTTGTGAAATTTCGCCGCCTTCATGCACGCGCTCTTGATAGAACCTCTTCATGCGCTTAATCTCGTGTATTACTTTATCAAGAATCGGCGTTACGGCTCTTTTGATTTTTGCCTGATTCTTCCCTGGGGCAATACCTTCTTCTACTTTAAGCGCATTGGCCTTTGAGTACGAGATACGCTGTGCAGCTGCAATTGCTTTTGTAAGACTATTACCGCCTTCATCTACAGTTCCCGTTACACGTACTGTTGTATCGAGAATACCAACGTCAATTGAATCGCCGCCAACGTCAACAATGATATGCGGACTATCCTGGTCAACGCCTTCGAACATCTTACACAACTGTGCATCGGCACTAATGTTGGTTTGCGCCAACACTAGCTCAAGACCGAGAAGATCGCAAACGCCGGTGTATGAATCAATAATTGTTCGAGGCACCGCAACAATTGATACCAGGTGATTCTCCGGGTCATCAATATCGGTGACTTCATAATCAAAATAAAGATCCTTGGCTGGCAATGGTATCGATTGCTCAACCTCCAGTTGCACTGCGCTTTGCAGCTCTTTGGGGGACATATGCGGAAGCATAACTACCCGGGTAAATGCCCGCGACACCGGCACGCTCATTACCGCACGATTGGTAGTTAAGCGTCCGACCACTTTTTCAGCTAACAACGTGTCGACAAGCTTGGCGGCCTTTGGAACGTTAGTAATAACACCAGAATTCATAACTTTTTCGTCTGTTACAATGCTGCCGAATGCTTGTACCGTCGCGGTGTGTGTATGGGTGTGCTGTTGGAGCTGCAGGAGCTTGACGGTTTGCGAACCGATGTCTAGGCCAAACAACGGCCGTTTATGGTAAAAAAGCGGATCTTTCATTTTTTTAAGCATAACCGTTTTAAGAGCGAACCGCAACTATTCAAACTTCTGTTGGTAGCTTGTAATAGTCCATGTCTTCGCCCCGGAAGAAAGTTTCGTGCCAAACGTAATGGTGCCAGCACCGCTTAAATCAACCGTTTGCCCAACGGCCGAACCAACATTACCGCTGCCGTCTACCTTGATTTTTCCCCAGTAGGCTTGGAACACCATGCCAGGAAGATTACCCGCGCCGCCAACACTCACTGTCTCAAGGTTTTGCGTGTTTTTAAGTGCCGTACCTGTTATTGTTGTACAGCTTGGATTGCATGGAGCATTAGATTTAAAGCTAATAAAATGCATACCTGTACCGGAGGTATTCGCCAACATCTGCGCCGAACCGCCAACAGTAACGCTGCCGTCAACCACAATTGCTGGTCGACGTGTGCCAACGCTGTTGGCAACACGAATCTTTGCCGCACCACCAATGTTAAGATTACCCGTAATATAGACATCACCCGTAATGGTTAAATCGCAACTGCTTGAGAGATCCACATTGCCCGTAAGCGTAAGATTAGCCGGCCATGTTCTGGTAAATGCATCGGGGTTTCGCCACTGGCTACAATTGTAATTGCTATTACTCATAGAACCCGTTGTCGACATACGTGCGATATGCGCCGAGCGATCATAGCTCGGAGCAGTTACTGGTGCAGCCGTACATCCAAGTTGCAAGCCAAGCCCTCCGGAGCCAGGCAAAATGTTTTTACTTGGATTTGGGCCATACGATGTCTGACCCGTAGCACAGACTGAGCCATATATATACGTACTCCACTGTAAATCAATAGGTTGCCCCGAACTGCATACTTGTGGATAGCTTGCACCCGGGCTATTACCGGTGGGGCAGGTTTGATGAGCTACATCAACTTTAACCGGCTGTGAGGAGGTACCAATACGAGATGCTCCGCTCATCTGGATTTTACCATTTACAAATACGTCAGAATTAGTAATGTTAGCGCTGCCGCCGAGAATCAAACCGCCGGGACCGGTATGCACAGAATAGCCTTCTGAACCCGTACCAACGGCCGTTACTTTTACTGTTCTTTTGCTAAGTGGTTTTGCAGGGTTATTGAAGTTGTAAGTTTTGGCAGTAGCAGTGATCACCTTTGCATTGCCGCCTGAAAGGCTCTCAACTGTACTTGAATAAGTTGCTCTTCCGAGCTGATCTGTGTTTGCAAATACCTGCTCCGTAGCAAAACCGCCAAACGAATCGTTCTGATTGAGTCGGTAAAGTGTCTGCTCAATACCCGCCTCTGCCACATATAAAGCTCGTGTTGCATAGGTGGAGCGTTGTGTTTTAGTATATTGCACTGCCACAATACCGGCTAAAGAGATACCTATCGCGGTTAGAACAACCATTATTATGAGCGCAGCTGCCAAGAATGAACCGCTGCTATCTTGTAAGTGATGTTGATCTCTTAGCCGCATCTTTTTATCCATTCCTAAATACCATTCGTGTTTTATCAGTTGATTCGATCATCTGCCCAAAGGCGCTCTTTCTTAATTTAATCTCCAGCTGAACAGAACGCGCGTCCGCAGGCTGCACCTCTTGATTTTGTGCGTTAAAGTAACGCACGGTAAACCCAACAACGTTCTCAGCCATAGCCCTGTCGGCCGAGCAAGACTCACTCGCTGCGAGCTGTGGGCAGGTTGTTTTTGCCTTGTTATTAGCAACTGACGAAGCAATAACGCGGCGATATAACACATTATTCTGTACAAAATAGATAACGTTGTTCTTTTCACTAATGTAATTTGCCGGATCACTAAAGATGATGTTGCTACCAGCATCTTCAACTGCCGTTGCAAGCACCAATACTGAGCTGTTGGAACGCCAGCTTTGCCGATCGGCAGGAGCTTGCGGCGCATTACTATCGAGAATACGATTTTGGGCATCTGCAGCCGAGGCCAAGCGAATGTCATTGGTAACCTGATCGAGCGTATCTTGTGCGTGAGTAAGCAGATCGGCCCGCGTTTGTGTGACGAGGTGTTGCTGCAGCCAGTTCACCATAAAGTTCATCAGTACCAATGAGAGAATACTAATGATCGTGATTGAAATAATGACCTCAGTCAACGTCACACCACTTGAATTCAGTCGGGTCAGCCTCATTGAGCAATTCCTATCACACCAATTAACGAGCTCATGTTCACCTCACGTTTACTGCCGTTATCGTAGTATGTCACTCGTACATCAACCCGTTTAATGCCCGGGGTTGGTTCGCTTACCTGCACCAAGCCGCTCTTATCGCCTGGCAGTATGTCCGGCAGGTCATTGGTAAAAGATATATTCTGACCATTTGGCAGGCTGTTATAGCTGCTATTTCTGAGCACCTCTATTTCACGCTGAGCAGCCCGCGTAGCTGTGTCGTGATAAAGTGCACGGCGCTGAGTATATTGAATTGTGTAAAAAAGTGATGCAATTCCTAAGCCAACTATGCCAATAACGGCTATGGAAACCAACAACTCGACTAAAGTGAAACCACCCTCGCCGAATACTGCATGACGTCTGCTCTGTTTTTTCATAATACTTATGATTATGATACCACTTGGTAATGGGTAAAAAAATAGAGCCAATAAACTGGCTCTATTTTATGAAGCCTAAAGACTTAGTTTGTTACCGAAATGTTACCTTCTGGATTTGAACCCCACAGGTCGTCAACAGCCGTGAGCGTAAAACCGCTATCGGTTGTTGCGTAAGTGTAGTTCGCACTACCATCAAATGTTGTGGCAAGCGAAGTATTGTTGCCACCGTCATCGCTATTAAGGTACTCAACTACCGCCTCTTTGTCTTCAGGGTATGCGCTATTCGTTGCGTAATACTCACCGAGCTTTGACTTTACCTGACTAAGTGTTGATTCTGCCTTGCTCTTGTTAGCCTTGTTCTGCGCACCAGAAAATGCCACAAAACCAATGGTTGCCAAGATGCCGATGATCACAATCACGATCAAAAGTTCAACAATCGTGAAACCTTTTTGGCCTAAGTTTAATTTTTTCATATTGCCCACCCTCCTTAGAGTGTTAGTAATTTTTGTGGTGGAGAGCACCTTCAAGAAGGTGCCGCTCTTCCTAAGCGCCATTATTGCTTATGCTTATTCTACTGTCAAGAGGAAAGGTGTTATCACCCCAATCACGAAACCCCCCGTCATCCCGACCGAAGCGGAGGGACCTAGTATACCCATAGTGAATAAGGTAGATCTTTCCTCCTTCGCTGAAGCTACGGTGGA
>CAZXUE010000032.1:0-6973 GCA_964643895.1 uncultured Candidatus Saccharibacteria bacterium
ATTTGCGCCATCTCGCACTGCTATTTCTGTCCAAACGTGTTTAGTTTGCTCACTGTCAATCTGTTGTAAACAAAGAGCAACGCCCAGTTTCAATTCTCCTGCTTTCAAATAGTTTTGCATATACTCCGGCATTTCACCGACTGCCAACCTACTCTTTACATAAGATTCACTTCGGCGGATTGATTGGGCGATCTCTTTGTCCGACTTCTGAGTTTTCTCTTTGTACTGTTTTAGAAATATCGCCTCATCTACTGGGTCAACATCGGCGCGCTCAATATTTTCCGCGGCCATGATTTCAAAAGTCTGTCTATCATCTAATTCTCGTATGACACAAGTGACGCGTATTTTACCCGCGATTTTGCACGCACTAAGTCTTCGGTGGCCAGCGACAACTTCATATCTATCACCGACTGGTCTAACAGTGATAGGGTTGATAAGTCCGTTTTGTTTAATGTTTTCCGCAAGGTCAAACAAAGCGTCACGGTCAAGCTCAGAACGCATTGCGTCTTTAGGGTCGTTAATTTGGTCTGTAAATATTTCATGAATCTTCTCTGACATAAAATTTTATAAATTAAAAATGAACATCGCAACTTTTAGGGCAAGGCCTAAAATGAATCCGGCGATAAGTGCGATACCGGCGGCTGCTAAAAGTCCTTCAATAACATCTCTAAAGTTTGTCATACGATTCTTTGTTAGTGTTTAAATCTATTACCCGCGCGCGGTCTTTAATCGCCACGATTTCTTTGTCTGTTAATCTGCGAAGCGTTAGTGCATTTTCGGAAGTGAAGACATACACTAAAGTGTCGCCGCGCTCCCAACCATACGCTGTTCGAATTGACTTCGGTATGATAATACCAAAAGAATCTCCAATGCGCGTTAGCTTCGTTATATTTAATTGCTCAGACATTTTATAATTATAATACTAATAGAATGGGGGGGCTAGTATCTTGCTATCCACAGGTTATCCCAATATCCACAGCTAGGTTTTTTTGTGAAGGGTGTATGATGGTGGAATCAGCACATATGGGTGACTGGTACGAACGCAAAAGCCTTGCAAGCGATATAATAGAAGTGCGGCGGTTTAGAATCAATCTGTTTTTACGCCAGCGCTAATATATTTTCCGGCATATAACGAGGCGTTTTCACGTATCTGGTTATTATAAAATGGTTTTCCCCCCAGACCCCCCTTTCCTTTTTTTAAAAGAGAAGGGGCGCCTATGGTTCGCACTATTCTAATGCTCACAGCTTATCCACAGAGTTATGCACAATTCTGCAATTTCTCTTTCAAAATAAAGTGATAGGGTACAAATACGAAAGGCAATTAATAAAGAATGAAATCGGCGCAGACTGGTTTTGTTTAAAACTTTCGCACAAATAGAATTAATTCATAATCACAAAAATATGAAGACAGCTCAACAATCTTCACAAAAGTTTGTGGAACGCGCGGGTGCTGCGTCACAGGATTATGTGACCGGGGCCGAAAGTTCCAACAAAGACCAGTCAGCGGCTGCTATTGCCGCGGCGCCAAATTATGCAGCAGGAGTTCAAGCGGCTATCACCCGCGGCGCATACCAAAAGGGTTTGCAATCTTCTGGAAAGGCAGGTTGGTTGCAGGGTGTCCGTACTAAGGGACAGAATCGTTTCGCCGAAGGTGTTGCTGCGGGTGCAGTTAAATACGCCACTAACTCAGGGAAATACGACAGCGCTCGATCTGCTGCCGATTCACTTCCACGAGGGCCAAAGGGTTCAGAAGCTAACTACACTCGCGCAAAGGCGGTTGGTCAGGCGCTTCGAAAGATGAAGGTCGGTGCGTAGTTTATTAAAATCTTAAATCTATAAAATATGTCTCGACTATATAGAACTCGTGAGGGTACCGTCTCAGCACTTGATACTCGCACACAGCTTTCTACTCTTGGTAGTGAAGCAGCGCCGGGGCCACTCTTGGTACCACAAGGCGTTTCAAAAATCGTAGGGGTTATTGTTGCCCAATGTTTCAACATGGCAGCGGCGACAAGTTACTCAGCGCTCCTTCGACTTGAAGGGCCGGGCCTCAAAAATGGCCCAGAAGCGCTTGCTATCGGTGCGGGGGGCGCAGCCGTAGCAACCGGAGGAAACGGCGTGAACGCAGGTAAGTTCATTCCATTTGAGGTTGATGTAATTCCAGCTCAAGAAATCTTGATGTTCGGTGAAATGATGGGAACAGACGTTGGTTCGATGGAAGTGGCAGCAACACTTGTTTTCGAATAATTATCATTAATTATTTGAACTGTTATGAAAACTCTTACAGTAGAAGGTGACATCACCGCTGTTGACACACGAACTCAGCTTACAGCTCAAGGTTCAGTGTCAGCGCCATCGTTGGTGACACCACCAGAAGCGACCAAGATTACAACTCTTGTCGCTGCAATCGCTTCGGAGGCACTAGCCGATGGAGCACAATCATTCTTTGTTCGTATCGGTGGAAACGCTGTGAAAAATGGTGAGCAAGTTATTGCTGTTTCAGCCGCAGGGCGTATTGCTCCACAGGCTGGCTCAGATTCAGCGCCACAACTCCTTATGCCTATAGTGCTCGAGAATCTCGACATTGAAATTGGCCCAAGTGACACCATCGCTGTCGCTGTAGAAGGCGCCGGTACTGACACTGGCACAGCTCGCGCTGTAGTTAGTCTCATCTTCGCTTAATCACTCATTGAAAATACACCATGTTAGTAAGTACGTCAGTCACTTCGAAGCTACTCTTAAATCGAAACAGACTTAGGAAGTCATTCTTAATCCAAAATGTTGATGGAACTGATGTGGTGTACATTAAGCGCGAACGCGGCCCCGTGTTCAGCATTTCTGCATCAGATTATGATTTCAGACTGCCCCCGGGGTCGAGCTTCGCTCTGAACAGTGACGTTGACGGAATGGAGGCAATCCAAGACGCATACTCAGTCCTCGCGGCTGCCAACACTCCTAGTGTGGCAACGTTTGAGACTGAGGACTATATCCGCTAGTAATTAATTTGATTTTATGCCAATTTTCAACAGTGGAGGTGGACAAGTTGGCTCGTCACAAATTACTGATGGAGCCATTGTGAACGCAGATGTTAACGCTGCCGCGGCTATTGCTCTTTCTAAGCTCGAAGGAATGATAGGGAATCCCGGGGATTTTTTGTCAATAGAAACTAGTGTTGGTACTACTCACTCCCTTACCACGGTGGCAGGGCAGAAAGTTCTAGTATTTGCTAAAGGTAATGTGGCAACCGGAGGCGGCTCGAATCGGGCTGTGACGCTTGCATACAATGGCGTCACGAAGGACACTGTGAATGTTCTTGCGAACTCATCAGCGAAAGAATCGTTTTGTCTGATGTATACCGAGATACCCGGCGCGGGTACTCAAAACGTCACTGTGTCGATTGTTACCGACACAGTGGAGAATGTTGTAATTTTTGTGGTTAAATTGAAAACGAGTTAATCATGTATAAGTCACCAGATCATTCCTTAATGTACTAGTGATTTATGCTTATTAAAGCGCCGTAGATTAGGTCAGTAATGACATTCATTAAAAAACACTAGTAGTGTATCTTCAATATATGAGCAAAGACAAATTTAAAAAGAGCAAGCAACGCGAGAATCTCAGACAAGCGCTAATGTCTATTGTTGTCGGTGCGTGTGTCGCGTTTATGGCAACTCTTTTTGATGGTTTAGCCGACTTCTTGCGAAGTAACTCTGAAAGCATTATCGCTGGCATGAGTACCACCGCCTATTATTTAGCTAAAATGTATCACGCATGATGAAAGCATTTTTAATCGCTCTTGCTCAGTTTGGTATCGGTGGTTTTTCTGGTGCTTCGCACAATAAAGAGGTTCTTAAATACTTTGACGACATAGGTCAAGCCTGGGTTGACGATGATGAAACGGCTTGGTGCGCTGCTTTTGTCAACTGGTGCTTGTGGAAAAGTGGAGCCAAACATACAGGGAGCCTTGCCGCGCGCTCTTTCCTCAAGTGGGGACAACCTGTGGAGAAACCGCAAATTGGTGATGTTGTTATCCTGTGGAGAATCAAGCCAACATCTAGTTTCGGCCACGTAGGTTTTTTCGTAAAGGAAACAAGCAAATACGTGTTTTTGCTTGGTGGTAATCAATCAAATTCTGTCAACATTACTGCCTTCTCTAAAAATAGGGTGTTGGGCTACCGCCGCGCTGCGGGGGAATAAATACGTGTATAATATGTGGATATATGGTTGACTTCTTTGAATACAAAAAAGGCTACTGGTACCCGCATATGAAGCCGCGCGATGTGGCAATCTGGGAGCGCTTTATTGATAAATACCCGAATATATATGAAAAGGTTCAGTACGATTTTGGCATTGGTGATATTCCTGATTTTATTGTCAATGCTAGTTCCATCGAAGGTCAGCGCATGGCCGAATTGTACAAGCTCAAAATTGACGTTTTGGGGTATCGAGATGGTATAATCGAATTGATAGAGGTAAAACCAGAAGCAGGCCCGAGCACAATCGGTCAGGTGTTGGGCTACGTGCAGATTTACCTTCGAGACGAAAAGCCGTCACTCAATGTCAGCCCGGTGATCGTCACAGACGTGCTCCGGCCTAACATGGAGTTCCTCTGTAATCAGCAGGGAGTAAAAATAATCATTGTTTAATAAATATTAAAATATGCCCGCAGCCATTGCATTAATTCTCCGGTCAGCAGTTCAGTTTGCTATCACGCTTGGTGTTTTGGAGGCGGCAGACTGGGTTCTTATTCCGGCACTCAAGAAGGCTGTTCAGTGGTACATGGTAAATAATGGTTACACTGAGGAACAGGCGAAAGACAGTGTGGCCAATGACGTTATAGAAATTGCCGCCACGCTTGGTGTTGGTATCGCTACCTTGCGAACAAAGCTGCCTACTAAGGCAGCGGAATATCTTGGCTTTACAAGTAAAGGTTGGGCCAAGCGTGGAGTGTTTGCAGCGGTTGTCACGAAGACCGCGCCCGTTGCGGTTGTAGCCCCGAAACTTGGTGTGCTGCCTATCATTGGCGCGAAGACCGCCGCCGAAGAAACTGTAGCTAAAGCAATCGTGACAAAGGGAGGATTTAAATATTTTCACGATACAGCTTTAAAGTATCTTGGTATCGGTTTACTTGCGGCCATGGTGGTTGGTAACTGGATTGACTTCGGAAACTGGGGGCAAGGTGCATACCAAGGCACTTTTCAAAGAATTTTTGCTAAGGTTTCAGGCGGTTTATTAGTACCAGACGCAGACTATAGAGAATCACTAACTGTCAGTTCAGAAGTTTTTGACAAGGTTTTTAATACTTACAAACTCGAAGGTGCCACGCACATCAATGACCCTTTCAAGGGTCAGACTGTTGAATTTACGCGTGACAACCTTTTAGATTTGACTGATAAAGTCGGCGCGAAGCTGCTTAATACAAAAGGAAAAGCAGGCACCGCAGACGTACTTTTCGCCACACAAACAATGATTGTTTTTACTGGTATTTCTGGTGGTGGCTCACTCGGATATGTCGGAAATGCACAAGTGGGTTTATCCACAGGTACAGGAAGTACCACAACAACACCGAAAATCTTTACTGGCATTGTCTCGCAAGGCGTCATTGGTCGTGGTCTTGAGTTCATACCAAGACAAGACGACCTTATTGAGTCACTTACCGAGCTTCAAACGGCGGCTGCAAATAATCTCACTCCTTTTTTGCAGTCGTTGCTTGGTAAGATTGTATATGAAGTAAAGATTGTGCCGTCAGTCATAACCAAAGATGGATTTAAACAGTCGGGGACTGTTCAACAGGTTCGCAGTGGCACAAACAAAGATGGCTCACCGAAATACAAAACTGTCGTAAACAAGTTCGCGCAGTTGACTTTGTATATAATGACAGACAAAGGTGTGCGCTCAAAAATAACCACAATTACTCTTGGCCCTACCGATAGCACTAAATTCTTCGTTGGCCCGAATGAAATTAGATCTATCGAGGCCGCAATTCCGGGGCTTGTTTTCACAAAAGACATTAATGAAATTACTGGTATCGAAACCATTAATTCTGTCACTGTGTCCACTCCGGCGACTGCAGGTGGTACCCCTACCCCCGAGCAGCAGACTGGTTCAGTCGTGACTTCGGCTACGCCTGTTTCAACACAGGCCCCCGGCGCTACGGTTCCGGGGCTTAATGCCTTGACGCTGTTTGACTGGTTTGCCGCCCGAGGGCAGGAGGTGCCACCAATGTCTGAGCGGGCTATCGTCTACGAGGCCGCCGAGCTTGGAAATATGAAATATTACACCGGCACGAGTGAACAAAATACCAAGCTATTGGCTTGGTATAAAAAGCGTGCGCTTGAATCAGAGGTTGACCGTTTACAGAAGTTACAAAAAGAGCGCACCGCGGCTCAGACAAAAGAAAGCGCAAGCGCTAAGAGTTCAACAAAGGCCACACAGGAGAAAGAAAGCGCAAGCGCTAAGAGTTCAAGTAAGGTGGCCGAGCCGAAGAAGGTTACTCGAATTTATACCACTACAGGCGGAGAACGTGTCACAAAGTACAGTGACGGGAGCGAAACGCGTGCTAAGGTTAAATAAAAATGTCTTCCGCTCTAACGAGACGGAAGAAATTTGTTACGCATTGATTGAAGGATTGAATGAGCCTGCGGAGCAGGCCTGAATAAAGGGGGGGGAAGGCCCGCGGCAGCGTGGGGTGCAGGGGCAAGGCCCTTGCCGCGGCTGCCGTTAGGCGCCGCGCGAACCGCTGCCGTTAGGCGTGCGAAAGAGTTCCGTTTACCCTTGATTTTTGAAATTGATTAGATAAATGAGGGCTTTAAATAAGGTTTAAGGCGTCTTAAAATTGAAAGATGATGTACAGGCCATCTAAAAAGGGTGTGTGAGGCTGTTGGATTTTATCGACAATGAATTTTATTAGACTGAATGTAAATGATTAATCAAGCCCCTTGATTAATCATGCGCGCTCCGCGCGCATGATTAA
>CAZXUE010000033.1:0-5675 GCA_964643895.1 uncultured Candidatus Saccharibacteria bacterium
ATAAACCATAATTAATGATGAAGGAATAACAACACAACATGGTAAAATCCACTTCAAGTTTTGTCCCCCCATCACAAGGTGTAGAGTTTGGCCCCGGTATCTCTGGCGAATTTGCTATCGGTAACGAAAAAATTCGAGTGCCGCAATGGTCGGGCGTAGTGGCTACAAGGGCTGAAGTTAATTCGTCCAGAAGCCCAGTAGATACATTCATAGAGGAGGCTCCTAGAACTGAAGAGCGTATGTTGGCGCTACAGAATGCGCGTTGGAAAGCTGAGTAATAGCAACTAAATCTTTTGTAAAGCAGCTTTGATTATTTGATCGAGCTGCTTCTTTTCTGTGCTGGAAAATTTAGCCAGAACAAAATCGGCTGGATCTATTTTTTCTAGTAGGTCATTTTTAATACCAATACGGATACGGCGGAAGTCTTCGCCAATATGGTTGATGATGCTTTTGAGACCGTTGCTGCCGGCAGATCCCCCACCCTGTTTTTCTTTCACGGTGTCAAATGGCAGATCAAGCTCATCGTGCACTACTGTAATATCGCTGTTTGCCAGCTTGTAGATATCTTTAATAGCGCGAATACTCTCCCCTGCCAAGTTGTAGAGGGTGGTTGGTTTTGCGAGGATCACTTTTTTGCCGTTTATGAAGCTTTCGGAGGTGAACGCCTTAAATTTTGGCTTTTCTTGCCACTCGGGGAAATCGTTCGTTTCTCGATAAGCATCGAGCGTCAAGAAGCCGCTATTATGGCGTGTACCATCAAATTGCTTCCCGATGTTGCCAAGCCCAAAAACCAGCGTAATAAACCCGCCATCAGCCGGCCCTTCAGATTTGCCCAGCACATCACGAGTAATCTTAAACAACTGATTTTCGTTATCTTGTCTGCGGATAAATAAAGCCATGCACGTAGTATACCTTTCACTGGCCGTCATTCCCAACTTGATTGGGAATCTCGTACAATAAGTACACGAAATTGCGAACTTTCTACGTATACATAATTGGCAAGCCGGCCCAAGCGGGGCACTTTGTATATTGGAGTTACGAATGATTTGATTCGCCGGGTGCATGAACATAAAGAGAAACTCACAGATGGTTTTACAAAACAGTATCAAATAGATAAGCTTGTCTATTTTGAAGAACACCCTACCTCAGAAGATGCGATAACTCGAGAAAAGCAGCTGAAACGGTGGAATCGGCAATGGAAGATCGAATTGATTGAGAGTCAGAATTCAGATTGGACCGATCTCCATGACAGCCTACTTGGCTAACGGACGAGATTCCCAATCAAGTTGGGAATGACGGGACGGGGGTCTATTCCTCAACTTTTGGCAGGAACTTTTTGGTTTTGCCGGATTTTCGGGCGTTGTTCATCATGTAGAAACGGATTGGGGTACCGTTGTAGTCGATTTGTGATCGGAGGTTTTTTTCTAAGTAGCGCTTCCAGCTCCAGTGGAGGTATTCAAGATGGGCGCCGTAGAGGCGAAAGGTTGGCGGAGCGACATCATCTTGCACCAGGTAGCGTGGCTTTGGGTGACGGCTTTTGAGGCCAGCTGGCGGATGCGCCTGCAGGCTGGTTGCTAATATGCGGTTGAGCTCGGTGGTCTTAAGCTTAGTGCGTCGACGAGCGTAGATATCCATTGAGAGATCAAACAGTTTAGTAACATTTTGGCCAGTTTCCGCGCTGGTAAAAATAAGTGGCGCCCATGGCACAAACTGAAAGTTGTGTGTAATGACTGGGGCGATTGAATCCCGCGTATAGGCTGTTTTCTCGAGGCTATCCCACTTGCTGACAACAAGCACTAACCCCTTACCAGCCTCTTTAATTAAGCCCGCAATTTTTTGATCGAGTGCAGTGGAATGTTCGTTGACATCCATTAAAAGCAGGCAGACGTCAGCTTGCTCAATTGCTTGCAGACTTCTTAAAACGCTGAATTTTTCAATGCCTTTTTCTATCTTGCCGCTTTTTCTTATGCCGGCAGTATCAAGCAGCTCAATATCACGACCCTCGTAACGGACGCGGACTTTATTGACATCTCGGGTGGTGCCAGCAACATTTGCCACTACAGCTTGCTGTTTTTTGGCGAGTGTATTGAAAAGGTAGCTTTTGCCGACATTGGGGCGTCCGAGCAAGGCAATTCTCAAAACATTATCTTCGGGAAGTGCCTCGCGTGGTGGAATCAGATCTGTAATGGCGTCTAAAACGCTTGAGATCCCTTGGTTTTGCGTGGCACTGGTGCTGATGATTTCTTTAATGCCCAGCCGCTCCCAGGGGGTTTCGCTCCCGATTTTGGCTACCTGGTCGACTTTATTGGTGATGAGTAGCACGGGTTTTTTACTCTTCAAGGCTTTTTTGGCCACGCGGCGATCTTCTTCGGTAATTGCAGTGTGCGCCTCAACAACGACAATAATTACATCAGCGGCTGCGGCGGCTTCCTCGATCTGTTCTTGAATAGTGGCCTCAAATTCATCCGCAGGATCTTTTAAGCCAGCGGTATCAACCAACCAAAAATGATGTGCGCCGTGCTCAACGGTGCGATACACTGCGTCGCGAGTGGTTCCAGCCTCGCGCGCTACGACTGCCTCTTGGCGCTGCAATACACGATTAAATAAGCTGGATTTACCAACATTTGCACGGCCAACAATTGCAACAACGGGAAGTTTTTTACTCATAATACCTATGGATTTCTTAGACTATACCTTTATTATAACATAAAAATGCTTAAATCTGCAAAAATTGTTTGGAGCCGAGCTCTTTGAGAGTGTAGGGTCCAAACTTGATGCGTTCCAGATGAGTTACGGTGTAACCAAGTGCCTTAAAAGTGCGCCGGATCTGGCGGTTGCGGCCTTCGTGCATAACAACTAAGTACATGTTTGGCCGAGCTGATTTTTTTGAAAGTGTTGAAACGGTGATTGCGCTAATGCCATCTTCAAGCTCTATGCCACCAGTAAGTTTTTTAAGATCAGCGGGTGTAAGTGGTTTATTGAGACCTACCTCGTAACGTTTTTCTTTGCCAAACTTAGGATGCGTTAACTTGAATATTGTGTCGCCGTCATCGGTAAGAAGCACTATGCCGCAACTATCTTTATCAAGCCGCCCGGCAACTTTGAGGCGCTGATACTCGCGTGGGAGTAGCGCGTAAATGGTTGGAGAATCTCCTTGCTGTTTTCGTGAACAAACGTAACCTAGAGGCTTGTTGAGTAAGATGTAAGTGGCACGCTTGATGGCCGTGGTAATAGCGCTGTTATCAAGGATGATGGTATCGCGTTCTGGCTGGATGACTGCGCCGAGCCGCGCAGGCTGACCATTTATAGATACTCTCCCCTGCTCAATCTTAAGGTCTGCTTCGCGACGGCTTATTCCCGATTGCAGAGCCAGGTATTTATTGAGGCGAACCGGCCCTGACATAACGCTATGTCTCGATTTCGTCGATATCCGGCGTACGATTGGGGTCGTTTGGCGCTACTTGTGTTTGTGGCTGGCGTGGTGTTGGAGCGCTACCATTCATAAGCGGACTTGACGCTGCAAAATCAGCAACTTCATCTGCGAGGTCATCAGAGGCAGAAGGGCTTTGGGCTGCGCTATCATCATTAGCCACTGGTTGTACTGGGGTGGCAGGAGCTTGCCCCAGAAGCTCTTGAACAGCCTGGACGACTTCGTCTAGTGTAACCTGACTTTTTACAAAGTAGCGGTCTGCACCGAGGGATTCGCCACGCTGGCGGTCTTCCTCTTGCCCCAGAGCAGTCATCATAATTACCTTCACATCTTTGGTTTCGGGGGTGGAGCGCAAAATATCGAGCATATCGAAGCCGCTAATTTTAGGCATCATGATATCAGATACAATCAGGTCGGGTTTTTCGCGTACGGCCGCAGCAAGTGCTTCTTCGCCATCTCCAGATACCACGATTGTATATCCTTCAGCTTCAAAGCGGGCGCTATAGATCTCGCGAATGTTAACATCATCTTCAACTAATAGAATTGTAGGCATGCAGTTACTTCCCTCTTTTTATACACCATAAGTGTAGCACAAGATGGTTATGACTAGAAGAAATGGCTAGGGTGAGGGCTGGCCATTGTCGTCATCTCGAGTGTAGTCGGCCTGTCCGCCATGGCTTTAGCGAAGGAGGAGAGATCTACTGGCATATATATACACCGAAATCAGATCTCTCCACTACGGTCGAGATGACGGCACGGGCGGTCTGCATACCATTCTCATTACCAAGAACTAAGGTCTGAAACCTAATCGGGTAATCTCGGGGCGGGCTGAGCAGCTTGAACAGTCTCGGCGCTGACTCTTGGTATTTGCACAAAAAAGGTGCTTCCTTCACCTAGTTTGCTCTCAACCCAGATTTTGCCGCCCATTTGCTCTACCACCTGCTTGCTGATGTAAAGACCAAGGCCGGTGCCGCCGATTTCGCGAGTGGCGGAATTATCAATACGGTAAAACTTTTGGAATAAATGCGGGATGTCCTCTTCGGCCATGCCAATCCCCGTATCTGAAACACGAATGACTACAGATTGGTCTTTGAGGCTTGCGCCAACGGTAATAAGCCCGGCCTTCGTGTATTTAAGAGCGTTTTCAATAAGATTTAAAATAACCTCCCGAAGACGTTCAGGATCAGCGTGCACGTACAGTAGTGGTTGCACATTCTTTTCGCCTGCATCTGCACGGCTAAAGTGAAGCTCAAGCTGCTTTTTTGCGGCGGCCATTTTCTCTTGTTCAACGAGTTCTTGTAAGAGCTCATTTATCTCAATAACAACCGGTGTATTAGCCAGCCTGCCGTCTTCAGTTTTTGAGACAGTTAACAGATCTTGAAATAATGTTCCCAGATGTTTTGTTGAATCGTATGCTTTTTGAAGATACTCACGAGCTTTGTCGTCAACTGTAGCTACTTTCGGGTTGAGTGCCAGCTCTAAAAATCCTTGTATTGTCGCAACAGGAGTGCGCATCTCATGACTGGCGGTGGAGATAAAATCGCTTCGCTGTTCTTCTTCTCGCCTCTGGGCATCCACATTACGAAGAATGGCTATTGTTCCAACGTGCTTTTGACTGATCTGCAGGGTTTCTTGATCCTCGACTGTTTTAAAGAGTGGCGAGGCAACGATGTCAACATAGATATGGCGCTGGTGATGAGTGGTGAGTAGACTTACTTTTTTACTGGCAGTGCCGCTTTTAAGGCTCTCTGTTATGGCGTCGATTTCAGGGGCTTTTTCATTTACTGCTTCAGGAACAATTAATGAACGATAGTCGAGTTTCGTGGCCTCTTCCCGGCTCCATCCCAGCATGACTGCCGCGCTTTCGTTAAGGGTCTGCACTGTCCCAGCGGTATCAACAATCATCACCCCATCAGTGATTGATTCGATAATGGTGTTAGATTTCAGCTGCTCTTGTTGCAGCAGGCTTTGTAGTTCGGCCGACTCTCCGCTGCCAACATACCACCGCTTGAATACATACCAGCCGCCGAGCGCTGCCGCAGTTACGATGATGTCAATGAGTATATTGAAGCCAATCGAGGCTTTAGTAGGGGTTGTGAGGCCAACCAGCGTGAAGATCAAAACGATCCATGTTAAGAGCGTGGCAAGGAGCGGCGTAAACGGCCCATTCATCCCCATGCCGAAAACAAACGCTGCGTATCCAAGCCTATAGGTTAAGTTGGTGTTACCGCTGGTATCGATAATG
>CAZXUE010000033.1:5685-6020 GCA_964643895.1 uncultured Candidatus Saccharibacteria bacterium
AAATAGTGCGGCGTATATCACAAACGAGAGCAATGATGAGGCCCAGGTATACTTTTTGTAGAAGAACGGATAGATAATAAGTGTATATAGCGCATGAATGGCCCCGATGATTAGAATTGAGGGTGTTATTCCCCAAGTTGCTTTGGTCGCTTCGCTTGCTCCTGTTTGTTCAAACAGAATGTAAATAGCTGCAAGAATTGCGGTCAGACCGATGAGAGCATAATTAAAAATCCGGAGCCAGCTTGGTTTGACGTGCTGCATGTGTAGTTCCTGCTTATGGTTAAGTATAGATGAGTTGCGGGTAAAATCATAGTTGTTTACCATAAGCCCCTGTT
>CAZXUE010000033.1:6030-6312 GCA_964643895.1 uncultured Candidatus Saccharibacteria bacterium
ATATCTGCGTCTTTTCGGATGGGGGCCACAGCTGCATATACGCATAGCCCAACATCATCGCAACGTTGATGCCCGCAATCGAATATATCAGCCGTTGTATCCACTCTTTTTTGACGTGCTGCATGTTGAAATTAAGTATACGCCAATTTGCTTATGTTTTACAGTTTAGATTGTGTGCCACTATTGTGAGTGCTCCCCTGTTATGGTATAGTTTTGCGGTCTGACGTGGCCCCGTCGTCTAGTGGTTAGGATATCTGGTTCTCATCCAGAAGATCGCGGGTT
>CAZXUE010000034.1:0-5881 GCA_964643895.1 uncultured Candidatus Saccharibacteria bacterium
GGGAAATAATGAAGAAAAGGAGCTAGAAATGTTATTGCGTTCTATTTGGCTGGGGATGAGGGATTCGAACCCCCGATCCTGGGACCAGAACCCAGTGCCTTACCGCTTGGCCAATCCCCAATGACGTATTAACAGATTGATTATACTAAAACAAACTATAAATGTCATTCCTGCTCTCAGTAGGAATTTTCTATTGACTAGATTCCCGATCGGGTCGGGAATGACGAAGCAGTTATAAAACTTTAAAATCCGTCAGCTCTTCGGGCAGGAAACCTTTCGCATGCTTAAAGCCGGCCTCCCACTTGGTTCCTTTTGAGTAACCAAGATCTTTCATGAGTTTAGTCGGTGCATTACGCAGATGGAGCGGTACCTGCGCATCGGGGAAATCTTTCGCGGCTTGCATGGCGCTGTACATAGCATCGGCCACCTCGCGAGATTTCTTGCTTTTGGTCAGCGCGACCGCACAGTGGAATAGGCTGTATTGCCCTTCAGGCAGACCAATTCGTTCTATGGCCTGGAAGGTGGCGGTAGCAAGTGCTAATGCTCCGTTACCAGCTAATCCAATATCTTCTGAGGCAAAAATGACCATTCGCCGTGCTATAAACTTTGGGTCTTCGCCAGCATCAATCATCCGCGCCAAGTAATACAGTGTGGCGCTCACATCGGAACCGCGCATACTTTTAATAAAGGCTGAGATGAGATTGTAGTGATATTCGCCGCCTTTGTCATAACCGGGCAAGCGTTTTTGGGCCGCGGTTTTAACGGTTTCGGGCGTAACTTTTTCAGCAAGCTGCAAGGCAAGTTCGAGGTTAGAAAGTGCAACCCGGGCATCGCCGCCGCTTATTTCGGCAAGTAGATTGATGGCCTGTTTGCTTATTCGCTTAGTGGCTTTTTCAAGTTTTATAGCTCGCTTGATAATTGCCACCATATCTTCTTTGCTGTGCGGTTGAAGAACGATTATGCGGGATCGTGAAAGCAGTGGTGCAATAACCTCAAAGCTTGGGTTCTCGGTAGTAGCACCGATGAGGGTAATGAGGCCGGATTCGACATGGGGTAAAAATGTATCTTGCTGGCTTTTAGAAAAGCGGTGGATCTCATCAATAAATAGCAAGGTTCTTTTTTGCAGGTTCCAGTTAACCCGGGCACGCTCAACAACCTGTACCACCTCGGCTTTTTTGGCCGTAACTGCGGAAAGCTCCACAAAATCTATGGCAAGCTCGGTGGCAATAATGCGCGCCAGAGTAGTCTTGCCTGATCCTGGTGGCCCCCAAAAGATCAAACTGGTCGGCTGTTTCTTTTTAATAATCTCGCGAATAATATCACCTTGTTTGGTCAGGTGATTTTGGCCAATATATTCATCCAGTGTTTTGGGCCGCATCCGTTCGGCGAGTGGTTGCTCCATAGTTCTATTGTAACCCGACCACGAAAAATCTATACTAGGGCCATGAGCGATATCACAAAACAAGATCTCGACAATCTAGAGGAACGGCTTTCTAAAAAGATTGACAGCCAAGGGGTGGAGCTTCGTAAGGAGATTAAAGAATCCGGTAATCAACTCCGTAAAGAAATTAAAGAATCCGGTAATCAACTCCGTAAAGAAATTAAAGAATCCGGAGATCAACTTCGCAAGGAGATCAAAGAATCGGCAGATACTGTGCTGGAAGTTATAAGTAGTCTTGCGACTTCATCGAGCAACCAATTTATTCAAATTGACCAAAAACTTGAAGATTTACGTGCCGATCTTACAATCATAAAACGTCAAATCAATAACATTAATGCTGATATTGACAGGGCATTCAAAAACAAAACCGTTACTGAAGAGGAGACAACTGCGCTCATTGCCGGACAACGTCGTCTGGAGCGGTGGGTTGAGCAGATTGCCTCAGAGACTGGCATCAAGCTAACCGCATAGTATGAGATATGCAGCGTTACTTCGCGGCGTCAATGTTGGCGGCAAAAACAAAATTGCGATGGCTGATCTTGTATTGAGCCTTGAGACCCTGGGTTTCACCGAGGTGTCGACACTGCTTAATAGCGGCAACGCAGTATTTACTGCTGCGGGTACGGCGCAGTCTATCGCACAAAAAATTGAGGCGGCACTTGTTCAATCGTTTCAGTTCGATAGCGAGCTGATAAAAGTTTTAGTGCTTTCTCAAAAAGATATCAAGAGAGTTATCGATCAGGCACCAAAAAACTTTGGCTCACAACCGGATACATACTACAGCGATGTGGTATTTCTCATTGATTTCCCTACCGAAGAAGCGTTTGCCGAAACCGAATGCAACCCTGAGGTGGACAGCGCATGGCGTGGTGAGGGTGTTATATACTATCAGCGTCTTGGTGAGGGTCGCACCAGGAGCCGGCTTGGCAAAATTATTGCCAAACCAGTTTACAAATCAATGACTATCCGTACATTCAACACCGTCAAAAAGCTTTATCAACGGACGAGTGAAGTGTGATGAAGCACGTCGTGATCTACGTTCCCGGCCTTGGAGATAAGATGAAGTGGCTTGTTTGGTTGCAGAAGTGGGCACTCAGCTTGTGGCGGATTCGCGGCGCGAAGCCCATAGTTATAACAATGCGCTGGACGGATCCAATCCCGCTTCAGCCACAATTTAATAAGCTACTGGACTGCATAGATCGGCTCCACGGCGAGGGCAAAACAGTTTCATTAATTGGCACGAGTGCCGGGGCGAGTACGGTCGTGTCTGCGTTTACTCAGAAGCATGAAAAAGTAGCAGGCGTAGTAACAATTTGCGGTAAACTGCAGGGCGGTATTCCAGATTCTGTGAAGCAGCTTAACCCTTCGTTCGCTGAGTCGCTTAATCAGCTAGGACATTCGATGAAGAGACTTACGCCAGATTTAAAAAAACGAATACTGAATGTTTATTCGCCTCTCGATGCAGTTGTGCCGCCCGACCAAGCTGTTATTACAGGTGCCCAAAAGCTTGAAACCCGGGGCCTCGGCCACAACCCCACCTGCGCATACGTTCTCTTATTCAAATCGGGTGAAATCACTCGATTTCTAAAGGGACATAGGTAGAATTATTGGTATTCCTGGTGGCAGATTGTCAAAGCTTGACAAAAAATCATAAAGTATGATATTATAAAAAGATAGGGGATATCACAGTACCTCTGTGATATACTAGTGGTAACGTATTTTTAGTGCGCCATATCAATCCGGGCGCTTTTATTTTTGAAAGACAGGTATGCAGCAAGATCCGAGCAAAATTAGAAATATTGCGATTATCGCTCACGTCGATCACGGCAAGACTACGCTGGTTGATGGCCTTTTGAAACAATCACATACTTTCCGTGATAACCAGGCCGAAATGAGCCAAGAGCTGATTATGGATAGTGGTGATCAAGAGCGCGAGCGCGGTATTACCATTACGGCCAAGATTACTGCCGTACAGCACGGAGATCATCGTATTAACATTATCGATACCCCTGGCCACGCTGATTTCTCGGGTGAGGTTGAACGTACGCTCAACATGGCGGATGGCTGCATTTTGATTGTTGATGCGCAGGAAGGACCAATGCCGCAAACCAAGTTTGTGCTGACTAAGGCGCTGGCTAACGGTTTGAAGCCGATTGTGGTCATCAATAAAATTGATAAGCCGGGGAATCGCTTGGGCGAGGTTGAAGATGAGCTGGCGGATCTCTTTTTAGAGCTGGCTGTGCATGAAGATCAACTGCATTACCCTGTATACTACGCTATTGGCCGAGAAGGCAAAGCTTGGGCAGAAGTCCCGGCCGATCCTACCAAAGATGGCAATCTGGATGTTATTTTTGACGCCATTATCAATGAAGTGTCAGCTCCTGACGTGGAGCTAGAAAAGCCGTTTCAGATGTTGGTCACGGCGTTGGCGTACGATTCCTTTAAAGGCAAATATGCTATTGGCCGCATCAATCGTGGCAAAATTTCTGCCGGTGATCAGGTTGCGGTGTGCAAGAAGGATGGCAGCGTTTTCAGAGCCAAGGCAGAGCTCGTCTTTATGAGTCGCGGTGTTACTAAGTTTGAGGTGGAAGGTGGTATTGCTGGCGATATCGTGCAAATTACTGGCCTAAAAGATGTGCAGATTGGTGAAACGGTGGCTGATGCTATTAACCCCGAAACGTTGCCCGTACTGGAGGTTGAGGCGCCCACGCTCCAGGTATACCTGGGGCCAAATACCAGTCCATTTAAGGGCACTGAGGGTGAATTTAACACCTCTCGCCAGATAGCTGATCGGTTAAACAAAGAGTTGGAAATGAACATTGGCCTTAGGGTTGAAGAGGACGGCATTGGCTTTTTGGTGTCCGGCCGGGGTGAGCTCCACCTTTCAGTGTTGATCGAAACCATGCGCCGTGAAGGCTACGAATTTGAGGTTGGCCGCCCACAGGTTGTTACAAAAGAAGAAAACGGCCAAACCATGGAGCCGCTGGAGGAGCTCATTATTGAAGTTCCAGCCGAACACGCCGGCAGCGTCCAAATGGAGCTCGGCCAACGGCGAGCAACACTCAAAGAGCAGTTCACCACCAGCCAAGGCGCCACGAAGCTTATCTACGAACTACCGACCCGTGCGGTTTTGGGGCTGAGAAATATTCTGATTACCAACACCAAAGGCACGGTTATCATCAACAGCCTGACAATCGGCTATCAATCGCAAGGTCCCACTTTGCAGCAGCTCAGGAGTGGCGCGCTCATCTCATTTGAACAAGGAACGGCAACGCCATATAGCTTAGAAAATGCTCAGGCACGCGGTGAAGTGTTTGTTGGCCCAGGAACCAAAGTATACGCTGGCCAGATCATTGGTCTCAATAATCGCGGCGAAGATTTAGAGATCAATATTGTGAAAGAGAAGCATCTCACTAATATTCGCAGTTCGTCTTCGGACGGGATTGTTCAGCTCGTGCCTTTCACGCAGCTGAGTTTAGAACAGTGTCTTGATTTTATCGAAAACGACGAGCTTCTCGAGGTAACTCCGCAAAATCTTCGTCTCCGGAAACGTGAGCTTGATCCAAACAAACGAAAACGCCTTAAGAAATAACGAGCATAATACTCAGATAATAAAGTATAATAAAAGCATGTTCGAAGATCTATTTGGTTCGCGGGAGATTGAATTTTTGCTCAAGATTGGTTTGGCGATTGCTTGCGGTGTAGCGATTGGCTTGGAGCGGGAGTTGAAAAAGAAACCGGCGGGTTTGAGTACACAGAGTTTGGTAATTGTTGGGGCGATGATGTTTGCCTATATGTCGCAAATTGTGGGCAATGGCGACCCTAATAGAATTGCGGCGCAGATTGTTTCGGGCGTGGGCTTCTTGGGTGCTGGAATTATTTTGAAATCTGAATCAAAAGGTAAGGTGAGTAATCTTACCACTGCAGCTAGTATTTGGTATGCTGCGGCAGTCGGTATGGCGCTTGGCTTCGGTTTGTATGTGATTGCGGTGGTGGCGGCTGTTGCTGCAGTTGTCATTAACCGTATTCCACACGTCCGAAAATATATTGATGACTAGCCTTCAGTTTATACTGTGATAAAAAGCACAACCATATTGTAAAAGCTGGTGTATACTCAGCCTTGTATTCGGAGTGAAGAGGAGGTTTGGTTATGAAACACTTGCGACTAAGTGAAAAAACCAAAGATAGAATACTCAACGCAGCCTTAGTAGGTTCACTTCTCTTGCTTGCCAGCGGATATGTGCGTCCGCAAACCATGCGTCCACCGGCGCAGCCAACCTCTGCAAGTACGACAGTACATACCTTACGTCAACTGCCACCAACAGAGGCTCAACCTTACAAAGAGCTCCCCCTCGTTCAACAGGCTTCTGTAGCACAATCTCCACAGCAAACGTCGTCTCAACCATCAGCCGTAACCGCCGCAAGCGGCAGTGGCACGAG
>CAZXUE010000035.1:0-4222 GCA_964643895.1 uncultured Candidatus Saccharibacteria bacterium
ACTTCAATGAAATACTAACATCTCAAATTATATTCAAACATCAAAAAAACTTAACGTTGACGTTGCACTACTCAGTTTTTAACGAGCTATTCTCTCTGTGAAATTAAGAATGATTGCCCCAGATAAAACCAGTGGTGTTACTCGCAATCTCGCATAAAAGATCAGACAGACTGCGATCAATTGTATGAAAACAGATCAATCCTGTCAACAGTAAACTTAATTTTGTTGTAATTTATGTAACGATAAACACAAGCACTGGCACCACCACCCCTATACCCAACCCGGCCAGCACCTCAAGTGGTGTATGGCCATTTGATTGATGAATGATCATCTCTGGCGGCTGGCCTTCTTTAAAGACTTCGGGCACAATTGCACGCAGCGCCCGTGCATGCTCGCCAACCGCGTGACGGACATTAATGGCGTCATACATAACAATCGCGGCTAGAATACAGGCGATGCCAAATTCAGGGCTTTTGGTTCCTAACCGATACGCCAAAACTGTACAGAGCGAAACAATCACTGCCGTATGGGCACTTGGCATACCGCCCGAACGGTAAATATAACGCCAATCCCAATCTTTTTTAGTTATTCCCACCACAATAATCTTGGCTACTTGCGCCATTACCCACGTAAACATGGGGATCACAAAGTACGCGTAACTACTCAGCCATTGCCTCATTGCCATCACCTTCCAGTTCCTCGCCTTCACCGGATTGATCTTTAGAAACAAGCGCAGTCGAGGCTACTGTATCATCATCAGCCAAACGCATAATCCTCACCCCTTGTGTAGTTCGGCCGAGCGCTGGGATATCTTTAAGACCAAGTCTAATTGTTTGACCATTCGTAGAAATAATGATTACCTCTGGGGTTTCATCAGTTAACGATTTCACCGATACTAGATTGCCTGTCTTACTATTTACAACGGCTGATCTGATACCAACACCGCCACGTTTATGCGGGCTGAACTGAGAAATCTTGGTGCGTTTTCCGTAACCCTTTTCGCTGATCACAAAGATATTCGATTCTTCCTCAACAATATCCATACCCACCACCACATCTCCAGGACGCAGTCTCATACCCCGAACCCCACGAGCTGTCCGACCCATGGGCCGTACATCATTTTCATGGAAACGAATTGCTTGGCCTAACGATGTCGAAATAACAACTTCATTATCTCCATTCGTAGGTCTAATCCACTTCAGTTCGTCGCCTTCATCAATTTTAATAGCAATCAAGCCGCTCGTTCGAATATTATTATAATCTTCTAATTTGGTCTTCTTGACCGTACCCTGCTTGGTGGTCATAAAGAAGTAGCCGGTCTTCTGTTTTGGATCATGTTTAATAACTGCCGTAACGACCTCTTCGGGGTGTAACTGCAGTAGATTGACGGCCGCAACACCTTTTGCATTTAAGCCTGTAGCTGGCACCTCGTAGGTTTTAAGTCTAAATACCCGGCCCTTATTCGTAAAGAACAGCAAGTAATCGTGAGTGCTCGCCATTATTACGTGCTCGATAACATCGGCCTCTTTGGTTGCCATTCCTCGCTTACCTTTGCCACCCCGGTTTTGCCGACGATACTCGGAGGCTAAACTCCGTTTGATATAGTTTTCTGATGTAATTGTTACAACAACTTGTTCTTCTGGAATCAGCTCTTCATCGCTAAACTTACCGAGCTCTTGCGGAATAATCTTGGTACGCCGCTCGTCTCCGTACTTTTCCTTCATTTCCAGTAGTTCAGCTTTAATGATTTTCCGAATCTCTTCCTCGCTGGCCAGGATTGCCTCAAGCTTAGCGATTAACTTCTGTAGTTCAGCCAACTCATCTTCAATCTTTTGCCGCTCTAGACCCGTAAGACTTCGAAGCGGGAGAGCCAAAATGGACTTTGTCTGAATTTCAGAAAGCTTAAAGCTCTTCATCAGATTAGCCGAAGCTTCTTCTGTCGTCTTGCTGGCACGGATAATCTTAATAACCTCTTCGATGTTATCCAGTGCAATCTTGTAGCCCTCTAAAATGTGGGCACGATCTTGAGCTTTTTTGAGCTCAAACTCGGTACGTCGACGCACGACAATCTGACGATGCTTAATATATTCACTTAAGATATCGTGCACCCCGAGCACTTTTGGCTGAATCCCGTCAATCAGAGCCAGCATATTATAGTGGTAGGAGGATTGCAGCGGGGTAAGCTTATACAGCTGGTTCAAGATCTTCTTTGGGTAGGCATCTTTTTTAAGATCAATAACAATTTTTACATCACCCCGAGCGCTCTCATCTCTCAGATCAGAAATGCCGCCGATCTTTTTATCACGAACAAGTTCGGCAATCTTCTCAATTAAAGATGCTTTGTTGAGGGCATATGGAATTTCTGACACAATGATTGAATAGCGGCCCTTTTTGCTCTCAACAATATCAGCTACAGCTCGAACAACAATTCCTCCGCGACCACCAGCATAGGCAGCGCGCAAGCTTTCTTTACCATAGACAATACCGCCCGTTGGGAAATCCGGACCCTTAATATGTTCGAGTAAGTCATCAGTTGTCGCCTCGGGATTATCAATAAGTGTTGTAGTTGCGTCAACAAGTTCGCTTAGGTTATGGGGCGGGATATTTGTGGCCATACCAACCGCAATACCAATTTGACCGTTTAAGAGCAGGTTTGGCACTTTTGCCGGTAGAACGGTGGGCTCTTGCAAACGACCATCGTAGTTATCAATAAAGTCTACGGTGTTTTTCTCAATATCGAGCACCATTTCTTCCGCCACGCGCTCCATTTTGGCTTCGGTATAACGCATAGCAGCAGCAGGATCGCCATCCATGGAGCCAAAATTGCCCTGGCCGTTTACCATTGTATATCGCTGGGCCCACGGTTGTGCTAAGCGTACCATCGATTCGTAGATTGCAGAATCACCGTGCGGGTGATAATCACCCATGACCGCACCCACCACGTTCGCACTTTTACGATGCTTGGCTCCTGCGCGTAGGCCATCACGGTTCATGGTGTAAATAATACGACGATGAACCGGCTTTAAACCATCTCGGACATCCGGAAGCGCCCGCGCTACAATAACGCTCATGGAGTACTGCAAATAACTGGTCTCCATTTCATTTTCAACAGTTCGTACCACCACCGATTTTGAATGACTCTGGGGGGCTGCCGGCTCGTCGGTGTGCGGCATATTTTGTTCTATGTTCTGAGAAATATCTGCGTCGTCTGCCATATTAAATATCCAAATCCTTTACAAATTTCGCGCGTGCTTGAATGAAGCTCTTGCGCAATTCTACTTCGGTACCCATTAGCTTATTAAAGATAGCGTCCGCCTTTTCAGCATCTTCAATTTTAACCTGAATTAATACTCGGTTCTCGGGATTCATTGTGGTATCCCAGAGCTGGTCAGCATCCATTTCACCAAGACCTTTGTAGCGTGCGATACTGGCACCAGCCTGCTTCGCGCGTTGCTGTTCGGCCTCAAGATCGCTCTGCGGCTCCGTGTTCTCACCTGCTGCCTCAGCTGCCAGTTTTGCCGAGTCAGCCTTCTGCTGGGCAAGATCAGCCAATATACCCTCTTTTTCTTCATCAGTGTACGCGTAATACTTCTTCTTACCCTTTGTGATGGCATACAGTGGTGGTTGAGCAATATATAAGTAGCCAGCTTCAATCAGTGGCGCCATGTGCCTAAAAAAGAACGTCAATAGAAGAGTGCGAATGTGGGAGCCATCTACATCGGCATCGGTCATGATGACAATGCGATGGTAGCGAGCTCGAGTAATATCAAACTGGTCTCCAATGCCAACGCCAATTGCTGTAATTAAGCTCTTAATTTCATTATTGGCAAACATTTTATCAAGTCGGGCTCGTTCAACATTGAGCACTTTACCCCGTAGCGGCAAAATTGCCTGTGTTTTGCTATCACGCCCGGACTTAGCCGACCCACCAGCAGAATCTCCCTCTACCAGATATACTTCCGATTCACTCGGATCTTTGCTGGAGCAATCGGCAAGCTTACCAGGTAGCGAGGTGCTCTCTAACACGCCTTTTCGGATGACATTGTCACGAGCGGCGCGAGCGGCGGCGCGAGCTCGAGCGGAGAGAATAGCTTTACCAATAATTTTTTTAGCAATATTTGGATTTTCTTCCAGATAATATGCAAACCACTCGTTCATAACCTGCTCCACGTAGCCGCGAACCTCGGGGTTGCCAAGCTTGTTCTTGGTCTGGCCTTCGAAC
>CAZXUE010000035.1:4232-5188 GCA_964643895.1 uncultured Candidatus Saccharibacteria bacterium
AATAATGGCCGTGATACCCTCACGGCAATCTTCACCGGAAAGGTTTTCTTCTTTTTCTTTTAATAGGCTGTTTTTACGGGCGTAGTCATTAATCACTCGGGTTAATGCTGCCCTAAAACCGGTTAAGTGCGTACCCCCATCTGGGTTGAGTACGTTATTGGCAAATGATTTAATCGTTTCAACGTAGCTATCAGTGTACTGTAGCGCTACTTCTACCATGCCGTCTTCAACTTGGCGCTCCACATAAAAAATATCTTCGCCAACAGGCTCTTTGCCGTAATTGAGATTACGGACATAGCTACGAATACCACCCTCAAAGTAAAAGGTGTACCGTTCACCTGTACGTTCATCTTCAACGCTGGCTTTAACACCCTTGGTTAAGTAGCACTGGTGGCGTAAATACTCAAGCACCCACTTGTAATCAAACTCTACGGTTTCTTTAAATATTTCTGGATCAGGATAGAAAGTAATACTCGTTCCAGTAGGCCTGTCTGTCTTACCAAGCTTCTTGAGTCCACCTAAAGGAACACCTCTTTCAAATTCAAGCATGTAAAGTTCGCCGTCTCTAACAACCTCGGCAATCAATTTAGTAGACAAAGCGTTAACTACACTAGAACCCACCCCATGAAGACCAGATGACACCTTGTAGCCTCCACCGCCAAACTTACCACCAGCATGAAGTACGGTCAAAACAGTTTCGAGCGTAGACTTACCAGTTTTCTCATGCTTATCAACTGGTATACCACGCCCGTCATCGGTTACTTTAACACCGCCGTCAGCCAATAGAACTACTTCAACTTTAGTAGCAAAGCCAGCGATCGCTTCATCTATACCGTTGTCGGCGATCTCTTTAATTAAATGATGTACACCATCATATCCGGTGCTACCAATATACATACCAGGTCTTTTACGAACCGGCTCCAAGCCTTCAAGTACCTGTATCTGGCTTCCATCAT
>CAZXUE010000036.1:0-523 GCA_964643895.1 uncultured Candidatus Saccharibacteria bacterium
CCTAAGTGTACTCTCTCGTGGTTGTAGTAGTCTAGGTACTCGCTCAGTTTTTGTTTCTGGCGAGAGAGCGGAACGCTCTTTCGCCAGTAGGAGCCAATGCATTCCTCCTGGATGGTCCGGTTAAACCTTTCAATGTGGGCATTGTCGTTGGGGCGGTGCAGCCGTGAGTGTCTGGTGTGGATATTGGCTCGTGTCATCTGCTGCTCAAAGTATCGCCCGTACTCTGGGCCATTGTCACTTTGCACCATGGCAAATGGAAAGCCAAACGCCTGCCGTGCTTCACGCACGGCCGTAGCGGCTATGCCTGGCAAGATCCGCGTTGCTACCTTGGCATAGGCCATGCGGGTGTACAGGTCGACGACCGTATAGTAATACAGCCTTCTACCAGTCCAGGGGTCGACATGGTGAATCGTATCCGTCTGTACCAGTTCACCTGGCGCCGTCACAAGCGGGCGGCGCGGGTTGTCCCGGCGGACTCGCGGCTTCCGGGCCCCGTCAAAGCAGTGGTGGCGGCGGAGGATCC
>CAZXUE010000036.1:533-2566 GCA_964643895.1 uncultured Candidatus Saccharibacteria bacterium
TGTTCCTGGCCTCGTCGTCCCCACCGGCGTAGGGGGGGGCGGGGGTGTATCCGCGGCACGCTACTGAGCGACACCAGGACACCGAGTACCGTCGTGACGTGGTGCCAGACGACTTCGGCGCAGCGCTTCAGCTCAGCGCGAACCGCGAGGATGCGTTGCACAACTTCTTCCGGTACGGCGCTTGGGCTAGTGCGTGGCCGCGAAACAAGCGTTGGAACAAACCAGGTACAAGCCGAGAACCGAAAGGCCGAGATGACACCCGGATTGCGTCCTGGTCGGTTGTAGTTTTTCAGCTCGACCCGTTCGTTGAGGGCGGCCCATTTGCGCTTCCAGCGCCACACCGTGCTGCGGTGGACACCGCAGCGGTGAGCGACGGTTTGCAGAGGCAATCGCTCATGAATGAGCAATTGCAAAGCAAAAGCTCTCGCTTTTGGCAGGTTAGGATTGGTAGAATAGGCCATGGTAGGCTCCTTTCTGTTAGATGTAGTGATCTTTACAGTTTAGGACGCCTACCTTTTTTGGTTCAAGGGATGTTGCAAAGGTGGTGAGTTACTACGCTAGATCATGAACGAACAAGTTGTGTTGCTGTTGCGCTTTTTAAAAATGGAGAGCCTCAGCTTTCAGTTGTCTACAACCCTTTCAGAGACGAACTTTTCTATGCCGATAAAGAGCTCGGCGGTGCTTTTCTAAATGGCGAGAGACTTGATCTTGGCCAAGTAAAGGATCAACATACTTCACTTTCGCCAGGTATCCCCTATGATTTTTGTCACTGGGATGATGCGGCAACTGATGCAAGATTCTTTGAAGATATGCTCGAACGGCCACCGTTAGGGAGTTATTCTGCGATTTATCTGGCGTGTGCGGTTGCAAAAGGTGAAAGTGCCTTCGCTGTCTTTCCTGGGAATACTATTCACGACATTGCACCAGCCGATCTTTTAGTCAGATTGGCTGGTGGTGTTTCCACTAGAGTTGATGGGATGCCTCACGATAGGGATAATTTGAATGGAGCTGTCTATTCTAGCAATAGCGCCCTCCATGATGATGTCGTGAGAGCGTTAAGCGCCGCGTAGCTGAGCATTGCGTGAATGTGCCGCCAACACCCCAAACAACACCGAAACAATAATCTGTAAAAGCGCTAGGATATAAAACACATACGAAACATTCGCTACAGCAGCGATGCTCAGAAGTGGGACGGAAATAATACTATATCCTTGGCGCACAAAACTAGCTGCCGACAAGAAAGACGCTCTCCGCTGGCTACTTGCTATGCCTTGAAGATAGTTTGACTCGACAATGCGATAAACATTTTCGAGGAATGAGTAGAGGAAGAAGCCTGCAATTACCAAAAACCAAACTGATGAAGCGATAAGGAGAAAGCTTGTCGTCACTAAAACCCCAATCACTACGATTTCTTTTTTGGGTGAGAATCGTTGATGCCGACCTACGTAAGCACCAGCGAGGGATGCAACTTTGAAGGCAGCAAACAAAAATCCAAGATGTTCGATCTTAAAACCAGAGCCAATCAGCTGAGGCTGCCAAAAGACGCGACCCGCTTCGTAATATATGGCCAATGCTATAAACAACAGAATTAATGGTGCGTGTTTGCGAACCAACGCCAGAATTTGCTGCTTCTCTCGGGTCTTTTGTTGGCTCTCAGAAACGGCCATACTCCCTTTGTCTTTTAAAATAATCCAACTAACAATTGCCGTAATGAAAACGAAAGCTGAGGCGGCAATAAACACCGATTGGAGGCTAAAGAGTGCAATCAGAAGTGGTGCCAAGAGCAAACCCAAAATTGTTGCTGCTTCATCGACTACATTGACATTACTGAATGTCTTTCTGTAGTTGTCGCCAGATTGATTCTCATAAATGTATGCTTCTTCTGACCCGGATGAAAGCGCGAAGCCTATAGCGAGCAAGATGGCTGCAATTAAAAATTGCCAGAAGTCATGAGAAAAAGCGAAAACTAAAAACGAAGCTGCTTGAAAGATATTTGCACCAATCAAGGTAAGCATCCGGCCGAACTTATCAGA
>CAZXUE010000036.1:2576-5157 GCA_964643895.1 uncultured Candidatus Saccharibacteria bacterium
ATATCCTGTCGGAATATCGATGGCAAGCCCTAACACTAATGCAATAGACTCGATTATAGCGATTTCTGGAAGTGTCAATCCCTGATTAAGCATCCAAACAACGCTCACCGATATAGTGAGTCCGAATGCAAAATGCTCCAGAAATACTTTGATTAGATATCTTTTCATGCTTCAACTAGTATTCTATATTTTAACGAATCCGTCCAGGTTTTACCCCGCTTCGGACTATCGGTGTATCAACGCATAAATCCAAAGCAATGAAGGCTAGCAAACCTATTTCCCTCCAGGAAACAGGAACTTCCACCTGCCTTCGTCAAGTGAAAGTATTAATTATCTACCCGCGGGAGCTTCGTAAGCGCTACAGGCTGTATCGGCTCGTCTGGATCATCCCCGGCCTCATCAACCGGAAACCAAACTTTGCCTTTGTATTCTATGTTTAGGGTGTGCTCCAATCTTGCCGTAGCAAAACATACGTCTTCATAATTTTCTCGCAGTTCTTTAGCTAAGCGCTTCCGCAGCCGCTTATGAACGCTCTTATTTTGCACAACGAGTAGTATTGTTGGCAGCCCACCATCTTCGTCGTATCGCGCCCACTCACCGCTACCGGCATATTCCAAATATTTCTTAATTCGTCGAATAAGCACGAAGAACGGTTGGTTATCTTCAAAAATATCCAAGAAAAAATATCTGTCACCCTCGCTGGTTTTAATACGGATGCAAGCATCTTGAAGTGGACCGGGAAAGAAGTCATACTTCTCGTAGCTGAGTTGAGTTTTAGGGAAATAATTCAACTTACCTTGTTTTGGATAGAGTACTTTTAGCGCCAAGTAGATATCCAGCACATTCTTGCAATGCTCAATAAAGCCTTCGCTAGCATCCTTATCTTTGTATATGCGCTTGATGTTAATTGGTTCATCTTCTTTGCGTGGCTTGTACGGAGCGAGCGTACGTGCGCCATTGGGTGTCAGATAATATGCCGCTGGTTTGCCCTGAAGCTTGTATGACTTGTCGTAGCGTTTGGCTATGAGGTCTTGGTCTTCAAGTATCCTCAGGCGCTTCTGTACGGCTTTACTGTTAGATTTCTGCTGGTACTTGGCTATTTGTTCACTACTTGCGAACCTAAATCGCCACAACAATTGTAGTACCGCTACTTGTTCTTCGTTTAGCTTTTTACGGTATTTTGGTTCTGGTTTGTTTAGTTCGATACTAGTAGATAAGGTATGGTCTGTCATTTTAAAGTTTGTAGGTATGATTGCTTAGTTGATGATTAGTATGTTTAAGTCTTAATGTATTTATTAGTAGTTGCTTATTGAGTTATTCGTATTGTTTTTACTTGGATGTTTTTAGGTGTGTAGTTTTATTGGATTGGCTATGTGTGGATGTTCTTTTGCCTACCCCTCCTACCCCTATATTTATATAGAAAGGAGAGGAGACTGTAAAGATAACTTAAAAGGTTAGGGTAAAAATAAATAGGTTAGGTATCGAAGGATTACTTTTCTAATATGCCCGATACCTTGTATTTAGTGATATGGGCTGATCGGATTACGCCCTGTTACGCCCACCGCGCTATAATAACCCTATGACCCAATCCAACAAAAAACCACTCACCGACGAAGAGCGTCAAGCCTTCATTGATAACCTACCGTCTGATCAAATTAATCCCGAAGCCAAAGAAACCTTTGATACTGCTATTTCACGTGCCGCGCAGCCACAGCAATCAAAACCGGGAATACCGGACTCTGACGATGATTATACCGGTATACAAACTCATTCACATACAATTGAAGATACTTCGGACTCACGCAGTGATACGTCCCGTCGATAGAGCGTTTTAATTGTCCCCAAAAGCCCTCGATGGTGTTTGTATGGACGCCAGCTCGCACATACTCCAGCTTTGAGTGGTTCACAAACTCGTGGTCGAACGTACGTTTCACACGAGTATAGATACGACTTTCATCGCTATGTACAATTGTTCCCGCCGCAATACTTGAATGTAAGAATGGCAGAGCAACGGTTGCATTGGCCTGTTTGGTAGCCAGCGCTTTGATCTGGCCGCTATCTTTTTTCTTTTCGACAATGCCGATAACTGCCGTCTTATTACTGAACATACCGTTACGACGGTGCTTGCCACCAATGTAGGTTTCATCGACCTCCGCAATGCCTGACAGCGGATTGCCAGTTTGCATCATGAGCGAGCGAACCTGCTTGGCGATACGCCAGGCTGTTTTGTAAGTGACGCCGAGATGCCGTTCGATTTCTTTGGCAGAGACACCATTCTTGGCAACCGAAAATAGATAGATGACGTAGAACCAGTCACGGAGTGATGTTGATGACTTATGGAAGATGGTATTGGCCAGGGGATGTACCTGATGGCCGCAATCTTTACATTCAAAGCACTTACGACCACGAACTCGGTAGTAGCTCGGGTCGACAACGCCACATTTTAGACAGGCGGGCGTATCTCCGTAGGCTTGCTCAAACATGTAATCAAGACAGGCATCGTCACTCGGGAAGCGTTCGTTGAATTGGTTCACGGTGAATCTCATACTTCTATTGTATGACAGGGGTTACATGTTGTCAA
>CAZXUE010000037.1:0-5033 GCA_964643895.1 uncultured Candidatus Saccharibacteria bacterium
GAAAGTGCCGTATACAGTGGTGATTGGTGAGAAAGAAGTCGAGACAAAGCGGCTTACGCCGCGTGTGAGGAGCGATTTAGTTTCTGACGAGCACCAAGAAGGATCGTATTTGGTAGAAGAATTCATCGCAGCAATTGCTAATGAGGCGAAGGTTCGTTCGCAGAAATCCCTACTCTAGAACGCTTGTCATTCCCGCGCAGGCGCGAATCCAGTACACTAGTAATCGATTATGGAAACAGAAAAAGAATTTAGTAAGCGAGTGTGCGCGCTGGTAGCGCAAATCCCAAAAGGCCGAGTTATGACATATGGGCAGCTTGCGGCACTAGCTGGAAATGCGAGGGCTGCCCGAATTGTTGGTGGAATTGCACATTTTGGTGATCCAGATCTACCTTGGCAAAGAGTTGTCAATAAAAAGGGTGGGTTGGCTGCTGGATATCCTGGTGGTCGAGCTGCGCATAAACAGCATTTGGAGGCAGAAGGGGTTGAAGTACTGGGCGAGCATGATGAATACTATGTTCGAGTAGGCGAATTATTATGGGATCCAAATCAAGCAAAACTCCTTTAATCTTCATTGTCGGTGAAACTGCTAGTGGAAAAACCGCAGCCGGCATAAAAATTGCTCAGTTGGTGGATGGAGAAATTATTTGTGCAGACTCTCGAACAGTCTATAAAAAGATGGATATTGGAACTGCCAAGCCAACTTTGTCCGAGCAAAAATCAGTGCCGCATCATTTAATTAATGTTGTTGAGCCAAACGAAAAGTTTAGTGCCGCAGAGTTTAAGCGACAAGCTGAAAAATGTATTCAAGATATTGGTGGGCGAGGGAAAACGCCAGTCATTGTTGGTGGTACGGGGCTGTATGTAGACGCATTGTTGTATAATTTTCAGTTTAAAGATAAGCCGGATGATACATATCGAACACAATTATTACAGATGAATGATGAAGAATTAACAACACTTTTGTATACAAAAAATATTGATATATCAAAATTGAACACAAAAAACAGGCGGCATGTTAATCGTGCGATTGAGCGGGATGGTGAGGTGCCTGAAAATACAAAAATGCGAAGCAATGCAATTATTTTGGGGCTAAAGCTAGATCGAGAAGTACTTAAAAATCGAATCGAAAAACGTATTGAAGAGATGTTTCAAGGTGGCTTTCTTGATGAAGTCACAAAGCTTCACGAGTATTACGGATCAGAGCTTGAGGCCTTTAAAACTCCCGGTTATAACGCAGCAAGAAAGGCTATGGAGGGTGAGATCTCAATCCAAGAAGCCAAAATTGCGCTTGTACATGCTCATTTAGGCTTGGCCAAGCGACAGCGTACCTGGTTTAAACGTAATAAAGATATTTCCTGGTTTGATAATCCTGAAGAACTTACACAAGAGGCAGTATGCTTTGTTGCCAATTCATCGCCAACCACTACTCACTAAGCACTAATAACGCTACAATAGAGTGTAATGTATCGACGCCTCCTTGTATTTAGCTGTAAACTACTGATTAAGCTGTTACGGCTCGTCGGTAAGAATGGCTCTGCATTACCCGGTTTGATTATCGAGAGGCTGGATAGTGATTTTCTCAATGCTAGCTTGAAACGGGTTGAAAAAAGAATAATTTTAGTAACAGGGACAAATGGTAAAACCACCACCACGAAAATGCTAGTGACGGCGCTCAGGGGTGCGGGTGCTCGGGTGGTAACAAACACTACGGGCAGCAACATGACCCGGGGTTTGATCGCGGCGTTGATTGAAGATATGACATATCTCGGTAGTTTAAAGCCAACTGATTGGTTTGTGTTTGAGATGGACGAAGCCTATGCCCCGGTATTTACTAAAGATATTTCACCTAAAGGGTTGCTGGCGTTGAATGTATTAAGAGATCAGCTTGATCGTTATGGTGAAATTGATAAAACCGCCAAATTGATTGAGCAGGCGGCTGAAAAAACAGATCTGATTGTATATAACCAGCTTGACCCACTGCTAAAATCAATGGCAAAGCGCTTGAAGTCGCAAAAAAAGCGGTTGGTTACCTTTGGGGTAAGCGGAAACCTAAGTTCTCATGTGGCAAATGAGCAGAGTCTCCACGGCGAAAAGGTTATTGCACAGAAAGCAGATGCGGATGTAGTGCTTATTTCCGACAGTGAGGCTGGTGATATGCAGCAGCTATTGGTAGAGGCGACTCAACAAGAACATGAGCTACTGGTGCCAGTTAAGGGATTCCATAATGCATTGAATGCCACTGCGGTAGTGGCGATGCTAGGCGAACTCATTCCAGAGGAGATGTCGCGTGGTTTGCAGTCGCTGAGTTCAATGCCCACACCGTTTGGTCGAGGTGAAAAACTTCATTTTAAAGGCAAGAATGTTACGGTAGCTTTGGTTAAGAACCCTAGCGGATTTATGAGTAATCTTGAAACCTTTGTGAAACAAGGGAAGCCCGAGGCGGTTTTATTTGTGGTGAATGATCGCTTCGCAGATGGCAGGGATGTATCGTGGTTGTGGGATGTTGATTTTCAACCGTTTATTGGGAGTAGTATGTGTTTGTCCACGAGCGGTGTGCGGGCCTATGATATGGCGCTGAGGCTAAAGCAAGACAACTTTGATGTTAATACAACAACAAGTGTAGCAAGAGCGGTACAAAACCTTATGCAGAGTGGTTACACCAATGTTGTGATTATCCCCACTTATACTGCATTATTTGAGGTGCGTGAACAGTTAGCCAGGTACGGAAAGGTGCCGCGTATATGGTGAGGAGGCGGGTTATAGAGCTTAGATCTTGGATCTTAGAGTGTGTCGTTCCCGATCGGGCCGGGAATGACGCAGGTGAGGGTTGGTTATGAAGATTGTGATTGGACATCTATATCCTAAGCAGATGAACGTTTACGGCGATATGGGGAATGTGATTACGCTGAGATATCGCCTTGAAAAACGCGGTTTTAATGTGGAATACACGTCTCTCCATTCGCTCAGAGAGCTGAAAGAGGTGAAACCCGACATTCTTTTGGGAGGTGGCGGACAGGATTCTAGCCAAGGTTTAGTGCAGAGTGATCTTTTAAAGTATGCTCGGGATCTTAAAT
The DNA here is from genome assembly GCA_964643895.1 of uncultured Candidatus Saccharibacteria bacterium. Taxonomy (GTDB): domain Bacteria; phylum Patescibacteriota; class Saccharimonadia; order Saccharimonadales; family UBA7683; genus UBA7683. The sequence goes on from CAZXUE010000037.1 coordinate 3,075, forward strand.
CTTACTGCGACGATGGCCTAGTTGGTCTGATGATATGCGGCATGTACCAAATGTTAGGGCATCGGTTTATTTTGCCAGGTGGCAGCGAAATTAGCGGTGCAGGCATTCTTGATATAGAGACAAAAGCAGGTGAAGATCGTTTGATCGGTAACGTTGCCATTAATTCGCCTTTCGGTAGGCTCGTTGCGTTTGAGAACCATTCAGGAAGAACCTATCTTGGCACTGGACTTACGCCGCTCGGGAAAGTTATGAAAGGAGCCGGTAATAACGGTGAGGACAAAACTGAGGGTGTGATATGCAACAATATTTTCGGTACCTATATGCACGGACCGGCGCTTGCTAAGAACCCAGTATTTGCAGATGAGCTTATTCGGCGCACTTTACTTACAAAGGGAGTTTCATCCGAACTTGAACCGCTAGATGACTTTATTGAACATCAGGCAGCTGCAATTGCCGCAAAGCGTCCTCGTTAGCACAGTTGTTGTAAATCTTGAACAATCTAGTAGTGCGTTCGTTGTTCTGCTACAATACAGCATAGTATGATTGAGCAGTTGTTTGGTTCAAAAACGAGGGTAAAACTCCTCCAGCTCTTCCTGGCCAACCCAGGCAGGTCATTTTATGTGCGCGAACTAACCCGTAAAATTGACGAACAAATTAACTCAGTTCGACGAGAACTCTCTAACTTACTTGGCATCGGTATCATTAAATCTGATAGTGTGAACAATAAGTTGTATTATGAGGTTAATCAGGGGTACAAGCACTTTAAGGCGTTACAGTCTATTTTTTCGGTTGAGTTACCACAGCAGGATGTATCACCCGCTTCGCAAGGGGATCTCCTCAAGCGATTACAGGCCGTTGGTGCATTTGACGTCGTTATAACCAGTGGTAATCTAGTTGGAAAACAGGGTTCAGACATTGATCTCATATTGGTGGGTTCAAGTAATAAACAAAAACTCGAAAAGCTTATAAAGACGGTTGAGCTTGAGGAGGGGAATCCTGTTCGCTATACTGTTATTTCTGAAAGCGAGTTTAAGTATCGACTTGATATAAAAGATCGCTTTATTAGCACAGTTCTTTCCGGAAAACATGCAGTTTTGGCCGATACCAGCGGATTTTTGAAGAAGTTTCAAGAAGGTAAATAGGAGAAGCGATGGAATTACAGTATTTTGGTGCCAATAGCCTAAAGCTTAGTACAAAAAAGTCAGTGGTAGTGATTGATCCAATCAGCGACATCACCACGGTGAAGGTCGACTTAAAGAAGGCAACGTCGGTTTTGGCAACTCAGCTAGCATTTAAGCCTAAAGATGTAGGCGAAGCGTTTATTATTGATGGCCCGGGCGAGTACGAATTTGAAGATTATTCGGTAAAAGGTATACCTGCTCAGGCACATACGGCAGCCTCCGGCGACAAAAGCGCCACAATGTACTGGATTAGTAGTCAGGATCTTCGTATCTTAGTTACTGGTCACATTGGCACAAAGCTAAGCGAAGCGCAACTTGAGGCGATCGGCGTGGTTGATGTAGTTATAGTACCGGTTGGCGGTGGCGGTTATACACTTGATGCTGTGGAAGCGGCTGCTCACGTGCGCGCTATTGAACCAAAACTGGTGATCCCAGTTCATGCTAGCGATGATGGCCTTGTCTATGAAGTGCCTCAGGCTGAGATTGAGCTCTTTACGAAAGAGCTCGGAGCAGCCGTGAGCGAAGATCGCCCTGAAAAGTTTAAATTCAAGGCACTTCCGGAACAATTGACCGTTCAACTTCTACAAAAATCCTAGAGAGTGCGATTGTATGTAGCAGGCGATTGATGAGCTTGGAGTATTAAAATAAGCAGCATGTGGCTGCTTATTTTAAGCTCTAAGAACTAAAGCCCCAAGATCTAGTCTAGAGAATACCTTTTTTCTTAAGAGTTCTGATAGCTTGGGTGCTAATCTTCATAGTATCTTTTTTGCCATCCATT
>CAZXUE010000038.1:0-4825 GCA_964643895.1 uncultured Candidatus Saccharibacteria bacterium
ATCACAGGCACTAGGAGCACCAGCCCGCTTAAGACCACCACAAGACGTTGCGTTGGTAACGGCACCGGTTTGGCCGGAAAGCCGTTGCAAGGTAGCAAGTGAAACAATGACACCGTTATTGGCGAAAGTGTTGCCAGTATCATAAATACCGACGACGGTGATGGTTTCGCCGTAAGCCGTGAAGGTTCCACCAACACTGAGTCCATTTTTTTCAGCAATTGCTTTACCAAGTACCGCTTTGTTTTCATCTTTACTAGCATCGAAGGCTTGACCGCTAGTGAAGGTAACGCTATCTCCGCCAAAGACGCTGGCTGTTTCAGTATCGTTTGTGCCGGTAATCGTTACTGGTGGCGTAAAGGTTCGTGTTACTTCGGTACTGCTACTTGTGTCAGAATTACCGCCCGTCATGCCAGGCATGGCGCCACTCGGTGGTGCTTGAAAGCCGACGCCTGAATTTCCCTGGGCTCTGTTGCCCAAGCTGCCGGGTTCAATAGAAGATTCCAGATCGGTATCATCGGTTGTGAGCCAATCACTCAATGTCTGCGAGACATTCGTCACCTGTCTCAGTGCCGCAATCTCCTTCATTTGATCGTTCGTCAGCGCCTCACCGCCGCCTTCAAAACCGCGGCTACCAGCTGGCGAGATAGTAATAGTGTTACCAATACTACTCTTGACGGTCGTGATTTTATCTTCCACCGCCTGCCGGGCCACCAGCATTGAAAGCGCCAGCCCCACGCTAATCCCCAAAATTACGACAATTGAAAACGTTCGGATCGAATTCCGAAACGCATTCCTGATTCCCCTTGAAACAACGTTCATGTTTTTACATATTCCTTTCATTCCTACTTTTTTAGAAACTACAAGAAGTATAAAAACCCAACCTGAATCAAACCTGAGAGTATGTATTAAATAGTTACTTCAACAAGAATTGGTAAGTGATCCGAAAATTCTGTTGGTAAAACTTTCGCGGAAGTAACCACAATATCATTCGTTCCAAATACATAATCCAGTCGCCATATTACCTGATTATACGACAGTGCTCTACGGCTTGGTTTAGCTTCTGCCAAAACCTACCAGCAAAATTGCAAGGACGGCAAGAATGATTCCGAAGTACACGCTAAGGGAAAGTTGTTCTTTCAGAATTAAAAGGCCGAGAATATTTACCAATACCAGGCTTGTTGCACCAAACATCGCCATTGTTCTGCCAACTTCCATCTGTGTGAATATAAAAAGCTGACCAAAAGTTGCTATGGTGCGAATAGTTGCATACACCAAGAACCACCATGATACAAAGCTTGCCATTTTAAACCCTGATGTTTGCATGTTATGTCGCGCCAGCAGATCACTCGTGGTAAACAACAACTGGCTACCGATAATAATAAAAATCGTTTTATCCATCTCATCTATACCAATAACAAAACCAGTCCGGCAGTTACACCGAGTATACCGACTGCTTTCTTAAATGTGAGCTCATCTTTGAAGAGTACAACTGCAAACACGGTCACCATTGATATTGATGCGGCATTAATTGCATTCACATACCCAACATTCGGTGCTAGTTTAATAGCTTCGAATTGACCGAGATTAAATAAGGTTGAAAATACACCCGTTCCAAGTAGCAAAATCTTGGCAGTATTTGATATTTCCCTAATCTTACTGATTCTGACTTTGTCGATAAAGATGATGCAGAATGTCACAAGTGCATAGAGATATATAAGGAAGGTGATCGTATCTACACCGTTGTTGAATAGATATTTTGAAGAGAGTGATAACATACCCCACGCGAAGAATGCACCAAAAGATAGTACTATCCACTTCTCGTTTTTTACTTTCTTTGCACCTTTTGGATTAATCATTATAACGGCTGAGAAACCAACAATAATTAAAATTGCCATTATTTTTCGAATGGTGATATCAGCACCTAGGAGTGTGACAGCAACAAGCGTAGTGAATAGAACGTAGCTTTTTGAGAGCACAAGACTATAGCCAGGATTAGGCGCTGTATCAATAGCATGTAACGACGCTTTATTACCACCGTAAGCAAAAACAACTGCCGCAACCAATAACACCAATACTTGCCACACACTAATACTCAAGTTAGACGCCTTAATCATGCCAATGACAACGTACGCAATCAGGGGTATCGCAAACATTGCCAGGTTAGTTAAATAGGCCGGTGTTTTGATCAGAGATGACTTACGAACAGTCAGATAAAGTAAGACTGATGAGAAAAACATCAAGAGACTATATGCTATCCAGCTCACAACTCCTCCTCTTCAGTGAAAAATATAGGTGCTTGTCTAGTTATTTGTTCGACGGCTGCCACGGCAGATTCTATAAGCTTCACGAGCTGTTGCTGAATCTCATGCTCCCGACTACCCAGCTCAGCAGCTCTTTCCATGAAGTGTGCCATAGCTCCGTAATCGCCGATTGAAGCACGGCGCAACAGTCCTTTTGGACGAGGCTCATGCCAGACCGTACTCGGATCAACCAGTTCTGCTTTACTAAATAATTCATGCACTTTGTAACTAAAATCTGACCAGATCGCGCTGAGCCGTATAGCGTCTTCTAAGTCTGTACCGCTCCTAACACGTGGGGCAGGTCTGGTTTCTATGGTTTTATTACTAAGCGGTAAGGCACTCTTGCGTTCAGTCAGTCGAGATAAATCCTGATGAGCGCTTAAGGCCGCTCCGAGCGCTTGGGTTGACCGCATGATTGCCACCAGCTCTTCAACTGTTCTAAAACAAAAAGATCGTATTTCCACGCCATTGATAAAATCTACACCCTTCATTTGCTGAGGCTCTCGCTCAATAATACCCGCATATCCGCTTGTCCAATAGTCACCCTTTTTGGAACTAGTAGCAGGCATCCGTATACGTTTTGGAGTTGTCGCGATGCCGGATGCTTCAAGCGCATGTACCAGCACAAAAATCTGTTCACCCTGCAGATCATGCTCATAAAGCTCGGGTGCTGCACTTTGCTTTTCGCTGGTTACACCGCCTAACGTCACATGCAAAGGATAGTAACGTTCGCCACTGTGCAACACATCAGCGTCTTCCAGTGCCCGAATCTCGGCAACCAAAATCTCGAATGTTCGAGTTGGCCTGAGCGCAAATTCCCACCAGTCAGGATCACTTTTATCTCTTGGTACACCAGCACGTTCTATATCGCGCAACGTGCCTCTTCTTGCCGCAATGACAGCTGCTTTCGCATCGGGGTCTAGCAACCGTTCTTTTTCACTGAGCAGCGCGTTGTCGTAAATCTCAACTTCTATACCGAGTGTAGGCGTATAATTGTGCGTCTGCGCTTCAAGTTCTTTGAGTCGCTCAATTGAGTAGTCTTCACCGGTTATTCTTTCGAGCTGCTGGAGAGCTGTAAGGCGATCCGTGTTTGGACTGTGCCGGACTTCATAAGTTTCAACTCGTCCTGCCGATTGTTCTAACACCTGTTGCCGACGAGCTACTTCATTCTCAGGCAGTATTTCAATGGTCGGAATACTTTCACTCATGCTAGCTCCATCCTGGCAATATTCTGAATATCTTCTTTCGCCCGAAATACAGAGATGGTCTTGGCCATGGTGTACATTCTATTTATCACCAAAATCAATCTGGCCACCCGTAAGTAATGCAAAGCCTTTATAAATCGCCTTCACCTCATCATCCTCGACATCTTTCTCGCTGACAAATGTTTGTGGTAGTTCTGCCTCAGAGAACCAGCCGCAAGAGCTGTGATCTTCTGGATTCACCTGTATTTCGGTGTTCGGATCTACGAGTTGAGCAAAATATATCACTTCAAGAGAATGCGATCCCTTCACTTCATTCAGATACGTAAAAACGGCAAATGGATCACCGAGATGTACATTTATGCCAAACTCTTCTTGAATCTCACGAGCTAAACCGTCTGCGGTATCTTCACCAAAATCTATATGTCCACCAGGTAGCTCGTAAATACCAGGTAAGAATTTCTTGGTATCAGCCCGTTTGGCCATAAAGACTTTGCTCACACCATTCACTTCGCGGTGAATAAACGCGCAAGCAGTTATCACCTGCTGGCCAGGAGTTGGAGTTGCACTATCGTGAACGGTTTTCATAATTGAATCCTCTGACCGACATAAGAAACTATCCTGTTCACGGCTCCTCCTCTTCAGCGAAAAATATATGAACTTATTATAGCGCAGGAATGGTGATAGTGGCAGTGGTGGATTGGTTGGGTTTGCTGGTGAGGGTGAGGGTGCCGTTTTGGCATTCAATGAGCTGCCTGGCAGCCTAGTCGGTGCATTCTTGCTTGGTGTTCATCTTCATGCTCTGCACTTGTAAGCCAGGATCCGATAGTATTTTCATGGGCAACAAAAAAAGAGACGTGGCCCAAGCTATGCAGCAAGAGCGACGCCTCTTATTGTTAAGGTAAAATCTATTCACAAAAGTTAAGCATTCTCCACCTGGGTCTCATTGATTAGTGTAAGAGACAGCGAACCGCAGTGCCATAAACTCGATCATCGTAGATGAACACGTAGACTCCATTAGCGGCGAAGCTCGCGTAGGCCGCGGTGTCGGCATTGCCCAAGCTAGCCGAACTAGACCACAACCTGCCGTTGGTGCCCTGGAAGCTGAAGCCTCCCCACGCTCCCCACGAGCCGCCAGCGAATGTCCCTTTAAACGGTCCATCGTGTTGCCAGAGGGCGATGTTTGGTTCGCCAAGGTCGGAATAGAAACCGTTACCACCAAAGGCTATATCAAGGTCAGGGTAGTCGCCATAGCTAGGCCCCGTGGTTGGCAACCTCCACCCATCCGGACAGATAGAGTATGGTGCATCACCAGCAGTTTCA
>CAZXUE010000039.1:0-4779 GCA_964643895.1 uncultured Candidatus Saccharibacteria bacterium
CCACCGCTCGAAATTTGTGTTCAATAAGATCTATTAGCCACTTCTCATTTGTTGCGGTTACTCTTAGTTGTGGCAGATCATTCGCAGCAACTCCTTGCTTAACAATCTCCAGGGAACGAGCACTCTTATCACGTTTTTTAAGATGGCCGCGCGCGATAAGATTATTGATATGTACTGCCACCGTGGCCACAGAGTTATAACTACAGCCACGCATTATTTCTCGGTAACTTGGTCCGTAGCCGTGTTCAGCTACAAACTGCTCAATAAAGTTCAAAAGTTCGCGCTGTTTTTTTGTTGGGCGCAGATTACTCATGCTCGGATCCTCCTTTTACCTTTCTTTTTTGAGGGGTGGTGGGCAAAAACCCAATATTTATACCAAATAAAGTTCCAGACCGTAAAGAAACCAGCGCTCACAAACTGGCCAAGGTACGGCGTAATACCGATTTCTTTAAGACTAAATACTATGCAGTAATCTATAGCAAAGTTAACGAGCGTTATGATGAGATATCTATATCCGCGTCGCCTATTATAACTGCGCTTACTCTTACCCCTCTTGAACACCCACTGATCCTCAAGAATGTAGTTAATGGTAAGTCCAATCACATTCGCCAGTTGTTTTGCAACAAATAGTGGCAGATGAAGAACTGCATCAAAAACCGCAAATGCCGCATAACCACTCCAGAAAAAGGCACCGCCGGCCACCATGTACTCAGCAAGTTGCCTCACAACTTTTTTTTGCTTTTTTCGAGACATATTACCCACAAGTATAGCTTATGTTAATCTTGAAGTACGGAAAGTGTTCATTTTTCATTATAATCTGGGGATTTGTGTATGAAAATACTCGTTACTGGTGGCACAGGATATATCGGTTCGCATATGGTGGTAGAGCTACTTGAGAACGGTCACGAACCTATTATTGTTGATAATCTAGTGAACAGCTCGGATGCCGTTTTAGAACGAATCCGAGCCATCACTGGCACAAAGCCCGCTTTCATAAACCTCGATGTATGCAGCCTTGAAAAACTAAAAGAGGTGTTTCGTGAGCATGCATTTGAGGTTGTTATTCACTTCTCAGCTCTAAAGGCTGTTGATGAATCCGTCAAATTACCTATTAGGTACTACAAGAATAATCTGACCGGGCTACTCAACGTTATTGAATGTATGGAAGAGTTCTCTGTGCCTAAAATTATATTCAGCTCCTCCGCAACAGTCTATGGCTCGCCAGAAGAGATCCCACTGAGCGAGCTCAGCCGTACCGGCGGCGGCATCACCAACCCCTATGGCCAAACGAAGCTTATGTGCGAACAAATACTTACTGATTGCGCAAAGGCCAACCCCAAGCTTGAGGTAACTTTACTGCGTTATTTTAACCCGATTGGTGCTCATAAGAGTGGATTGATAGGTGAAGACCCCAATGGCCCACCGAATAACCTCGTTCCGTACGTTTCCCAAGTTGCTGTTGGACGTCGAAAGGTTTTGAGTGTATACGGTAATGATTATGATACGCCGGACGGCACCGGAGTTCGGGATTACATTCATGTGGTTGATCTTGTGAGGGGCCACCTCGCAGCGCTTTCACACGCTCCATCGCCCGGCTCTCCTGATATATACAACCTCGGAACAGGAGTGGGCTACTCGGTGCTTGAAATTATAAAAGCTTTTGAGCGAGCCTCAGGCACTCATATACCTTACAAGATTGCGCCTCGGCGAGAAGGTGATATCGCAACCTGCTACTCCAACCCAGAAAAGGCGGCAAAAGAACTCAACTGGACTACCGAAAGAACCTTGGTACAGATGTGCGAAGACGCTTGGCGTTGGCAATCCCAGAACCCAAATGGCTATTCGAGCCAATAAGTAGACCTGCCAACCCCCACCATGTATAAGCAAGGGTTTCATCAGCCCATGAATGTAGAAACAAGTTCACTACCGAAACTCCGGCAAGTGACGCCAGTAATGCAAGCGCAGCAGGGTGCTTCTCCCTTAGTGCATAGAGCTTCGCAGCGACCAACATAATAATACTCATGAACAGGAGCAAACCTACCGCACCAACCTCCTGAGCTATCTGTATATAGTAGTTCTCTGCAATCTGAGCGCCGTTTTCACTTCTGAATGACGCTGGACCAGCGCACCCAGGACCGCATCCCAAAAAATTATCTTGCTTGATGTCACTCAATCCCTCGACAAGGGCCTTGATATGCCCTTGGTTCGAAGTGAGATCCCCGCCACTGCCTTCGATATCGTGGAGGATAACCGAGCGAAAAAAGTGGGTGTCTTTGACTGCGTAAGCGCTCAGCCCGCCAATAACGGTGAGAACGGCGAGAGCCGCCACAAACATCATTCGAGCGTGACCTGGGATCTTCAGGAACAACCAAACACAGATTGCCACAATAGTACCAACAAACGCACTTCTCGAATGTGAGCCATAGAGTGCCACCAACATAGGAAGCAATGCGATCATTGTCAATATGGCATCTTTTTGGGATATCCCACGCATCTTTACAAGTCGCGTGTAGGCGTATGGAACAACCAATAAAATCGTGACTATCAGATATGCCCCGAGGCTATTTGGCCCTCGAGTCGTAGAAGCAATCCGTATGGAACTTAGGTCATCATCTATGCTGAATCGTGCCGGAATTGGATCTCCGTTATACCCAACATGCGAAAGTGCCTCTGGGTGCAGCAAGGTCATCTGAGATACACCAAACAATGAAACAAGCACCGCGGCTACCGAGATATATTTAACCGCTTTTGATACCGCTTTTATCTTGTATATATAGCCACCGACAAATAATAATAGGAAGAACACCATGTATCTTAAGTTCAATAGTAAACCGGCCAACCCCGACTCGGTGTCTTTGTAATTAAATAAGAAAAGCATGCCGTGCAAGCCAGCATATGCTGCCATCAGTATGAATACTCTTTCGTGCAGAATCGATTCCCTGATTTCTTTGCGCGAAGCAACAAGATACACCAAGATCACTAGCGGAAGCGTAAGCACCAGCTCCTTGACAACCTGCCAAAAGGGCTGGTACCCCACTAGACTTGCTGGCCACATAGTAATCAAACCCTGGAAAGGCACAACAAAAAATAGAGCAAGCGCAACTGCCAGCAGAAGTCTAACGTACCATACCGCTCCCTGTGCTTCTTCTTTCTTCATCAATGATTGATTATGACCAAAACGCCGAAGTGTTACAATAACAATAGTTTTTACATCTATGAAGCAGAATTTTTCATTTATATATCGCACCCTACTTGTAATAGGCGACACCCTCGCTCTGGTGATTTCTTTTAGTTATGCATATATCCTACGTGTATCACTCGATCCACGGCCACTTGCAAACAGCGTAAATGCTCGTTCGTATATTCTACTTATTATTGCACTGCTACCTCTTTTGATTGGCATATTTTATATACTTGGCTTGTACGCCAAGCGCACATACGAACATAGACCGAAAGAAGCATTAAAGTTGCTCGCCGGTAGTGTTTTCGGTGTACTCATATTTATTGCCTACGACTTTTTCTCCCAAGACGTCCTCTTTCCTGCCAAGCTCATACCCTTATATGCTACCCTCATCAGCTTTACAACACTCTGGGTGGGACGAACAATGCTCCGATGGCTAAGGCTCTCGATGTATAGACGCCACTACGGTGTGTCGCGTATCGTGTTAGTAGGTAGCAGTGAAACAACATATTATTTGAGCAAATACTTATATGACAATACGTCATCAGGGTTCGATGTTGTTGGTATCGTCGCAAGTAAACGAAATATCTATGAAGAAAGTCTCGGCCTTCAGTATCGCTCACTACAGCAAGCGGTTGAGGCCACAAATCCACATGCAATCATCCAGACTGATAGCGCTGATGTTGTGAGAGCTTACAACACGGCGATTGAGCACCACCTTGACTACCAGTTTATTCCTTCTCACTCAGCGCTTTTCACCTCTAAGCATTCTGTCGAGCTCCTAGGCGCCTTCCCTATTATTAACGTGCACACAACGCCGCTCATTGGATATGGACGAGCTGTCAAACGAATGATAGATATTGCCGGTGGATTGCTCATTATACTTATAACACTGCCTGCAACTCTTTTTATCATGCTGGTCATGAAGATTACCGATCTGCAAAACCCAGTGTTTTTTAAGCAACGGCGTCTTTCGAGGTTTAATAAAGCTATCCATATCTTTAAGTTCCGAACGCTAAAGAGCACCTATAATGGCATCACCCCTGAGGAGGCTTTTACTAAAATGGGTAAGCCAGAGCTCATTAAAGAATACCGTGAAAACGCAGATCATCTTGAAGATGACCCACGAGTTACACGAATTGGTCGTTTTTTACGAAGAACCAAGCTTGATGAGATACCGCAAATCATTAATGTTATTGGGGGAGATATCAGCTTAGTTGGACCACGAGCACTTGTACCGTATGAACTTGAGAATTACGAGTTTAAGAGTCTCATTTTAAGTGTAAAGTCGGGCCTCACTGGTTTAGCGCAAATCTCGGGGAGAGATGATATCAGCTTTGAGGAGCGCCGAAAACTTGATATGTACTATGTCCAGAACTGGAGTATTTGGATGGATATACAAATACTCGTACGCACCATCTTTACTGTACTCAGCGGCAGAGGAACTCGGTGAAAAAATCAAAAGTTGCAATTGTTCATGATTGGCTCTATGGCGGTGGAGCCGAACTGGTTGTAGAGCAGCTCCACAAGATGTACCCTGATGCACCCATTTATACCTCCTACTGCTCGGATGAATGGCGAGAGCGACTTGGTGGCAA
>CAZXUE010000040.1:0-4546 GCA_964643895.1 uncultured Candidatus Saccharibacteria bacterium
ACAGAGCCGGGAGACAGTGTAGAAAAGCAATCCGGTACGGTTATTGGCAGACACGAAGGCGCTATTTTTTATACCATAGGGCAGAGGCATGGCTTAAATGTTGGCGGCGGTATGCCGTATTACGTGGTTGGTAAAGACATGGCAAAAAATGAGGTTTACGTTACCACCGATTTAAACGACGGTGTTTTGTGGCAAAAAAGTTTCCAAGTGACGAATGTGCATTGGATTAATGCTCCAGTCCTCAGTTTGCAGTCCTCGGTCCTTAGTGTTCGGACGCGTCACCGGGCCCCACTGATTGAGTGTACGGTCGAGCAGCAAGCCGACACCCTCACTATTACTCTGAAAGATGAAATAAGGGCACTGACCCCTGGTCAATCGGCTGTTTTGTATGACGGAGAAACGTGCCTGGGTGGCGGTATTATTGTGTGATAGACGTGTCAGAACATTGTGGCGGCCGACTATCTTCATCTGTTAAAAATGTAATAATCTGACGAGAGAGCGTGCGGCATTGTGCCGCCTCGGTTGCGTTATAGCGGCCAAATTCCACTAAATGCGGCGAGAGCACCGGGGCTTGGTGCGGATGTTCGGTACCGCTTTGAGCAAGCTGCAAGGCTGTTGCAGCAAGATAGCGGCGTGAAAGTTGAATTGGTATATATTCTTCTCGTGCCTCTCGAGCTCGCGCGATTCGAAGAGTTGTCCAAGCGAGACGAAGGCCGTCACGATTCATTTTTTTGGAATTGTGCATAATAACGTCTGCTTCTTCGACGGAAACAATGCAGGCCACTCGGTCTTTGGTAGTCTCATGGTTCAATAGAATCATGTCTACGATTCTATACAGGCAACAGCATGAGAGCAAGTATAAGCATTTGATATACTAGTATCATGAAGCAATGGGGTAGTATTCTTCGTAAAAAAGGTCGCGTAGTTGCTGTTTGTGGCCTTGTGGTTGTCGTAAGTCTCGGACTGGCATTGTGGTCTCGACAGAAACAATCTGATGACTCGATCGCACCACAAGTATCTCTTGCGACGAATGAGGATGAGACGAATCAGCGAACCCGGGTTGAGCCACTTCTTCAATCAACAACCCTGATCGGCGGGTTATCTCATCCGTGGGATATCGTGTTTTTGCCCGACGGCACTCGTTTGTTTACCGAAAGAGCGGGTACGATTAGTCGATTAGAAAATAATCAAAAAGTTGTGATTACCGATATTGTTGATGTTGCTGCGGTAGGTGAAGGCGGATTAACTGGCATGGCGCTCGACGCTGATTTTGCCGAAAATCGACAACTATATATTTGTATGAATACAAGAACTGATGTTCGGGTTGTCCGCTTTAGGCTTCGAGAAGATAATCAAGCACTTGAACAGCGACAAGATATTGTTACTGGCATACCAAGTAATGCCAGTGGCCGTCATTCTGGTTGCCGTATTCGTGTTGCTCAAAATGGGATTCTTTGGGTTGGTACTGGTGATGCAGCTGTTGCATCGCATCCGCAAAACCCCCAGAGTTTGGGTGGGAAGGTACTACGCGTAACCCGAGACGGTCAAGCGGTGCAGGGCAATCTAGGTTCGCCGTTCGACGGTCGAATTTTTAGCTACGGTCATCGTAATGTTCAGGGGATTGTTTTATTTGACGAGCCGCGTGATGGGGTGTATGGCTACAGTGTTGAACACGGCTCAGATCGAGACGACGAAGTTAATCTGCTCAAGCCGGGTAATTTTGGCTGGGCTCCGCGGGTAACCTATGTTGAATCGGGTATACCAATGACAGATCTAGAAAGATTCCCCGATGCTGTTGCTGCCATCTGGTCTTCAGGCTATCCGACCATTGCCCCTTCTGGGGCTACGCAGTTACGCGGTGAACAGTGGGGTACCTTTCATAATGCAATTGCTTTAGCGGTTCTCAAGGGCAAGCATGTACGGATTCTGCAATTGGACGAATCGTACAAGATACTTCTAGAAAAAGTGATCCTGAGTGATTTTGGGAGAATTCGGGCGGTTACACAGGGCCCTGACGGTAGTTTATATGTGACGACAGGCAACGGTACCGACGACAAAATCATTCAAGTTACCGCTTCGCAGCCAGAATAGAACCTTACTATACTAGTGCATAGTGGCGTACGCTTAGTTTGATAACAGGACTGTGATATAGAGATTTTGGGATTGGCCACTATTGACAACCCCCCAAGAAGCAACTACCATACAACCATAACCATAAAACAAACAAAGGATCTCTATGCCAGAACCCAATCAAGACAAAGACCCCACCAATATCAACCTCTCCGATCTCAACAAACCCAAGACTAAGAAAACCCTTCCCAAACTCACCAACCCCTTCAAAAAACAAACCGGTCCCCACCGTGACGACGAAGGTAAGTTTGCCACCAAATCTACTACCGGCTCCGGTGGTCTTACTGCAGCAAAGCAGTTCAACTGGAAACGAGCCGCACCTCTCATGGCTATCATCACCATTGTCGGTGGCTTGTTTGTATATCAAAGTTTTGCGGCGAGTTTTCAAACCAGAGGTAGGGTAAAGTCGGGCGAAGCGCTGACTTGTGAACAGTGGGGGAAGCCCAAGGGTATAGTAGCTGATCCATTATATGCAGGGTACGGCAGTGGTGCGCCAAGCAATTTAAAGAAAATCTACCGGGATTTTCACAGGGCAGCGTTGATCGAAGATGATCAATATTACTGGGAGGTGACAAGACCTGCAGAACTTAGGCAAGAACATGCAGGTGATACTATGTGGCTAAAGTGTGCTGTCACGATAACTATCTTCAATGAAATGGTACAAGCCACCCCTGCTATCAATACAAAAGAGGTGGTAGCAGAATTGGACATCCCTACCGAAAATATTGTGACATCAATCTACGCTAAAGATATCAGAGTCGGATCTCAGCAAAAACCGCTTGACCTGCTACCTTTGCAGCAAACACTTGGTGCAATGAATGGCGACTTATATACAAGGGATGGTGTTGAGCATGAATACAGAGACGAAAACTTTGTCAGGAGCGGCGGTAACTACCTATCCGATATTACATTCTCAAAAGATGTAGCTGCGAAACTGCAGTGGCGTGACAGTTGGTCGGCGGAAAAAGTGAAAGTGTGTGCGTTGGTATATGGAGCAGGCAGAGACAGTGTTCGGCCCGGTACGCCTCAGTCGGTCTTTAAATCTGGCACGTGGGATCGAGATTATTCTAAATCACCCTTTACATTTAAAATGAAGGTCGATGTAGAGATTGAACATCGCCAGACTAACAGACACGACACGAAGTTAGCTGCCTACAGGTACACCGCCGCGAAGTTCAAAGACTTACAGGATTATAACGAAGATAAAAAAAGTTTCTACTCGGACTGGCGTGATGCAAATAGTATCGTGATACCCTTTGCGAAGTTTTACGTTTGCTCGGAGCCTATAGAAAAAACCAAGGCAGAAATAAAGACGAAGCTTACCAGGTATTTTGACGCAACAATTACGCAGCTAAAGCCCTCGATTGTGTTTGATGACGGTCTCGAGGTCGAGGATAGGGCTCTGGGGACATCGATGAAAGAAGCTCTGTTTGAACGATTTGATGTCGTCAAAGTACCATAGGGATATTATCTTGCTGGTCGGTGTGAGTCTTAAGAGGTTGTGAAGTACTAAATGCTAGGGACTCCCGCGTTAAATCTACATCTGCTCATTTACTTATTCACCATAATTACTGATCAAAAAAAGTCAGACAAAGCTGGTCTTCGGTTGCAAATTGAGTATAGTATTCCAATAAAACTTATGCTATAAATAGCACCATGAAAAGTGGAAAACATAAAACAAAAGGTAAGCACATGGATGATAAAGCTAAAATTGATCTTACAGATGTAAATAAAAAACAGAAATCGTCGGTAAAACTTTCGAATCTAAAAGTCTTGAAAAAACAAAAAGGTCCCAAACGAGATGAAGAAGGTAAATTTACTGCGGGTAGCGGCGGCTTAACTACTGCCAAACAGTTCAACTGGAAGCGTGCCGCACCATTGATTACAATCGTTACCATTGTGGGTGGTTTCTTCGTTTACCAGAGTTTTGCAGCAACGGGTCGGGGTGGGCCGGAAAATCATAATGGTTCCAGGGGTTGTACTAATCTGCCAGCACAGTACGTTGTGCCTTACGAAAAACGTTCATATCTTGGCCGTAATATTGGTGAAGGTATGGTACGGGCACTGTATAAGCAGTACCACGGAAAAGTTCCCACAAAAGACGAACTGATTTATTGGGTAACAACACGTAATAGCGAATTAAAACAGCAGTACGGTGAAAATTGTGTTGCCATTAGCTACATTGGTAATTTAGAAATTCGAGCCCTTAAGACATTTGGTATCGATAGCAAGTTCCAAGAAGATAAGGCCGCGCAAGGTGCTGATGTGGTGCATAGGGTGTATGCAAGTGATATTAAGCGACCAGGCTCTGTTGCTACTGTTGCAACAACGCGTGCCGGAACGAGCGGCTTGCCAGTTATTCCCGTTGGTGGAACAGGCATCATTGATGCTTACACGGCGCATGCTGGTACGTGGA
>CAZXUE010000041.1:0-3528 GCA_964643895.1 uncultured Candidatus Saccharibacteria bacterium
ACATTGCTGCTTTTGCTAATCACATTTACGCAGAAGTAAATCGCACCCCTAATTCGTTCTGATATTATGCGTAACATCAAAAGACTACATCTAGTTGCCTTGCTGAGTGGAGCAAACTTTACTGCAGCCATATTCACACTTTACTTATTAGCAAATGCCATCAGCCTGCAGCAAGTAATTATCTCTCAAATTATTTACGCTGTTGCTTCGTTCGTTGGCGAAATACCTTCCGGTATACTCTCTGACAGGTTCGGTCATAAGAAAACGGTAGTTATCGGTTATGCCATGTTGATGCTCAGTCCCATTCTAATGATCGTTGCACCGTCCGCTGCCATCCTCTACATTTCACAGGCGCTTAACGGACTAGCCGGTTCTGCACTTAGCGGAAGCGGCGAAGCACTGTACTATGACTCTTACCAAGAGGAAGGAAGACCAAAGAGCGATTTTACAAAATGGTTTTCTAGGTACAGTTCACTACCAATATTAGGTTTCATTATCGCATCTACTTTTAGTGGTATTCTACTTCAATTGTTTGATAGCAAGTCTTATATACCAATCTACCTGCTTAATCTTATTAGCTCCACAACAACTACTATTGTTGCTGCCACTTTAGTAAGCACTAAAAAAGAATCGGAGGTTATTGAAGAGAACCCCATTAGCCTGCTCAGAAATAGTTGGAAGACGGTTCGAAGCAGCAAGATATTATTTTCGCTAGCAATGTTTGGCCTTTTATCAATTAACGGCGAGTATTTTCTACGTCAGACATACCAGCCATTCTTTCAACAAGGTGGTGTGTTGCCATTATTTATGGGTGTCGTCCTAGCAGTGGGTTCAGCACTTAACTTTTTGGTAGTTCGTTACTCGTATAAGCTAGAAAAGCTCATGAATTTAGAGCACATCCTACTGCTTCATACCTTGTTACAGGGATTATTATTTATCGCTCTTGGCATGTTGGATCAGCCTGTAGGAGTGGTGATTCTGTTCGTCTTATTATTTAGCATGTTCAATGCGCAGAATCCTATTGTGTCCGACTATGTAAACTCCCGAATTGAACCAAACCGTCGTGCAACCGTACTCTCTACAATTTCTTTCGTGCGACAAATTGGACAAACGCTAATACGATTTGTTTACGCTATTCTGCTTGGCTATGTTGGCGTGGCGCATAGTTACAAAATTCAGGGATTCTATTTAGTACTTGGTGGCTTGCTGGGATATTGGCTTCTTGTTAAATGTGGCTGTACCTACAAAATTTCACGTCATGAACCTGCACCTTTACCGACCGAAGTTAAGCAAGGAGAGCCATTTGAGCTTTAATTCTAGTACAAGAAGCGAACGATCACAATCAAACTATCAGTTCTGATTTTGCCTGTCTTGGATTAGGTCCCAACTTTCGACGGATCGCGAGCAAGACAATTTTTGAGTTAAGGTATACTAGGTAATTATGTCAGGCCACGATCCACACTATTTAGCTGCCGCCAATGTTTTGCTGGTGCGAGAAGGCAAAGTTCTCCTTAGCCGCAGGCAGAACAAGGGTTGGGGTGACGGCATGCTTTGCATTCCAGGCGGCCATGTTGAACCAGGAGAAACGCCCGCTGAAGCAGCGGTACGCGAGCTGAAGGAAGAGCTCGGTATGCGCATTGATTCAAAGGAACTGAACTTTCTCTGCATTGAAGCAAGACAGTCCCCAGGAAGAAACTACCTCAGTACCATCTTCACGCTCGAAACCGGCCAAGAGCCAACTAATAATGAACCTCATGAGTGCAGCGAGTTAGTCTGGGTCGATCCCAAAAAC
The DNA here is from genome assembly GCA_964643895.1 of uncultured Candidatus Saccharibacteria bacterium. Lineage (GTDB taxonomy): Bacteria > Patescibacteriota > Saccharimonadia > Saccharimonadales > UBA7683 > UBA7683. The sequence continues at coordinate 1,793 of CAZXUE010000041.1, forward strand.
CTCGGCGATGACATCATTGAAAACTTTAAAATGATCATCCAAAAGGCCTACGTTCATGATAAGCACTACATCGAGTTCCAGGCTTAAGCTACACTTTTCGGGCAATTAAGCGGGCGCTTTTGAAGCCCATTGCATTTCCGGTTTCCTCGTAGTACAGAATCTCCCAATCAGCGTAGAGCTGTTTTAGTTCATCTGGTTGCAAGAGAAATGTGAAGTAACCTGGCGTTATGCGAGGATCAGTATGAATTATAGGCTGCTCAATGTACGAGCTAATGACATTAATACCGCCCTTTTCTGTTACACGCTGAATATTTTTAATGGATTGATACGCTTCTTCATTTTTAAGAAAATGTAGTACCATCTCGCAGACAATCAAGTCAAAGCTGCCTTCTGGAAAGTCTGGCAAGGCCTGCTCAAACACTAATAACTCCGGCTGTTTTTTGGCCACTTTTTGTAGATATGCAGTTGCTTCGGGATTTGGGTCAGTCGCCACAACCTTCCAGCCCTTTTTAAGCAAAACCTTTACTTCGTTACCAAAACCAGCGCCAATATCCAATGCTTTGCCAGCCTTTTGAATATACGAAAGTGCCTTACTAAATGTTGCTCGCTGGCCGCCATAGTAGTAAAAGCCGCCAGATTCAAACTTATTTCGCTGCGTTCTCCCAAACAAATTTCTGGTTACAATAAATTTCTTAATTTTTTCCTTCATGATTTTCCTTTTTAATCCCTGTCGAGTGGGCTGGCTAATACCTCAAGCATTGCGAACCATCCTATATATTTTCACCGCATTTTTGTCTTTCGAGATCCTGAAACAAGTTCAGGATGACAACTCATATCGCTTGCTGAATTAACGGCCGGAATCTACTTGAGGTTTTGGCTTTTGACTGCTTTGGCCGTTTGGTCCTATGACGTTTACAACTGGAATGAGGACGGGGCTGCGGCGAGTGTGTTCGTATAGGTAATGACCGATGTGGTCTTTTAGTTCTTGCTTGAAGCGGTCGAGATCTACTCGGGTGAAGCGCTGTGAGGCGGCTCGTTTGAGTTCGTTTCTGAGGCCATCCATCAGCTCGGTATTATCACGAATGTAGATGAAACCACGGGTGATGATATCGGGACTCGTGAGCAAACGGCCGGTTTTACGATCTACTGTGAGCATCACTACTACCATGCCTTCCTCAGACATTAACAGACGATCCTTAGCCACCAAGCCAGGAACAACTGCCCCGGTTTGATCTACGAGCACCGCACCAGCGGGCGCTTCAAGGCCATCATACAGGCGGCCTTCTTTATCAAATTCAATAATTGAACCATTGCGACCAAGAATTACCTGGTCTCTTTTCAAGCCAGCCTCAATCGCTACATCGGCGTGGTAGGTCCGGTCGAGCATACCACCATGAACTGGCAGCAACCATTTAGGCTTAATCATCTCTATCATCTCACGATGTTCATCACGGTTTGCATGCCCGGAAACGTGGAGTGGACCGCAACCATCAACATCTCGTGATGGGTGACGGAAGATATGTACACCAAGTTCAGCAAGATCGTTTCCAATCTGCTGATAACGCACTTCGTTGCCAGGAATTGGCGAGGAGCTAACTATTACCGTATCTTCAGCCTTAAGTTTAATGTGTTTATGTTCACCAATGCTCATGCGCTGCAAGGCAGCATTTGGCTCTCCCTGACCACCGGTACAAACTACCACCAGCTGATCGTCCTTTACATTCGGCGCCTCGCGC
>CAZXUE010000041.1:3538-4504 GCA_964643895.1 uncultured Candidatus Saccharibacteria bacterium
CACAACAGTACCCTTTGGAATTTTCAAGTTTCCAAGACGTACCGCAAGCTCAGCCACCCACATCATACTGCGACCATCGAAGGCAACTTTTTTACCAGCTGCCGCTGCAGAGTTTATGATCATCTGAATACGGTTCATGTTAGTTGAGAAGATTGCTACGAAAATTCGGCCCGGTGCTGCAGCAAACAGATCATGGAAGCTCTGCTGTAAAGTATGCTCAGTTGGCGTTCTACCGAGAAACCGTGCATTGGTGCTCTCGCTCATTAAGAGCAGTACACCTTCATCACCAGCTGATTTCAAGCGCGTAATATCAGATGGCTGCTGATCAAGTGGCTCGGGATCCAGACGGAAATCTCCAGTGTTCAGAATTCTGCCGACCGGCGTATCAATGATGACCGCCGAAGCATCAGGAATGGAGTGCGTAATACGTAGACACTCGATGGTGAATGGTCCGATAACAATTCGCTGATGATTATCCATATGCAGCTCAACGCATTCGGGCTCAAAATCGATGCCGTTTTCTTGCACGTTTTCAAACTGCTTTTGCACCATACCAACGGTGAAGTGACTACCATAAATCGGTGCTGGATACTTTGGCACCACATATGGTAACCCACCGGTGTGGTCCATGTGGCCGTGTGTAATTACGTAGCCGCGAATTTTATCTTTAATTGTCTCAAGATAGTTGGTAGCCGGAATTGCAAAGTTCACACCTGGTAAATCGACTGAGAGATCAAAGCCGCAGTCCACCACAATGGCATCATCACCATATTCAATCACCGACATATTTTTTTCGCCAATACCCTCTAAGCCACCGAGTAGCGTTACTCTCAAGCGCTCTGGCTGCAGCCTTGGAGTCGTTTCAACCTGGGGTTGGTGATGCGTTTCAAACACGTTCCCTCTATCAACCGCCTTATCAGCTGTTTGAAAATTTCGCCGACCCGCCCGCATTGGCGCGCCCCGATT
>CAZXUE010000042.1:0-756 GCA_964643895.1 uncultured Candidatus Saccharibacteria bacterium
GTTCAACGATGGCGTTTTTAAAGAATGAACCGGCATTTGGTCGCACGGCCGGATCGGGGAGCTTCTCTTTGCGTATTTGGATAACTGCCTCACGGATAACTGAGGGTGTGAAAACAATAATCGAATGAGCCTTGAAATATTCCTCCAATGCTTTGTAAAAAGGTGGCGCTGGTGCGACCTTCCATAATTTAATGGTGATGAAGGTGATGACATAGCGGCCTTTGGCATCGCCTCTAAAGATGCTGTGGCGATACGAGAACCCACAATCACTACTCTCTATGACAACAAAACGATCATCCTGGCTGTCGTATGCTTCAAGTGACACCAGGCTGTCGGCAATCTCTTGCCCGTAGGCGCCAACATTTTGCACAGGGGCTGCACCGGCGGTACCGGGAATCGCTGACATAGCTTCAATACCGGTGAGATTCATTTCGACAGTACGTCTGACGACTTCGTCCCAGTTTTCACCCGCGCCAATGCGTAGCGTGGTGCTATCGGGAGAGTCATTTATGACTTCGAACCCCATGATTCGATTACGCACGACAATGCCCTGGTAGCCTTCATCGCGAGCAATGACGTTGCTACCCTTGCCAAGAATGAAGATAGGCAAGTCCTGTGCCTTGGCATTGTGATAGATTGTTACGATATCTTCAGGTGAATGCGCCTCTCCCATGAAGCGAGCTGGGCCCCCGAGTCTCATGGTGGTATAGTTCTTCAGAGGTTTGTCGGTTCGGATATCCATTGTGGACATAGTAT
>CAZXUE010000042.1:766-4426 GCA_964643895.1 uncultured Candidatus Saccharibacteria bacterium
AGCACTGGTCTTCGGAACCAGGTGTCGCAAGTTCGAATCTTGCCGGGTGTACCAAGAAAAATGACCGATCGAAAGATTGGTCATTTTTCTTAGTTCTCATCGCGTAAGATACCAACCAAGTTTTGCAAGGCAATCAGTATTTTGTTATCTATTGATGTATAATTGTGGTCCCGCGAGCCTCTGATACATTGCTGTAGCCATCGTGTTGGAGTAACTTTTCAAGGTCGCGATTGATCTGTCCAATTAATTGTGGGCCTTCGAATATTAGCCCTGTGACGAGCTCGACCAGGCTAGCACCAAGTTGGATCTTTTCGTAAGCGTCTTCGGCAGAGAAAATCCCGCCCGCGCCAATTATTGTGAATCGATCTTTATATGATTGGTACGTTTTGCTGATTAAATAATTACTCAAAGCCCTTGTCGGTCTTCCGCTAAGATTGCCTTTGATGCTATCGGGCAATGGGTCTTTTAGTGCAAGGATGGCGCGGTTTTTGGCAAGGTTACTGATCGTCACGCCAGCCACCGAGTGCTTATCGGCCACATCCAACAGTTTTTTAAAATCGGGCCAATTGAGGTCTGAGGGCATTTTAATAAATAGCGGTTGGTGCAGGTGTAGGGCGTCAACGGCCGTCAATAAATGATGTAATCGCTCTGGTGTGATAAAGGGTTCACCTCCGTAGGTATTGGGACAGGAGATGTTAAGAGTAAGCATGGCACCAAGGTGTGCTTTTTGAAGAGATTTCAAACTACTGACATAGTCGGCAATGGCATCGGTCTCACTTGCTACCTCAGGTGAGTTGGTCTTTGCAATAGATATATTTAGCGGGAAGTTGATGAAGGTAGTAGGTGAGTAGGCGTTGAGATTTTTTATAATGGCCTCAACGCCCTTGTTCGCCAGCCCAGCATTTACTACCAGCGATTGTGACTTCGGCAGCCTGTAAAACCATGGTCGAGGATTGCCGATAGACTCCTGGAATGTGAGTGAGCCACCTTCCATAAAGCCGAACCCCACCGCCTTTAATAATGGCGCGAGTTCAATGTTCTTGTCGAAGCCAGCCGACAGACCCACTGGGTTCGGGAAAGTAATGCCGTGGATCGTCTGGCTAAGCATCTCTTTGTTGGTGTATGCCCAACTGCCATGCAACAATGCACGGAGCAGGCCGAACTTTTGCAGATTCCGTCCAGACCGGAGGAGTTTTTCGTGAACGTTGTCGGGATTTTGGAGAAAGAGAATCGGCTTTGCGAGCCGTGCGTAGGCGTGTTTAGCGATAGTACTAATGGTAATATTCATCAAAAATCTCTTTCTTCCCATCAAACCTCATGGTGCTTGAAGGTGAAAACGTAAGTGAGCGTCCTTACTTTGAGTCTACTCTCGCCATGCACAAATGTACAATCTCTTGGATGACTTCTTCTGAGAGTGGCTGATCGAGGGTAAATTGAATTGTGCCCTTGCCTGTAATGTTGTTCTTCAGCTTATCTTTGAGTTTGCCGACCGGGTCTGAACCTGGGAATATGCTCAGGTGGTCCTTGAACGCGGCAAAGCTGATGATGTATTTTCCATTATACGTAAATCCTGGCATGCGATAGGTGATAACTTCTGTAGCCTCGGGTGCGGCCTGATGAATGATCTCTCGAATACGCTGGAGCTCGGCCTTTTCAGCCGATGAAGTATGTTGTAGATACTCATCAATGACGGACATGGAGCTATTTTATCACGAGCTACAAGGACATAATTAGTAGTGACGAGAATTCTTAATGTTCAGATGGTAGTAGAAAACATTTTACACCTAAAGTTTTGTTGGTGTTTCTGATCCGGACGCTTTACTCAGCCGATCACCCACGTTAACAGTGGCATAGAATCCTTCTCCGACAGACCAATCAAATTCTTCACCTGTATCGGCTCTCATACGTAAACTATAATCTCTATTTATTGCATTTCTGGACCCACCAAATACTATTCCCGAACTGTTGTTATCTGTAGGACCGGATGTAAATTCGCTTACTTTTTTATCGATTACCGTTCCAACCCATGTAGCACCCTTGCGTTTATATTTCGAAAAGATAATGTAGCCAAATATTGCTCCAAAAAATAATATAAATACAATGAGTACCCATGGGCTGCCAGTAGTTTCCATAAGTAGAATAATACCACACGAAAGGGATGATTAAAATAATCTTGTTACTGGGCCATATAAACCTTGCAAAATTAAAACATCAACCGGTAGCGAAAAGGTTGATGTTCTAATTTTGGAGGGCCAGAATATACTTTTTTGAAACCCCAACTACCTGAAAATCTTATTGAAGATTTAGTCTTACTCCATACCAAACTGGTCGACTTAGGCATGGAGTACCATAACGGGGAAGTTTACCTTGCAGATTTGGAGAAAAAAGATGTTTAAGCGACATTCGATTATTCCATCAATATCTCAGCTCTACGATCAAGACTCATTCGACGCTCGATTTTTGAAAGATATGCAGAGTTGTCGGAGCAGCTTGGTTATAGAGAGTCCATTCATACGACTTAACCGTATTCAATCACTTATGCCAACTCTGAGCAAACTACGCAAGCGTGGGGTAACTATAGTTATCAATACGCGCAATCCAAACGAGCACGATTTTGAATACCGCCAACAGGCAGAACAAGCCATCAATACGATACAAGATATAGGCATTTGCGTGCTTTTTACTGTGAAGCATCATCGCAAATTAGCTATCATCGACCGTATGACTTTCTGGGAGGGCAGCCTCAACATACTATCGTATTACGATAGTTGTGAGATAATGAGGAGGACAGTATCACCCGAAGAGGCAGAGATATTGATTAACTTTATAGGTATGCGAAAATATCTACGGGGAAACGCATTATGTTAGACGAAAAAGATTTTAATGACCTCAATCTCGCCGATAACGAGGAAGTGATTGCTAAGACGATCAATTATCTTAAGTACAAAGACCCGGCGAATGCTAACCGTGAGTATGCCATCGGTTTGCTGAAACGTATGCAGATTGTCGCCAAAAGTATGGCCGACGCATCGACTCTAACATTTGAAGAGTTCCTTGATCGCGCTAATCAGCAGACAGACAAGACAAGCGAGAATTAGAGTTCATCAATCATCGGTTCACCTGTAGGCTGGGGCTTAGATTTTGCCCCTCCTTTTTTACTCTTTTCGACATTAGGCTTATTTGGTTTTGGCTGCTCTTTTTCGTTCTCAATGATTTCCTGTTTCTTTGCGAATACCGACCGTGAATGTTCAATGATCGCAGCGCGTACTTCACTGCTGCCGTCATCGGCAAGCAAAAGAGTCTGCCCTGATAGCGGCTCCTGGGCTTTGACAGCTGACAACTTGGCATAAAAGTTAAATGCTGGCAGGTTACTTATTTCACCTTGCTCAATGTAGGGGCTGAATAGAGGTAGTAGCACTCTCTCGTCTTGTGGGTTGCCTGTCCTAAAGGTGATAACTGTGCCGACGTTTGCCATGATGATACTGACCATCTGTTGATCGCTCTGCTGTGAGGTGGATTGTTCGGCCATGGTGAGGAATAGTTTATATTTGCGAGCTTCCGATAGCATTTGTACAAAGCTTGTCGTTGCGAAGTTTTGAAACTCGTCAACATAGAGGTGGAAAGGGCGACGCTTCGACTGTTCCAGCCGAGCGCGTCGGA
>CAZXUE010000043.1:0-1301 GCA_964643895.1 uncultured Candidatus Saccharibacteria bacterium
CGAGTAGTGCCTGTGAATTCAGCCCAGCGTTTGTCATGAGTTGCACAAATGGCTGAACAAGCGCGTTTTTGAGCAGTGTTTTACCCGCATCGTCATCTGTTACAGCAGATGCAAGGTTCACTAGTGTTACACCACCACCAGAGACAATTCCTTCATCAAGCGCCGCTTTCACGGCTGCAACAGCATCATCAACACGGAACTTCTTTTCTTCAATTTCAGTCTCAGTCGCACCACCAACTTTAATAACGGCCACTTTACCATCAAGTGCGGCCCGTCGCTTCTCGAAGTTTTCCTTCTCGTATTCACTTGAGGCGTTGCTTGCCTGCGCAGTAATTTGCGAGATTCGATCTTTCAAATCCGCCACAGCGCCACCACCTTCAATAATAGTAGTGCTGTCTTTATCTACAATCACGCGCCGCGCCGTACCGAGCATCGAAATGTCGGCATTTTCAAAAGTGTAACCCTGCTCTTCGCTGATGACGTGGCCACCGGTTAAAATTGCAATATCTTGAAGTACTTCTTTTCGACGATCGCCAAAAGCCGGAGCTTTAATAGCAATAGTATTGAAGACGCCCTTGAGGCGGTTGAGAATTAGTGTACCGAGGGCTTCGCCTTCAATATCTTCAGCAATAATTACGAGATCTTTCTTACCTGTTTGAGCGACTTTTTCTAAGATAGGCAGAAATTCCTGCACACTTGTGATCTTCTTATCAGTAATGAGGATCAACGGTTTGTCGTAAACAGCTTCCATCCGAGCGGTATCAGTGACCATGTATGGGCTTACGAATCCACGATCAAATGTGAAGCCTTCAACTACTTCCGATTCCATAGCAAGACCCTGGCCTTCTTCTACAGTTACAACACCTTCTTTACCAACTTTATCAAATACTTCTGCAATTAGTTCACCAATAGCAGCGTCACCGGCAGAGATGGTAGCCACTTCAGCCACGCGCTGTTTATCGCCGGCAATGTCTTCACGCATACCGCTGAGCTGTTCAATTACCTCTTTGGCAGCTTCTTCAAGACCCTTGCGTAGCTGCATTGGGTTGTGACCAGCCGCAATCAGCTTGTTGGCCTCGTTTAGAATGTGGTACGTGAGCACAGTAACGGTAGTAGTTCCGTCACCAGCTACATCATTTGTTTTACTTGTAACTTCTTTAACTAATTGAGCTCCTACGTTTTCAATAGGATCTTCAAGTTCAATCTCTTTTGCAATTGTCACACCATCATTAACTATTTGAGGTGCACCAAATTTTTTCTCAAGAACAACGTTTCTACCTTTTGGTCCTAAGGTTATTTTT
>CAZXUE010000043.1:1311-2082 GCA_964643895.1 uncultured Candidatus Saccharibacteria bacterium
CTTGCAGCCTGCTTGATAAGTTCAGCACCTGCCTTGTAGCCCAGTGTTTCGTCATCTTCCGGCAGATCGATCCCCTTCGCAACCGTTACGCCGTCGTGCGTGACGGTCGGTGCGCCGTAACCCTTACTAATTACTACATTACGGCCCTTGGGGCCCATAGTAGTTTTTACTGCATTGAACAAAATTTCTGCACCGGCGAGTAGTCGTCGGCGGGCTTCTTCATCATAAAAAACTTTTTTAGCCATCTCTCTTCTCCTTGGTTTGTCATTCCGGGCTTGATCCGGAATATAATTTATAATCATCTGGATCCTGAATCAAGTTCAGGATGACACTATACTAGTGTTGCGAGAACATCTTCCTCTTTAACAATAATGTACTGCGTACCGTCTACTTTCACCTCGGTAGTTGAGTATTCTTTGTAGATGATTTTGTCGCCAACTTTAACCGTTTTGGCATCAGTGCCAACTGCCACAACCTTGGCAATTTTAGACTTTTCTTTTGCCGTATCGGGCAAGTAAAAACCAGATGTGGTTTTATTTTGTGCTTCTTCGGCAACAGCAATCACTCTATCGGCGAGTGGTTTGAGTGGTGTACTCATAGCATTTCCTCCTCTAACTATTTATTAACACAAAAAATGGTACCTTTATGGTACCGCATAAAATTAGCACTCGCAAGTCCCAAGTGCTAATTAAGCCGCTGTTCGGTGACAGGGTTCTTCAAGAATACCTTCTCTGACAATATTCAGAGCCCTGACGGTCAGTGCACGAGTGT
>CAZXUE010000043.1:2092-4391 GCA_964643895.1 uncultured Candidatus Saccharibacteria bacterium
CTTCGGTCTCAATCGCCTCAATTAAACGCTCTTCCTCGGGCCATACCTCTAAGAAACATCCGTCCTGTAAATTGTTGCCGCCAAATTCTATCCACATAAGTGGCACGTAGCCGGCAGTTCGTGCTTCAGCGTCAGGTCGAAATACCTTAATAGGCTCAGATCCATCACGGCTCATTTTAGTGACGGCTGTATTCTGGCCAAAGATCTCAACCGTACGCAAAAGGTCGACGCCAATCGCTTCAATCATTCGATCATCAACAAAAGAAATCAGGTCTTCTCTGTGATGTTGATCGATCTCGAAGCGCGAACGCTTACTTAAACCACCTTCTTTTCCGAATCTCTTCATGCTTATAGCCTACTGTATTTGACAGATTAAATCAAATGTGAATAATTAGTAAAGTCCAATCAGGCAACGAGAGGTAATACCTTGAGCGAGTTCACGTTTCCAAGCAAGCCGTCCGGCCAGTGGCTGGACGAGAAGGGGGCGCAGGCCATCTTCGAGGTGGCAGGCGCGACGGAGGTCTTGGCTTCCTACATCAACTCCAAGATCCCGGAGATGGGCCTCACCGCCCACGGCTGGGAGGTCATCGTCTCGGAGCTGCGACCCGATCAGGTGATGGTGGTGTGCGACGCCACCATCACCAAGTCCGCGTTCACGCGTGGACTTCGGGCCATCGCTGGCTTCGGCCAGAGCATCTCCAGCGAGACCCTCGAGAAGCACAGGGCGGAGCGCGACAAGCGCACCAGGGAGGCCATGGCAGTGGACTCCCCGGAGAACTTCGCCTGGAACGGATCTGCCGGCGACGGCAGCATCTGAACCGACCGGTTGGAAAGCGGGGAGGGAGCAGCGCAGCTCCCTCCCCGCGCCGGGTCGGCGGAGTGCAAACCGTAGAATTCATTTTCTACATCCTGCACCCGCCACCCGCTCTCAACACATCTGTGTTGTTTTTTTATGTAAAAAAGTATATAGGTATTGACAAATATGCTTATGCTTGCTATAGTTTCCATTATAAAAAGGAAACAAACATGGCTACTACCACCACAAAATTTGAACTACCGCTCAGCACAGTAACAGACCCAGAGTATGTCAATGCAGAGCTTGATCGAATTTACAAAGAATTCGCAGGCGATCCTGATGAAAAAGCGGCTGCCTTAACGGGACTAGTGGATTCTGTAAGAACCACAAGTGGTACAAGATTAGGTGACGAGATCCTTGACTCAATAACAGCCGAAGATACTGAAGAATCTGAGACAGCAACAAAGCGACGTAAGGTGCTCGGAGCGTTAACCGGCGGCCCTACTCATCCAGACACGCCTGTAACTAGTTTACAAATTGAATTTGATGCAGATACATATGATGTCCGAAACATATTCCGAAGAACGGTGTTGCCTGATGAAAGCGAGCGTTCTGTACAGGGTAAACGCAACATGCAAAATAGATTGCCCTCAGGTCCAAAACAAAATGACCTTTCAGGTGGCATCAGCCGAATTGACCCAGACAAACGCCGTTAGATCTTTGGAAATTCCACTTCGATAGCTGCAATTGTTGCAGTCTCAATCCTATTAACTAATGTATCCACTAATCCAGGTAGAGCTTGCTGTGAATGGTCAATTATTTCGTTGACACCCAGGGGATCAACGCTCGTTAATGAAGCAGTCGATTCAGGATCAGCTAAAACCCTCTGGACACCACGCATAATACCCAGTGTGAGCGCCTCATCCATAAGCACATGGGTGGCCCCTCTTACTTCAGGGGTTTCAGTAATTGCGCGCTCGAGACGTGCAGTAAGGTCAAGTTGACTGTTATCTGGGGAGGTATTAAAACTCATTAATCACTATTATACTAGATTTTGTACACTATGTCTAGCGTCTTCTTCAGCACTGAACCACTACTGCTGGTGTGGTGTACAATAAATCGAAATGATTGCTATGAACCAAACAGTACTGATGTCGGGTGTCGAGTTTTTTGCGGTTGAAGAACTCAACCCTTATTCACATAAAGACGACCAGCCAGATATCAGCAAAACTGCCCAGGAATTCGATTCTATCCGGAACGCGCTGATTGAAGCTGGTGTTCAAGTGGTGACGGTTGATCCTCCGCAAGGGTGCCAGGATGGCATTTATACCGCCAACTGGGGATTATGTCGTGATGGCGTGGCAGTGCTCTCTTCCCTGCCTAATATGCGCCAGAATGAAGAAGCGTACGCCCGAGAGGCGCTTGAAGATCAAGGCCTGACAGTCATCCCTGCGCCGAATTTGTTCAGCGGACAAGGCGACGCACTACCCTGAGGGAATCTAC
>CAZXUE010000044.1:0-4246 GCA_964643895.1 uncultured Candidatus Saccharibacteria bacterium
ACGACCTTCGGAACCACAACCCGACGCTCTAACCAACTGAGCTACATTCGCCACGTTTGCCATGAATGACAACCGTTATTCTATCATGTTCAACAGATAGAAACAATCCAAAAACTAGCTACGAGGCAGGTGATGGCCGAGTTGGTCCATATTATATTCACGGCGTAGCTCTCGGAGTTGGTCCTCTTTTGTAACGCCAAGTTTAACACCGGGGTTTAAGATACCGTGCGGATCAAATATCTTCTTGGTAGCCTCAAATATTTTATACATCTCAGGCCCGTAGAGCTGCGGCAGGTAAGGTGCCCGTAGGCGTCCGTCGTTATGTTCTGCTGCAGTGGAGCCACCAAGCTGGAGCACCATATGGTAGTACTCATCCATAAGCTTAAAGACTTTTTGCCGATCACCCACGCTACTCAAATCTAAGAACGGCTGCAAATGAACGTTTGCATTGCCAGCATGCCCCCAAACAGCAGCGTCAAGATTATACTTTTTAAACAACGTATAAATACCATGAATAAACTTTGTAAAGTTTTCTTGCGGCACAATACCGTCTTCAATAATTGGGAGTGCTTTTTTATTACCTTCAGAGTGCGCAATAACTGCCGCAGCTGAGTGGCGAATTTTCCAAAGCTCATCGCGCTCGTCATAATCGGTTGTTACCTGGTAATCTTGCGTTACTCGCCCAAGTACCTTAAGAAGCTTCTTAACCTTTTTCTGCTGAGCACTGTTGCCCAGATCATCAAACTCAATTAACAGAAGTATCTCCGGAAATGGCGGCTCGAGTAAACCTTTCAACTGATTTGGATAATGCGATTCAATAAAATCAAGCAAATGGCGATCCACCATCTCAACAGCTGCCGGAGCAAGCTTCAAGATATCGTTCACTAGAGAACTCGCATCATCTATCGCCGCGAAACCGGCTACCACTAAACTACGGTTCATATTATTTGGTACAATCGACAAATCAACCTCTGAAACAATACCAAGCGTGCCTTGGGAGCCAACAATTAATGGCGTAAGATCGAAGGTGCCGTCAGCCAGCTTCACACCTGCTAGATCATAACCGGAGGAGTTCTTTGAGGTATTTTTGTGCGAAGCTTGAATAAGCTCCTGGTTGTCAGATATTAAACCGTCAAGTTGCCGATACACTTCGCCCTCAAATGTTGAGAGCCCTTTTTTATGGTTAAGTTCACGCTTGCTGAGCCGGCCAGTCTGAATAAGCTCGCCATTAGCAAGCACCATCTGTAGTCCGCGCACGAACTCACGAGTTGCGCCGTACTTAACCGTTCGCTCGCCAGCTGCATTATTGGCGACCGCACCACCGATAGTGCTGAAATCAATCGAACTTGGATACGGGGGTAAAAATCGACCATGCGTTTTGATGGTGTCTTGAAAGTTTCGATAATTGATACCCGGCTGTACCCGCGCAATGTTCTTTTTTGTATCGAGCTCAAGAAGTTTATTCAAATGAGCTGGAAAAGCTAAAATAATACCCTCACCCAGCGCCCCGCCAGCTTGATCGCTCCCGGCACCACGAGCCGTAATCGGCACAACTTTGCCGCGTTCAGCAAGCTGCCACGAGAACCGGGCAATCTTCCGTATATCATCAGTCGAGCGCGGATACACCACCACCTGCGGTGTTACCTGAAAGACACTACCATCCGTACTAAAGTATTTACGAACCGAGGATGACGTAAGCACCTCGCCCACCACATGCTGCCGCAAATAATCCGCAACTTTACTCATTCAAATAACCCTCACCTTCAACCATATGCATTATCTTAGCATAAAGGATAAAGTTTTTTTACTTACTCATAAAAAATCTGGCTTGGATATCATCAATTATGCTCGAAATCTCCTTGGCGCCACCCTCTGAAACAACATAATCACTCTCGAAGTTCTCGGCGAATTTTTGGTGCTCCATTTCTCTTACCGGTAGTGCCGAAATATAGTCTGCGACCGTTGCATGTGGGCGGTCTCCTCGTTCCGTAATTTGCCGTTTCACTAAATCTTTTGATTTTTCAATTCTAATAACGTAGGTTTGAAATTTATATTTTTTTGCCATAGCAAAGAAGTCATACGCATAACTGTTGATTGTTGCGTCAACAACCCATGTTCTATTTGATAGCTCGAAAACTCGCTCGTAGAAGTGCGGTAAGTAGCTGTAGAGACACTTATTTATGTCTTCTATACCATTTAAGTGCGGGGCTAATTCTAGAATTGCTTTGCGTATTGCATCATTTTCCAAATAGAGCGTTCTGAATGTTTGATGAATTTGTTTGGCTATTGTTGTTTTGCCAGATCCTGGAACAGCAGAGAAAGATATAAGCAATCTTGGATTTGTAACACGCTTAAAGCGAAGTTTCGCAACTAGATTATGATCGAGTTTACTTTGTAATTTAAGATCCATAGGAATTAATAATGTGGTGCAATTTTACACTTTCGCCCACGCGCCCCACCAGCCAACCCCTTTGCCTTTTTTTGATATTTCCCCCGCCGAATTTCTTTTTTAGCTGAAAAGGGGTTGGCTGGTGGCTCGTCTACTGCAAAAAGCAGTAGAGGCGGCACGGCTCTGGTCGGCACAGCCGACGCGCTTCGCGCACCCTCGCCTTGTGCGTTTAGTGACTAACAAACAGTAAAGCCGGGTGATAACCGAAAGCACTAGAGAAACACAAGGGCGGCTATCGCCGCCCTCTTTTACTAGTAGTGGGACGTGCTGTCTATGTAAACTAGCGTAGTAAAAAATGATAAAATAGATTAAAAGGAGGAAATACCTATGAATAGAATTATCGTTAATAACCGCACCACTGTTGATGGCATGTTTGCCGGGCCTAATGGCGAGCTGGACTGGTTCATGCCAGACATTGAGCTTGACAGTTATGTCTTTGGCCCATCGGGCAAAGAGCAGCCGACGACCGTTTTGTTTGGCCGCACTACCTACGATATGTTCGCCAGTTACTGGCCAAAAGTCAACTCTGGTGAAATGCAGCTGGATTTTCTCCCCGACGAATCACTACGCCAGCATGAGCGCGATATTGCCGCGTTGCTTACGAACCTCAAAAAAGTCGTCGTTACCAGTAAAGACGATGATCTGGGCTGGCAAAATGTCGAACGGCTTGAGGGTGATTTGCCGGCAGCGATCCAGAAACTCAAAGAAACAAGCGACGGCGACATTATCATCTTTGGCAGCGGCAGTATCATTGCAACGCTTGAAAAGGCTGGCTTGATTGATGACTACTGGTTACAAGTCACGCCGGTCGTGATCGGTTCTGGCAAGTCAATGTTCGCGGGTGACACACAACAAAACTTGAATCTTGTTGAGTCGAAGGTCTCTAGCCAAGGTGGTGTGATGGTGCATTACACGCCAAAAGCAGATAGTAGCTCAATATAAATATAAAGAAGAAGAAAAATAAATTAGATTACCTCTGTAAAATTGCCCTTGACAAAGATTTTTTAATTCGTGTAGTTTACATCAAAAATTGTGCTTTTTATACTTATACACGGTACAACTACAAGCAATTGTAGAAGTACCATTACATACGACGGGTCGTCCGTACCACAGGCTTTAGGGCTTGTGCGTATGGACGACCCCACACTAGGGGCAGAACGAAAAACACAAGGGCGGCTTACGCCGTCCTTTTTTGCCTGTAATGGGGCGTGTGGCGCACGCAAAAAATGATAAAATAACACTATGACCAAACACTGGATAAACGTCGTCAGCCGCGACCATGTACAGCGCGGAGTCGCAGAAGGCTTCACCCAAGCCAACCATGGCAAGCCATGGGCGTTGAAGAAAATGCAGCGCGGCGATTGGATCATATTTTACTCGCCAAAGACTGCCTTTACAGACGGCGAGCCATTGCAAGCATTTACGGCAATCGGGCAAGTGATTGACGATGAACCGTACCAAGCCGAAATGTCGCCAGATTTTCACCCATGGCGGCACGATGTTGATTTCAAGCAAGGCAATGAGGCGCCAATTCGTCCGCTGATTGACGAACTGGATTTTATCGAGAACAAGCAGTCATGGGGCTACAAGTTTCGTTTCGGCGTGATTGAGATAAGCGAAAAGGATTTTTTGACGATTGCGCAGGCGATGGGTGTCGAGCTTGAAAGCTAAAGGCTACGCTATATCTGGTGTACCGACGCTAGATATAGCGTAGCTTAATTGTAAAAATGCAATCGTATCAAAGATACGAGCCACCAAAGTCGCTCTTGGCGACAGCGCACCCACCAGCCAACCCCT
>CAZXUE010000045.1:0-3481 GCA_964643895.1 uncultured Candidatus Saccharibacteria bacterium
ATAGCAAATTCCGCATTCTTTCGGCGTTTTTCACCTTCAAAAGCAAATGGCCTCGTTGCCACGCCAACCGTTAAAACTTCCATCTCCTGGGCGAGTTTTGCCACTACATGCGCTGCTCCCGAACCAGTACCGCCACCAGCACCAAGCGTAATAAAGATCATATCCGCACCAGTTAACGCTTCTTTGATCTCGTCGGCCGATTCTTCGGCCGCTTTTTGCCCCATACTTGGGTCAGCGCCAGCTCCAAGGCCACGAGTGGTGTCTTTACCAATATGAATTTTGGTCGCTGCACGAGAGTGATACAGCGCCTGAGCATCGGTATTGATGGCAATAAACTGCACACCCTTCAGACCGGAATCAACCATGCGATTAACAGCAGAGCCCCCCGCACCACCTACGCCCACTACTTTAATAGATGCAAATGCTTGAATATCGGCAGGTTTTACTTCTGGCACGTTTCCCCCTCAATTACTTATGGTACTCAGTATATACCGCATGTGCTAGGAAAATCAATAACACCAAAATTCAGCATCACCATCAGAGGTTACCGCGAACACTTTTGGTATACACTATTAAAAATTTATGTGTTCAAGTTTATTATTGACATATTAAGTATTAACGTGTTAACATTTATATATGTCACGATTTCACTTTAGCTCAAGCCACATGTATAAATTACACATTCTGAGCAATACAATTGCTAAGGTTTTTGACGAAATATTGTTGCAACAAGTGGATGTACGCTGGTCTCAGATGACAATACTCTTAGCCATACGAGAGGTGGGCGCCTGCGATCAATCCAGCCTTGCTCGCTTTCTTGGGGTATCCCCTGCCGCTATTAGTAGACAAGTTGAAAAACTGATAGCAGGCGGCTACACACGTAGTATCACGACACCTAATAATCGACGGCAGAATACCATACAACTCACTAACCTAGGGCGTCAGCAGATAGAGATTGCTGTCCGAGAACTTGATCATTACGCACAGAAACTTTTTAGAAACGATTGTGATGCCACCTCTCTGGAGAGCCATCTTGCTATGCTGCTTCTAAATAGTGAGGAGGTACTTCATGACCTAAAACCCTAAGCGTCAAGGTATCTCAATAATTACTAAGGGAGTTAAATATGAGTAACGATATTCCAAAAGCACGAAAGCTATTTAGAGGTGATATTAACGACGCCATTATTCGTGTACAAAAGCTAACGGGTGTAGAGATTAACAAATCATGGTGGGATTCAAACGTTGGCAATAATGGAACGACTGAGCAAATCCTTGATCGTTTTGATAAAGCCTACGAAAAATTCTATCTAAGTAAAAAGTCGCAGACCAAAGATTAGAAGCATTGCTAAATCATACTCCTCGGATTTAGACATTAGAATTTATTAGATTGTGTCGCCAGTGATGATAATTACTGGATCCCAAATCAAGTTTGGGATAACGGATACACAGTACTTAGAACCCGAAACGGGAGAGGATTTTTTGGAAGAGGTTTCGGGCTTGATCTGCGCTATGCTGCAACCTACCGCCTAAGCCACGCCCACCGTAGCTAGTATCTTCATCTTTATGAACATCGAGGAGCATCAGGCCTACTGCTGTCGCGTATTCTGGTCGCGCAACCTTCTCTTTTAATCCGCCTATGCTGGCTGGGAAAGCCACGCGAGCAGAAAGTGCCAACTCTTCACGGGCAACCACATCAATACCCGGAAGATGCGCCGCGCCGCCTACCAGCGTCATGCCGCCGGGCAACTTTTTGCTACGATGTATCTTTGCCAACTCTTTATCAACTGATTCAAACAGTTCAACCAAACGAGCTGTGATGACGAGTTCAATATCTTTGGTCGGGAAAACATGCTCGCTACGATTAACCACTACTTTAACGTGTTTCGGCCGGGTTTTGCTATTTTGCGTAAGGTACTTGTAGTTCTTTTTAACTGCCTCAGCGACCTTCAGATCAGTTCTAAGGCCAATCGCAAGATCATTTGTAATGTGGTTTCCACCAATTGGAATGACGCTTACCAGCTGCACATCGCCGTCCTCAATCACAATCAGGTTTGAGGTGGTCGCACCAATATCAAGTACCGCCACACCATTCTCACGCTGCTCTCGCGAAATCACCGCTTGCGCTGCGCCAAGACTACCCACGCTTAAACGATTAACGCGGGTTTGGGTAGTCTCAACCACCTTTTCAAGATTTTTTAATGCTGGCGCTGCAACCGTTACCACATGTGCATCAACCTCAAGCCGGGTGCCGCTCATGCCAATGGGATCTTTAATATTAGCCTGGCCATCTAGATTATAGCTACGTGGGAAAACACTCAGAATCTCGTGGTGTTGCGGCAGTTGAAGCACCGTAGCCGCATCTTCAACTCTCAGCAGATCGTCCTCAGTAATCTCGTTGCCAGAAACTGCGATGATCCCTTTGGAATCTACTCCCTTGATGTGTGCGCCGTTAATATTAGCAGTGGCACTGCTAATTTGGACTCCTGACATACGCTCAGCATTAGCAATTGCTTGATCCAGCGCCGTCGCTGTTTCAGAAATATTAACGACGCTCCCTTTTCGAAAACCCGAATTTGGTGCTTCACCAACACCAATTAACTTAACCGTCTGATCTTCTTGAACCAGTCCGATTGTGCATCGGACTGAGGTGGTGCCAATATCAATGCCCACCGCTACCTGTTGATGTTCTTGCATAGCTAAAAGTATACCGCTTGTGCTCTCTTTCGCGCAACTCAAAGTACAACAGAAAAAGTTGTATACTAGTGGTATGAGTGAAGCCTCTGATAGGGACGACCAGTCTTGGCAAGATGAAAACGATAGGCTCGCCACCGAGGCTTTGCAAGCTTGGCAGTCACTTGATGAATCTGATCGCAACCTAATAATCTCTGCGTCATCCCGTTCAGGGCCTCTTGCGGATGCGCCCTTCACCTTGCGTGAGTATGCAGAACGTTACAGTGCGTACGCCAGTTCGGCACCAGCTCTTTCGGGTTGGAGAGATCTCGACACCATTAAACATATGCTAGCCCTAGGTGAGCCGATGAGCGAAATTCGATTTATGATAAGTGCGCAACGAGCATACAGCATAGCACAAGCAGAGCTAGTTGCCCTTATGGGTGATCTGCACCAAGAGGTTGAAAATAACCCGGACTTTATTGATAGTGAGTGGGAACGATTGAACCATAATCTTGCATGATCTCGTTAACCCACTTCTCACGATTAACTCTCTAGGCAAGCGTGAGGATTTCAGCCGAGTCCTCCACAATCAATATGGTGTGTTCGAAGTGGGCGCTGAGGGAGTTGTCGTAGGTTTTGATGGTCCAGCCGTCTTGATCTAACACTACTCGCTCGGAACCGAGAGTACTCATAGGCTCGATGGCAATAGTCATGCCTTTTGATAATTTGTTGCCAGTTCCAGCTACGCCGTAGTTTGGTACATCTGGCTCTTCATGCACCTGATGCCCCACGCCGTGGCCTACTAAAT